>SKIZ01000107.1 GCA_007116135.1 Burkholderiaceae bacterium
ACCGTTTCCAATAGGCGCTGCGCGCCAGGATTGAGTTGTAGATGTTCGTCGTAGACGGCTTGCAGCGCCGATTGATCCAAGCCCGCCAAATAGCCCACTCGCAGTCGTAGGCTATCGGCAAACTCCGTGATCTCACCTCGCATGGCTCGCTCAGTGATGGCGGCGACTTCGGCCTTAACACCGGCATGTGCGGCGATCTCATCGATGCACTCGATATTGATCAAGGTCGAATCCATGTCCATGACCAGCACCTTGCAGTCGGCCAGTTGTGCCCCAGCCTCGACAAAGGCGATGTCGCAGTGCTGCTCGCTAGCCCAGGCCCTAAGCTCGGCTTGCGTTTGATCGGTCTGCTCGACATCAAACAGGCGCGCTGCCGACTTGCTGATCCAGCGCATGCCGTTGGCGCTCACAAGCGCACCGCTTTGGTCGATCAACGACAGGCTTAATCCCGGTGATTGCACGATGAGGTCGGTGGTCATTTTGGTGGTGGTGGTCGCGGTGGTTGGTTTCAGTGCATCCGCTTTAACAAGGATCGGATGGCGTCGGTGCGCGGCTTTAGCTCAAGGGCATTGATATCGACCTTCAAGCGGTCGGGTCCAGCAAAGCGGATGTTCTTCTGTTGCTGAACCAAGTCGATCAGTTTAACCGGGTCAACTGGCGTGGTGGCCTCAAACTGAATGATGGTTTGTGATTCGCTGGCGTCAATCTTTTTAATGCCCAGGCTAGCTGCAGCAATGCGAAGCTGATGTGTGGCTATGAGCGCTTGGGCCGGTTCGGGCAGCTTACCAAAGCGGTCAATGAGCTCCTCCTGAATGCTGGTCAGGTCATCGGCATGGGTGGTGTTTGAAAGGCGCTTGTAGATCCCAAGGCGGGCGTGCACGTCGGGACAGTAGTCGTTTGGCAGCAACGCTGGCAGGTGCAGGTTCACCTCACAGCCTGCAGCAAGTGCTGCATCGAGATCTGGTTCTTGACCGGCCTTGAGCGCACGTATGGCCTGCATCAGCATGTCGTTGTACATCGAGAAACCGATCTCCTGGATGTTGCCCGATTGTGACTCGCCGAGTACTTCGCCGGTGCCACGGATTTCGAGATCGTGCATGGCCAGAAAGAAGCCTGAACCGAGCTCTTGCATGGCTTGTATCGCTTCAAGGCGCTGTTGCGCCTGACGTGTGGTGGCGTCCTCACCTGGGGTCAACAGGTAGGCGTATGCCTGGTGATGCGAGCGCCCAACCCGACCTCGCAGCTGGTGTAGTTGTGCCAAGCCAAATTTGTCAGCACGGTGAATGATGATGGTGTTGGCTGTGGGGACATCAATGCCGGTTTCGATAATGGTGGTGCATAGCAACACGTTGTAGCGTTGCTGATAGAAGTCTTTCATGACCTGTTCAAGCGCGCGCTCGCCCATTTGCCCGTGCGCCACACCAATACGGGCTTCAGGCACGAGCGCCTCGAGCCGTTCGCGGCGTGCTTGAATGGTCTGGACGTCGTTGTGCAGAAAGTAGACCTGACCGCCGCGCTTGAGCTCACGCAAAAGCGCCTCGCGCACCGTGCTGTTGTCTTCACGGCGCACAAAGGTTTTAATCGAAAGCCGTTTCTGCGGGGCGGTGGCGATGACGGAAAAATCCCGAATCCCCTCAAGAGACATGCCCAAGGTGCGTGGAATCGGCGTCGCAGTCAAGGTCAGGATATCAACCTCGGCACGCAGGGATTTGAGCGCTTCTTTCTGGCGCACGCCAAACCGGTGCTCCTCATCGATGATGACTAGACCGAGTTTTTTGAACTTCACATCTTTGGACAAAACCTTGTGTGTGCCGATCACGATATCGACCGAGCCACTTGTAATGCCATCGATGGCTGCTTTGGTTTCCTTGGGCGATCGAAACCGTGACATCTCGACGACTTTGATGGGCCAATCGGCAAACCGGTCGGTAAAGGTCTGTGTGTGTTGCTCGGCCAAAAGTGTGGTTGGACACAGCAGCGCGACCTGATGGCCGTTAGATACTGCGACAAAGGCCGCACGCAAGGCCACCTCGGTCTTGCCAAAGCCAACATCGCCGCATACCAGTCGGTCCATGGGCTTGTCACTCGCCATGTCGCTGACAACCGCTTCGATGGCGCCGGCCTGATCTGCCGTTTCCTCAAACCCAAAGCCTTCGGCAAATAGCTCGTAATCGCCGGGGGTCACTTTGAAGGCGTGGCCTTGGCGCGCGGCGCGCTTGGCGTGAAGGTCGAGTAATTCGGCTGCCGTGTCGCGCACCTGCTTGGCCGCTTTGCGCTTTGCCTTGTCCCATTGGCCTGAGCCTAGTTGATGCAGCGGTGCGGCTTGCGGGTCTGCGCCGCTGTAGCGCGCAATGACGTGCAATTGGGATACGGGCACATAGAGTTTGGCAGCATTGGCATATTCCAAATGCAAAAACTCCATAACGCCCTCACCTAAGTCCATATTGACCAAACCAAGGTAGCGTCCGACACCGTGCTCGATATGCACGATCGCATCGCCGGCGCGTAGTTCAGCGAGATCACGCACCATCGCATGGACGTCGCTTGTGCGTCGTCTATCGCGCCCAGCGCGCCGACTTGATGCAGCGTGACCGGGGTACAGGTCGTTTTCTGTCAGCAGGACCAGCCGATCGGCAAGCACCACAAAGCCGGTGTCCATCGGTGCGACCACGACGCCAAATTGAGCATCTGTGGCTAGAAAGTCAGCTAGCGAAGTCAATGGGGTGTCGGGCTCGATTTGGTGCTCGGCTAGCATTTGTACGATGGTCTCGCGCCGGCCATTGGAGTCCACGCAAAGGACCACGCGCCCAAAGGCGCTTGAGTTCAATACCTCGCGCAAGTCGGCCAAGGGATCTTGAGCCCGACGATTAATGGCCACCGTTGGTGCTTTTTGATAATTCGGCTGCTCCAAGGACTCGGTCAGCGCTAAGCGCGCATGCTGCCCTAGTTGCTCAAAGAGCATTTGCGCTGTCAAAAACAAAGCCTCGGGGGCTAGCACCGGGCGCTCGTTATCGCTTTTTAAAAAGCTGTAGCGTGATTGCGTGTCGTTCCAAAAGCCCTGCATGGCCGCTTGCAAATCGCCGTGGGTCACACACAGGCAATTATTTGGCAAGTAGTCAAA
>SKIZ01000005.1 GCA_007116135.1 Burkholderiaceae bacterium
CCTTCCCGAACAGGACCGTGAAACGCCTTTGCGCCGATGATAGTGGATGGACATCTGTGAAAGTAGGTCATCGTCAAGCTCCTTACCCCTAAAACCCCCGCCCTTAAAAGCGGGGGTTTTTCTTTTGTGGTTTTGCTTTTGAAGTTGTTGTTTGCTGCGCATCGAACCTCAAGAGCACCGCTTGCCCTCTGGTGCCTCGAGCCATCTGTCATTGGGTTACCATTCACCTTTGGTTGATAGACCGGGGTGCATGGGCACCTGTAGAAGCGATGAACTTATGAACGATCAAATCAATAAGCTGCTAGGCCGAGGTCTCTTTAAAACGCTGCTGCTCGCAAGCCTCATTGGGCTATCGGGCTGTGCGGCAAGCTTGCTGTCTGGCGCGGGTCCAAACTATGCCGCGATTGTGCAAGCAGAGGACGAGACCGATGTGGCTTTTGATATTGTCGATCTATCGCCGGCAACCATTGGCCCCTACATGCTTGAAGCCCCGGCGGTCGATACGAGTTTGAATCGTGACGGCGTGCTTGGTGTGATCTTGGCACCAGGTGACGTGATCACGGTGATGCTGGCGCAAGTGCAAGACACCCCGGCCATATTTGCTTCATTGGCCAGTGGCGGGACGTCATTTGCTGATATTCGGGTTGATCTAGCTGGCAACGTCGAGATTCCGTACGTCGGTGTCATGCGCGCTGCAGGCCTGACGCCAGAACAACTGGCCAATCGGATTAAGACGCGACTTGAGCCTGAGATTGCCAAACCACAGGTCAGGGTCACGATCACAAGCGACATCTCGGGCTCGGTGCTGGTGTCAGGCGCCGTCAAAACCCCTGGGCGCTACGCCGCGACCAAAGGGCCGCTGACGCTACTTGATGTCATTACTCAGGCAGGTGGTGCCACGGCCGAGCCGCACCTGATTGAAGTGACCGTGCGCGCGCCCGATGGCGTGCAGCGCTTGAGCTATCAGGATGTGCTGTATGGCAACAATCAGACGCTTAGCCCAAGGTCCGAAGTTGTATTGATGCGCAACCGCCAAAGCTTTATCGCCATGGGTGCCGTTGGTACGCCAGGCTTATTTGATCTGCCTAGCAGCCACCCATCGCTTTTGCAAGTGCTCGGCGTGGTCGGCGGCTTGCAGCAAGCCACGGCGGACCCGGCTGGTGTGTTTGTGTTTCGCCGCGCCGGGTTCGATAGTGCAGGTCGACCCGTTGCCCGGGTGTTTCGTCTTGATATGAGTCGGCCTGAGGCGATGTTGCTTGCCAGTGCATTTCAGGTACACGCTGACGATGCTTTGTATGTGACCAATGCCGGCGTCTACGAGGCGCAAAAGATCATTTCACCGATTGTGCAAATGATTATTCTGGGCAACACCGTTACGGGTAACTAGGGCTGCCTCGTGTTCTTGGGGCAAGTCGCGCTTATGCGCGCTCAAGGATTTGACGTGCCTTTGTGACCCTCGGTGCGATCCATCGCCCCGGTTTCACCCGAGCGTGACAGCGCCCATTTGGCCAGCGGTGGCGTAAATGCCATATTGATCAAGGTCGACAGCAACAGTGCGTTAAAGAGCAAGCTGCCAAAAGGCTCGCCAAGCGTGTCGCGTGTGATGAAGGCCAAGCCCATGGTCAAGCCCGCTTTGGGCAGCAGCATAAAGCCAATGTTTGACCTTAGGTTGGCCGGTGCGTGTGCTAACTTGGCACCAAACCACGCACCAAACCCTTTGCCGCTGCAACGCGCTATGGTGATTAAGATGGCCAGTAACCAGATGCTGTCGATTGCGTCGAGTTCAAAGAACAAGCCCGAAATCACAAAAAACAACAGAAACACCATGCCTTCGAGTGGTTCGATGGCTGCACCCATGGACTCGCCGCGCAGGTTGACTGCGACAATGCCCATGGTCATGGTCGAGAGGATCAAAGAAAACCCAAAGGCGTTTGCCCCCCAAACACACAGCAATATCGCACCCAAGGTCGCGGCCATACGCAAGGTGCCGCGTGCGGGCATGATTCGGCTGCCAATGGCTAAGCCTGCGCCTAAGACGCTGCCAAAGCCCAAGGCACCGAGCAGCTTAATGGTGGGCACGCCCACTGCAGTGGCCCAGGAGAACACCGTATCGCCTTGGAGCATGGCGCGTGCGATCTCAAGCGATAAGCCAAAGGCGACCACGGCCAACACATCGCTTAGCGCCACGATGCTTAAGGTCACGGTGGTTAACTGCCCGCGGCTGCGCGTCTCGCGCACCAGCGCAAGCACCACCGCGGGCGCTGTGGGCCAGGCAATCGCACCGAGTAAAAAGGCCAGCACGAGCGCTTGTTGAGCCGTAACCCCCGTGTTCGAGCCACCGTACAACCAGGCGCCAAAGGGTGCGAGCAAGGCAATGGTGAGCCCCCAGGCCAACATGCCTTGCCAGGCAGTAATCGAGCTGACTGCCCGACCCAAGCCGCTGAGATCTTTAAAGCGAATGCTGCAGCCAATCGCAAAACCAATGACCGCCAATAAAACCAAGCCTGGCGTGGTCAAGTCGTTAACGGTCTGGCGATCGAGAATGGGCAACACCGAAGGGCTCAACAGCACACCGGCCAAAATAAAACCTGAGATGCGCGGCAGCCGCAATCGCACCGCCAACCAGCCAAAGGCTGCACCCACCACCAACAATAGACCGACTGTCAGAATCAGGTCAAAGCGAATCAAGTCCATGGATTTGTCTCATGATCGTTGGTGTTCTTATGACGCGCTCGTGCGAGCAAGGGTCTCGTTAATGGCAGCCAAGAAAGCGTTAACGCCTGCGGCAAGCGTGTCATTGTTGTTGACCCGAATCACAGGCACGTTCGCAGGCAGGGGTTGACCGGCGCGCGCTAAGCGCTCTTGGATTTGTTTGGCCGACTCACGCCCGCGGTGCGCTAGACGTTGCGCCAAGACAGCTGGCTCAGCCCAGACTTCAAGCACCACTAGTCGATCAACGGCTTGTGCTAAGCGCTCGATGGCTGCGCGTGAACAGTTGGCCACCACGTGCACGCCACGGCGTTGCTCATCACCCAACTGAGCCTTCAGTCCATAGTCAAAGCCATGTGCTTGCCAGGTCACCAGAAACTC
>SKIZ01000011.1 GCA_007116135.1 Burkholderiaceae bacterium
CCCAATGGCAGCCTGGCAGTGGATGGGTTTGATTTTCTCGCTTGCCATTGCATACGTACTGGGCCGGATCGTCAGCATCTGGATTGGACGACCGCTTTTAAATCATTTTCAAAAGAACTTAGCCGACCATCCTGTCTACCGCACCAACCTGATTTGGGCAATGCGGCTATTTTTCCTTGGCATCACACTACGAGTTATGGATGAACCACTCGGTTTGCCAGATATGGTCGAAGTCTTCGTGCTGACCGTTAGCTGGTCTGTCATTATTTTATCGATTGCCATATTTTCATTAATATTCGTCAGCTTAGTCAGTGAACGTGTCGCCACGCTGCGCTCGATGGAGGGCCACAACATCACTTTGGTGTCCCTCGTCGCTGGCGTTACACGGGTTGTCATTGTCGTTGCGGCCATCCTGCTTTTGGCAGATGTGCTCGAAATCCCTTATCAAGGTGTACTTGCCGGTCTGGGTATTGGCGGCCTGGCCGTCGCGTTGGCCGCGCAATCAACCCTGCAGAACTTCATTTCGGGCATCACCCTGTACTTCGACAAACCGGTAGCAATCGGTGACTATTGCCGCTTTGGCGACTACGAAGGTACCGTTGAGTTTATTGGCATGCGCTCGACGCGGATACGAACACTCAATAGAACACTGGTCACAATTCCCAACAGTGAATTCTCAAACATGAAGCTTGAGAATTATGCCAAGCGCGATCGAATGTTCTTAAATACAACACTGCAGGTTCGTTACGAAACAACACCGGATCAGTTGCGCTACTTACTCGCGGAAATTAGAAAACTACTGATTGCCCGCCCCAAAGTTGAATCCGATCCCCTGAGGGTCCGATTCTCTGAGTTCGGGGCGCACTCCTTGAACATTGAAATTTATGCATATCTTCTAACCAATTCTCGCCCTGAATTCACAGCGATCCGAGAGGATATCTTCCTGCGGATAATGTCGATCGTCAAAGAGACGGGCGCACAGTTCGCCTTCCCATCGGTCGTCCATTACGAGGCTAAGGACACACCCATCGACAGCGAGAAGACTAAAACGGCTGAAGATACTGTCGCTCAGTGGCGCGCGCAAGGAAACCTGCCATTTCCTGATTTTGCCTGGCAGGATAAAGCCGAGCTTAGCCAAACGATCGACTACCCGCCGCACGGATCTGCTGTCGAACACGAACACTCGGTTGATGTCAAAAAAGCTGGCACCTAGAACACGATTGGCACGAAACCGAATAACGGGGTCGAGCAATCTTGTTGGGTTGCTCGCCAGATCCAGCTAGCGGGCCGCGTCACGATTAAACGCGTTCAACACCAAGGCCCCAATGATTAACAGCCCCCCTTGCAAGGTGGCTAGAGCAACGGCCTCGTTGCCCCATAGCCACGCCCAAAGCGTGCCAAAAATCACCTCGGTGAGAGCCAACAACGCGATGTCTTGAGGCGGCAAGTATTTGGTCAACCAAACCAGCAACGTACACGGCAACGCAAGTTGGAAAACGCCTAAAAACGACATCCAAGCAATGTCGCTGACCGTGGCCGTTGATGGAAACATGACCAGCAACATCAAAGCTGCGGAGAAAAAGCCTCCAAGCATCACCGCTGGCACCATATTGATTCGTTCGCGAGACTTTCGCAGAATGATCAAATTAATCGATGATGCGATGGGTATGCCAAGTGCAATCAAGACACCCAATAGCCCGTCACCAGAAAGGCCATGGCGAAACATCCACCACATGCCAATGGCTGCCAACCCAATGCACAACCACGTGACTCTGGCAATGCGTATCCCGAGCAGCAGTCGCGCGAGCACCGCAGCCAACAGCGGGGACAAACTGATAGCTAAAAGCGTATTGGCGACGGTGGTCAATTTGACCGCTAGCATGAAGCAGGTGAACATCGCGCACCAGCAAATACCGCTATACAAACCCGAAAGACCCATGTCACGAACCATGCGCATCGGATTCTTTCTCTGCGTAACTGCCAGCCAGATGAATAATGTGGCGCAGCAGACACCACTGCGCCAAAATGCCATTTCATAACTCTGGGCGCTTTCGACTTGCCGAGCAACGACGCCGGCCATGCTCCACAACACGCATAGCCCGATCATAATCAACGAAGCCAAGCCCCTGGCTGGCACGAAACCTGGTGCCGGGGCGCTACCAATTGGCAACAATGCGGGCATACTAGCCTTCATTCGCAAGCAATACGATCGTGCGCCGGGCAAAGCCCGCAAATAGTTTGATGCGTAGGACATCGGACCTTGGCAAAAAAGCCAAAAATACCCAAACGAACCCGAGGTAAGAAGCGCCCTAGACGGCAGTCATGTTTCCCACGCGGCCACCGATCGCCACTGATCTTACGCCTTGAAAATGGCGATCGCAATATAAATTAGCCTAGGCAAACATAATCCAGCGTTTTGTTGTTTCGTCGCAAAAACGCAAGCCTGCACCGAAATACCCCATGACCAGTGTGATCACGACCGAGTTGGGATCGTTAACCTCAAACTCGGACCCTTGGAGTCGATCAGGCAAAAGCCACCTGCGAACGTTGGGTTGATAAAAAACTCGTGGCCAATGTATTCTCAGTTGTAAATACATACACCGAAGACACACACCCAATTTCAAGGCATGGCGTATATTCATAGCGACGATGAGTCACTCGGGTGGGACCCCCAATGCATTGGGTGCGCCGGCCATGGCCAGCCTTTGGCAATCACCCTGCCCTATCGCGCGCAAGTGTGTTTCTAAATAACCAAAGGCTTGAGGTCTACCCCATGTACGCTGACATCATCATCAAAAATGGGTTAATCGTTGACGGCGATGGCACGCCGGGACGAAATGCCGATTTGGCCATCAAGGATGAGCTTATCGTCGCTTTGGGTGATCTCACGAACTGGCAAGCCTCAACCATGATCGATGCCGCTGGCAAAGTCGTGTCGCCTGGATTTATCGACCCACATGTCCATCACGATGAGGCTGTTCTAACTGACCCCTTACTGACCTGCATGACCAGCCAAGGCGTGACCACTGTGATCAATGGCAATTGCGGCTTTTCAATTGCACCACTTAAACACCAGGGCCGGCTACCTGCGCCTCTCGATCTGATCCTAGACGCTGACCGACCGAGGTTTTCCTCTTACGCGCAATATCGCCAAGCGTTAGAAGCCGATCCGCCTGCGGTCAATGCGGCGTGCTTGATTGGGCATGGGTCACTGCGAATAAATGAGGTTGCCGATTTAAGCAGACCGGCTGATGCCAGCGAACTTAAGCGCATGCAACAGGCGCTTGATCAAGCGCTATCACAAGGCGGCCTGGGCGTGTCAACAGGACCGTTTTACCCGCCAGCGCGTGCCGCGACAACCGCTGAGTTGACGGCGATGGCACAAATCGCACAGGCGCACGGCAAGCTCTACGCCACGCATATGCGTGATGAGGGTGATCATGTGGTTGATGCGCTCAATGAAACTTTCCAAGTCGGTCGCGATGCGCATTGCGGCGTACACGTCTCGCACCACAAATGTGCGGGGCTTGCTAACCATGGCATGTCAGCCATCACCCTACCCATGATAGAAAAAGCGATGAAAGCCCAGGACGTCGGGCTTGACACGACCCCTTGGACCGCTAGCGCCACGATGCTCAACTCCGGGCGACACAAACAAGCAACCCGGGTGATCGTCTCGGACAGCGAACGCTACCCAGAGATGGCCGGTCGTGACCTAGCCGATATCGCAGCCCAATGGGGTGTCAGTCTTGATCAAGCCGTTGAACGCTTGATTCCCGCAGCTGGCATCTTCTTTATCATGGATGAGAAAGACGTCCAACGCATCCTGTCTTTTGAACACACAATCATCTGCTCTGATGGCATCCACAAGGGATCACACCCACACCCGCGCGTCTGGGGGACTTTCCCGCGCGTGCTTGGGCACTACAGGCGTGACGTCAAACTTTTTACGCTCGAACAAGCCATCAGGCGCATGACCAGCATGCCAGCTGACCGCTTTGGCATTGGCCGGCGCGGCCGGCTCGCGGTGGATCATTTCGCCGACGTGGTTGTGTTTGATCCAGACACGATCGCAGAACGCGCCACCTTTCAAAAGCCAGTTCAGCCGGCAGCAGGCATTGAGCATGTTTTTGTCAATGGCAGACTCGTCTGGGACGGACAAAAAGCGACTGGCGCGCGCCCGGGCAAACATCTGGATAAAACGGCGCCGACCCAAGTCGTCTGATCGCCACGGTACGCCCAAATCCATCGGCTATCCCGAGGGCTTGGCTCTTTGAGCCTTACCTAGGTTGCGTGCGCTTGACACACCATTGACACATGAGCGCCCACAAAGCGGGCGCCGAAAAGTGTGGCCTAATTCTTGGCGTTTACGCTTGACCTGCGTGATGAGCCACCCGAGAATACCTCGAACTAACACTCGGAGTCATAATGAGAACCTTGGCGATACTAACCTTGGCCGTGCCACTTGCAGCGTGCACCATCTCTGGACCTGACCCATTGATGGCCTTGCAGTTACCGAATCCCGCCTCACTTTATTGCATCGAACAAGGCGGCACACTAGACATCAGACAAAAGCCTGACGGCACTGTCAGCATGTGCGTGTTGTCCGATGGCACCGAAATGGATGAGTGGGCGTTTTATCGAAAGAATCACCCACAGTAAGACCTGCCCAAGTATGGACTAACCGGGTAGCGACTCGAAAAACGTTCGCACGATCTGGTCATATTGAGCCGTGACGGTGCGAGACGCAGCGTGACCGCCCGTCTTGAGCGTGATCAGTTGCGCCTTTGGTATGAGCTTTGCATATTCTTCGGAAAAATAAAGCGGCGTCAAAATATCGTCTTCGGCACATAGCACCAACGTCGGCACATCGAGCTTGGCAAGATGTTCTCGGGGATCAAAGTTCAGTATGGCCTCAAGCCGACTGGCCTGGGCCTGCGGGTTTGCCATCGACTGCGCGGTGCGGGCCTCATCGGCAAGCAGCTGCTCATGGTGCTCGTTGATGTACCAATGCGGATACAGCAAAAGCGTGGTGTAACTGGCATAGGCATCAGCCCGGCCCATTTCCAAAAGCGTTTTACGCAAACCGAGCAGCTTGCGTCGATAAGCATCGCCGTGTGTGGTGCTGGCATTGATCACAAGACCAGCCAGACGGTCAGGATGTTTTAGCGCTAGCGCCACGCCAATAGCGCCACCCGTGGAGTGACCCAAATAGAAGGCACGGTCAACGCCCGCGGCATCCATCACAGCGATGGCATCTTCGGCCATTTGTTCGACCGACACCACCGGGATCTGACTCGATCGACCCGTGCCTCGTTGGTCATGAACAATCACGCGGTAGTCATGACTAAAGGTTTGAATCTGGGGCGTCCAGTAAGTGGCGACCCCGCCAAGCCCGGCAACCATCATCAGGGGTTTGCCGTGACCGGCGCAATCCCAGTAAATACTTGCACCATCGTGCTCAATTGTCGCCATCTCGCCGCTTAGCTGCCCAAATACGCCACAGATGTGATTTCAACCAGGAATTCAGGTTTGACCAGATCGGCCCGGATGCAGTAGCGCGCCGGCGGATTGGTTGGGAAGTACTCGGCATAGACCTTATTCATTGCCGCGTAGTCTGCCAAGTCTTTCAAGATGATGGCGTTGTAGGCGATATCACTCATGGATGCGCCACCAGCCTCTAAAACAGCTTTGATGCTTTCAAGAACGTGACGCGTTTGTGCAGTGGCATCACCAATACCGACCGAATTGCCGTCCTTATCAATGGCGAGCATGCCAGAGACGTAGATGTTATTGCCGGCACGCACACCTGGCGAGTAAGGCGCCAGCGGCGGTGCCGATCCGACTGGAATAATAGGCGTGTGTGCCATGTGTGAATTCTCCTGTTTGCGCCGATTGGAAAATGACGGCCTGAGTCAACCGCGTTGCGACTGCAGGCGGTTGCCAACAACAATCGCACGAGTTCGGAATAACTATACCTGCTTGACGATGTTGGCATCGATTTTTTAAGTCCCGCGCGCAGAAACGACTATGCCTGACGCCATTGCCTGATCGCTAGCGCTTGCTCAGAAGGTATTTGTAGGCTTTGTTCGGGCGGACTTTGATACTCTTGTTGGTCGCGGCACAACGTGCAAGCCGCCAAAACACGCTGACTTTAAGAAGGAGTCAAAGAACATGAACACGACTGCCGGTCGGACTATTCTTAGCGCGTGCCTCTGCCTATTGGCTGCAGCTTATGGTGGCCACGCCATGGCTCAGGCGGGCACGGGCCAATCGTCTGGGTCAACCTCGTCATCTGCGTTAGCTAGCAAACTAGCCAATCCGGTGGCTGACCTCATCTCAGTACCCGTTCAATTCAATTGGTACCGGGGTCTAGGACTCGATGGCGAGGGCCAGGCCTATGACATGGTGTTTCAACCTGTCGTTCCCATCAAACTGAATAATGACTGGAACTACATTGTCCGCCCGGTCCTGACATTAGGCGTTCAAAATAATGTCAATGGTTACAGTGGTTCGGGGGCAGGCCCTGTCGTCGTGGAGACGTTTTTCTCGCCTAATACCGACAGCAATTTCGTCTGGGGTGTTGGGCCTGTGCTCTCAACACCGGCCTTATCCGGTAACCGCTGGGGCACAGCACAAACCGGCGCAGGCTTGTCAGCCGTGGCTCTATATTCCGGCAAGCCTTGGACTGCGGGTGTTTTGGCCTACCAGACATGGAATGTCGGTGGCTCTGATGTAGCCGCAACGGCAAACAATACCTACTGGCAGCCCTTTGTTGCCTACGTCACACCGAAGGCTTGGACATTTTCGTTAAACACGCAGTCCTCATTTAACTGGGACAGCAGACGCGCGCAAAATCCTCTGAACTTTGATATTTCGAAACTCACACGATGGGGTGACGTGCCTGTTTCACTTCAGATCGGTGCACGTTACTTTTTATCGAGTGTGCCCGGCGGGCCGTCTGGTTGGGGCATCAGAGCCGGTATTACCTTTCTCTTTCCGAAATAGGCTCAGTGCAGTGCTTTTGGTCCATGTTGCCTCTTTGCCAAGGATTCGGCCGTTGCATCCGTCGGTTCATCGACCTTGTGGTGCGAAGACGGTTAAGCGCGCACCTCAGACACTTGAGCGCGCAACCATTGGTGAACCTCGTCACTGCGCACGACTGCACTCTTGACCAATGTATCAAATTGCCTGGTTAAAAAAGCAATGTGCTCAGTCGTATGGAAAACCAGGTAGCCCGAACCGACGTAGACTACGGCTCTGCGCTGACCATAGACACTGATGCCAGCACTGTAATGGTGCGTCAAATCAAACAAGTGCAAGCGTGTGGCCGGATACAGCTCCTGACACAAATCGGCCATGTGAGCCAGTTGGCGTTGCGCTTCCTTGGTCGTTAATTGCGCCCAGACGCCGGCACGCTGGGTCAATTGCGCAACGGACTGCCACGGCATCGCGAACTCCACATCACGGCCTGGCAGTCTCATGTTGGCAAGCTGCGCTGCGCTGTCATCCTTTGCTTGCGAGACAGATCGATCCGGATTCTTCGCATACTCTAGTTGCATGACACGGTCGGTTTTCATGAGCTCAGGCAAGCTGACCGGTACATTTCGAATTTTGGCGTCCTGAAACTCGATCATCCACCGCTGAGTGTGGTCGTCGGGCCCAAAGCCCGTGGTCTCGGCTAACTCCAGCGACTGGCGCAACAACTCGGTGGCAACGAGCCTATCCGCTGTCAAACCAAGCAACCAGTCGGTCGTTACACCCAACGCGGT
The DNA here is from genome assembly GCA_007116135.1 of Burkholderiaceae bacterium. Classification (GTDB taxonomy): domain Bacteria; phylum Pseudomonadota; class Gammaproteobacteria; order Burkholderiales; family Burkholderiaceae_B; genus Algicoccus. The sequence continues at coordinate 7,773 of SKIZ01000011.1, forward strand.
CGCGATTTGAGCAGCCACGTGACCCGTGGGCAACCTCAAGTGAGCATCGGACAAAAGCAGGGAAATGGTTGATCGATCAATACCCGAGCGATCTGCTAACTGGCTTCGATTGATCCCCCTATCCTGCAACACCTCGTGCACTCTTTGGCGAAAAATTTGGGCGCGCTGGCTTCGATTCATAATTGGTAAATCACAACTAGATTGATAATTATCAATTTAATTTAATAAAATGTATAAAGTTTCACATTGTATCAATCACCTGAATTGTCCATGATCATGATCATGGACACTAACAAAAGAACTTGGGTCAAGGCCATGACCTGGCAGCTGCTTGGTCTGATTGTCATGACGACCATTAACGTTTGGTATTTAGATACCTGGCTCGATAGCCTCGGTCTAGCGCTGCTGCTTGCCGCCACCGGCATGGTGATGTTTTATATCCACGAAAGACTCTGGAGACGAATCGGCTGGGGGTTATCAACGGCTCATCATGCCGTCACCACGCAGGACGATACCCAGACCGTGCGCACTGGGTCGGCGGCTCGCGATAACCGAATCGCTAAACCACACTCTGGTGGCTGACACTGACCTGAAACAGGCACCCACTGCCTGAGAATCTGATCGCTCACGTGCTCGGTCCAATCAATGGCTAATGCTTTCAAGCGAGGCCGTTAACCTCACAAGGAACCGATCAGAGACCTCATTTCGCCATCACCCACCTTTTTTTTTCAATAATTCAATGCGTTGGCGACAAACTATTTTTAGCCCTCGGTAATGATGCGTCAGAACCGTGCGCTTTGAGAGCGAAATACTTGATGGCCGTCGAGCAAAAACAGTTACAACAGACGGCGTCTGGGCATCACTTTTCTTGAAAAGCTTGGGTCCAGTTTTTGATTTGACCAATCTTTTTTGGGAGCGTAGCGGTGGATTTACTTAAATTAGCAATGGATGTGTTTCAGAATAAGCTCGGTGCCCAGGGCAAAGACCTAGACACCAATGCGCTGCAGTCGGCGCTGCTTGGCCTATTGGGCGATGGCTCAAACATCAATCTTTCTGAACTTGTAAAGAAGTTCAGTGGCGGTGACTTGGCATCGATTGCCAGCTCATGGCTCGGTGATGGCGCCAACAGCGACTTGTCGATTGATTCGCTGACCTCTGTTTTAGGCTCAGATAAGTTGCAGGCATTTGCCAGCGCCATCAACGTAAGCCCAGACAGCGCAAACCAAGCATTGGCCCAAACCATCCCCGCGCTCATTGACCAGTCCTCAAGCGGCGGCAAATTAAACGGGATTCTCGGTGCCGCCAAAGGCCTGTTTGGCTAGAGTTCGCGCGGCACGCTGACGCAATTTAAAGGGAGCACATAAGCCGCAAGCGCCCAGTAGTGTTCGTAGACCTTGGCCGCTCGCGTGCCATGTATTGGCTGCAGCGTGACCGCATCTGCTCGGGTTGACGCTCGCGCCGCGAGCACCAACCCGAGCCAAAGATCAGGCGCCACGGCACTTCTTAGGTTCGCGCTTGAGTTTGATTATCGAGCCATGCGGCTGCGCCCGAATTGCGTATACTGCGTCTCGGGATGCTTATCCCGAACCCTTCGCGGTCCACGATCAGAGACTCTTTACACTTTGTTTAATCTCAAAACCTTCACTGGCGTAAAGACGAGCTGCGCACGCTGTCTGGTGCTCTTGGCTGTGGCCCTCTTTGTGACTGGCTGCAGTACGGCGATTGCCATCGCTGACGCCACCGGCTCCGCTATTGTCTACGCCGGCAAGACGGTGGTGAACACCCTTGATGCCATTACCCCCGATATCATCAACCGTGACGATGATGATTAAGTGTTGCCTCAGGTGCCGATTGATCCATCGCGACACCTAACTGCCCTATGATGAGTCGCTGTTAAGCAGCCACTGGACGTCATTGATGAATGCTAAGGCCCAAATCCCTGCCGAACTTGATCCTGCGACCATCAGCGAGATCATCGAGATGGCGTTAAGCGACGAAGTTGGATTTACGCACATCGAGCTACAGCACGGACTGAGCCCAGATGAAGTTAAAGCCTTGATGCGCGCCAATATAAAACCCGGTAGTTACAAAGCCTGGCGCAAACGTGTCAGAGCCATGCGTGAACAGCGTCGTCAATACAAATAGAAACGACCAAAAAAACATCGACAAAGTAAAACGCACGACTGGCTCTGACGCTTGGTTTCGAAGTGCCGCCCACGCGCTGCTGGCGCAATCACACCATGGCTGCATGTGGAAGTTCGAGCAGTGGCGCGCCAAGGTGGCCTGTCTTGACGTAAATAAGCGCCCCCTGCTCTTGCGTGAAAGGAGTGTGGACGCTGTATCGAGGGCTGCGCAACCAACTGCCCGCACGGTAGCTACCATTCTCGTCGTGAAACACGCCCTCGAGCACCAAGATTTCCTCGCCACCGGGATGGACATGACGATTGAACTGCGTATTTGGCGCCCAACGCACCAAAGCCGTGTTCACGCCCGCGGCCTCATGCAAGGGCATGACCGAAAGGCCTGAAACCAGACCGGGGTACCAGACCGCTTCATTGGTGTTGATACGTATTTGTTGCAAATCGCCTGGGGTGAACTGCCACAACTTAACAAACAGCTCGCAGCCCACACTTGATTGAGGGCTATGTCTTGTCCCCGGGGGATTACGCAAGTAGGTCCCAGCGGGGTACTCACCGTGTTCGTCACCGAACACACCATCGAGCACCAGTATCTCTTCACCGCCACCATGTTCATGGACGCTAAACGAGGAGCCTGGCTCATAGCGCACGATTGAAGTGGCCCGAGCGATCTCTGCACCCACCCGATCAAGCATCTTGCGGCTGACGTTGGCACTAGGCGAGGCCACCCAGGACATGTCGTTGGTGTCCAACGCGATGCGTTGATCAAAATCGGCATTTGTGTTCATGAAAAACCTTGCAGCGTGGTGGTTCAAAAAAGGCGACAACCCGCTAGCCTGACGGGCGTTTGTTCAAGTTTGCGCTTCTGTGTCTTGCAAAAAAGTGTTCAAGCGCGAGTCTGAGCATACCGCCCTGACACAAACAACAGGGCAAAAACCGATGCACCATCGCGTGTATGAGGCTCAATCACTGACAGCGTCTGAACACTTACGACTGTAGATTCACTTGATATTCACATTTCGGCGACAGCGGTGCTTAGTTACAGGCTCGGTCAACAACCAAGTCTCGCGCTGGCATCGCTTTGCAAGGATGGACTTTGGCGCGCGCGAACTTCAAATCCGTTAGGGCGCTTTAATAACACCGCAGGCAATTCGAGCACCCGAGTCTCCGGCTGGCTGCGAGACATGATCATCGGGCCCGGCGTGAACCACCAGTGTGCGCCCAACGATATTGTTGGCAGCCCCACTTTCTAGGGACACCTGATCATTGACCGTCGATAATGTTGCCCGCCCATTCTGATGGGCCTGAAGATTGGGCAGATCGCCCGCGTGGCTGTGCGGGGAGTTCGGCACACCATGCGGCATACCTGTGGGATTGAAGTGCCCACCGGCACTCGAGGCATCTGGCGTGTCGCAGTCAGTACCCTCATGAACATGAAAGCCGTGAGCATTGCCGGGCGACAAACCCTCGATGACGACTTCAAACTTAACCCCCTCGCTGGCTTGTGTCAGTTTGAC
>SKIZ01000001.1 GCA_007116135.1 Burkholderiaceae bacterium
GGTCTGTGGGCGCATCGACGAGCAAAATTTGATCACAGCCAATGCCGAATTGGCGGTGTGCAATCGCGCGTGCACGTTCAGGCGTCATCTCAATGACCTGCGATAGCCCATCGAGCACAACGAAGTCGTTGCCTGCACCGTGCATTTTGGAGAAAGACCACTTCATGGTGCCATTATCGCCGCGTTTCAAATGGATTCATAGGGGGAAGGCTCATCGTCAGGGTGACTCTTAAAGCGTCGATGCACCCAGTAGTACTGGGCCGCGCGTGGCTCAATCCAACTCTGGAGCAATTCATTCAAGTGCGCCGTGTCTTGCTCGAGCGTGTGCGCGGGGTTTGGAAACGTCTCCAATGGCGGCAAGATCTGCACATGATAGCGCCCTGTCTTTGGGTCCCAGGTGCTGATCACCGGTAGAACGGGCAGTTGGTATTGCTTTGCCAGCTGGGCGGTGGCGAGCTGCGTGCAAGCAGGCACGCCAAAAAAAGGCACGCGTGCCGCACCCTCGCGCCCGAGGTCCATGTCAGGTAAATAGTAAATCGGCAACCCCTGGCGGATCATTCGTACCAACGTACGCAGGCCGTTGCGCCGGCTCAAGAGGTGAACACCGTGAAATCGTCCACGACCGAGGCGCACAAAATCATCGACAAGCGCGTTGCGCTGCTCGGCATACAGTGTGGCACCCTGAGGCCCGGCCAGTGTGAGTCGGCTGGCTGCGGCATCGAGTCCGATGAAGTGGGGCGCTAGCAGCATGATTGCTTGGCCCTGATCGGTGTAGTGGTGCGCGTGCTCTAAACCTTCAAGGGTCACAAATGCCTCGATCTGTTGCGGCGACCCAAACCATAAAACACTGCGATCCAGAACGCTTTGCACCAACGCACGAATATGGTCGCGCAGCAGACGGCGTCGCTGCGCTTTGGTCAGGTGCGTAAAACAAAGCTCGATATTGCGATGTGCAATCCGAATGCGTCGCCCAATGAGCAGGGGGGCGAGCTGACTTAAGCACCAACCCATGCCAAGGCGCACCCGGATGGGCGTGCGAGCCAGCAGCTCAAAAAGGGTCACTAATAGCCAGGCTGCCAAAGAACGCGATTTCAGCGCCTTGACTTCTTCGCGCCGCGTTGGTGACTCTTGAGGAATTTGGTTCGGTTTAGTCACGTGGGCTTGTTTTCCGGGGGCGGTGGTGCCTCTTTAGGGTGCTTGTAGCGGTTGTAACTCCAAAGGTATTGGGTGGGAAACCGCTTGATCATGGTTTGCATCATGTCGTTAAACAAGGCGGCTTGGGCTTGCGGCTCGCTAGGCAACTCGTCAGGCGCTCGCAGATAATGCATGCGCCAACCTTGGCCACGCGGCAGGCGCTCGCATGCCGCGACAATGACAATGGCGTTGGTCATCGTTGCGAGCTTGCCTGGCAAGGTGACCGTAAAGGCGTAGCGACCGAAAAACGGCGCCCATACACCATCACCGCCGCGAGGGACCTGATCAGGCAACATGCCAACGGCCTCATGACGTTTGAGTGCTTTGAGAAATGCGCGTACGCCGCGCAGATTGGCAGGCACAGCCACTACGCCAGCGGCATTGCGTGCAGCCTGCAAAAGCGGAGCCAGAAAGGCTTTGCGTGGTGGGCGAAACATGACAGTCAGGCGCTGTTGGCGCGCGCCGTGACGAGCTAACAGGTCAAAGCTGCCTAGGTGCGGTGTCAGATACAGCACGCCTCGCCCGGATGCTTGCGCTTGTCTCGGGATGTGTTCCTGATCGCCACTTAGCTTGGCCAGACATTGCTCGGGTTGTAGCCATATCTTTGGTAACTCCATGATCATCGCGCCGGTCTCACCGGCGGCTTGCCAGGCAAATTTACGGTCGTAAAACCCGGCCAAGCGCGCATTCTCTATTGATCGGCTGCGATAACGGCCGGGCAGCGCAAATACGAGCCAGCCACCGACGCGCCCAACGGCCTGCAGCACGCCTAACGGCAGATGAGAGAGTAAGCGCATCAGAAATAGCAACATAGGTTCTATTTTCGCTTAAAATGATGATTGGTCGTTGAGTTAACCGACAACTTGCGGGACGACCAAACGTAGCGAGTCATTGGCTGCGAAAAAATCCGCTAAAGCGTCGCGCCCACCACCAGCGTTCTTGCATTAAATAAGACAACGGTTACAGGGGTGCAGCGCACCCACCATCGGTCAGGTCGATTTGGCTTGACGTTTGTCTTTTTAAGTAAGGAAGTCGCTATGTCAATGAAGTCCAATGATTTTCTCTTCACATCGGAATCGGTCTCTGAGGGCCATCCCGACAAAGTTTCAGATCAAATTTCCGACGCCGTGCTCGATGCCATCTTCGAGCAAGATCCCAATGCGCGGGTCGCAGCCGAAACCCTTTGCAATACCGGACTCGTGGTGCTTGCCGGTGAGATCACAACAACGGCTAACGTCGATTACATCCAAGTCGCGCGCGACACCATTAAACGAATTGGCTATGACAACAGCGACTACGGCATTGACTACAAAGGTTGTGCGGTCTTAGTTGCCTACGACAAACAGTCGCCTGATATCGCCCAAGGCGTGGATCGCTCGAGCGAGGAATTTCTAAATCAAGGCGCAGGTGATCAGGGATTGATGTTTGGTTTTGCCTGCGATGAGACGCCAGACTTGATGCCAGCGCCAATCTGGTACTCGCATCGTCTGGTGCAACGTCAGAGTGAACTGCGCAAGGACGGTCGCCTGCCGTGGCTGCGCCCGGATGCGAAGTCGCAAGTGACTTTTCGCTACGTCGATGGCCGGCCCGTTGAGGTCGACACCGTTGTGTTGTCGACCCAGCATGCCCCAGAGATCACCCAGGAAGCGATTCACGAGGCGGTGATTCAAGACATTATCCGCCCTTGTTTTCCCGATGGGCTGATCACTGCAAAGACCAAGTTTTTGGTGAATCCGACTGGCCGATTCGTCATCGGCGGCCCGCAAGGCGATTGCGGTTTAACGGGTCGCAAGATCATTGTCGACACCTATGGTGGCGCTTGCCCGCACGGCGGTGGTGCCTTCTCTGGCAAGGACCCCTCCAAAGTCGACCGCTCGGCCGCCTATGCCGCACGCTATGTTGCTAAGAATATTGTGGCAGCGGGTCTGGCCAAGCAGTGCCAAGTGCAGGTCAGTTATGCCATTGGTGTAGCGGAACCGATCAACATCACGGTCTACACCGAGGGTACTGGCGTGGTGCCCGATGAGCAGCTGGCCAAACTGGTGCGCGAGCACTTCGATCTTCGCCCGCGTGGGATCGTCAATATGCTCGATTTGTTGCGTCCGATCTACTCCAAGACTGCGGCTTATGGCCATTTTGGTCGTAATGAGCCGGAATTTTCCTGGGAAGCAACCGATAAGGCGCAGACGCTTAAAAACGCGGTTTGATATCTGCATAGCCGAGCACCAACCCGCCCGCGAGGGCGGGTTTTTTATGGCCAGTTCGCAGTAAACCGCTACACTGAAGTATTAATCAACACGCAGCCCTTGCCTTATGAGTCAATCGACTGGCAGTGAATCAACCGGCAGACCGGACTCGCCTTGCGTGGCGGTTTGCTCCACACTGTTTGACGACGTCTGCCGTGGCTGTGGTCGAACGGTTGATGAAGTTTCGAGCTGGGTTTTCATGACCCCGCAGGAAAAAGACGTGGTCTGGCAGCGCATCTTGGCTCAGGGTTTCCCCAAGCCACCGGACAATCGCCGCCAGCCCAAGTGATCACGTCAGTGTTTGGCGCTTAATCGTTTTGATCAATAGCGTCGTTGGCCAGCGTTTGAACCAGCTTGGCAATCGCTGTGTGATCTTGATCGTCACCTAGCATCTGGGCTGAGGCAGCCCACATTTCATAGCACAGCGCAGAAAAAGCCGCCGGCGTCTTGGTGTCGCGCGCAATGCCCATGGCAATGCCCAGATCCTTGACCATTAGCCCCAAACCAAAGCCGGCATCGTAGCGGCCCGACAAAACATACTGCTTAAACTTTTTCTGGGTTGAGTTGTTCATCCCAGATGACGCGTTAAGCACATCGACCATTTTGTCTGGGCTTAACCCAAAGCGCTTGCCGATCATCAGCGCCTCGATGCCAATGAGAAAACCACCGGCAGACACCAAGTTGTTTAGTGCTTTCATGGCGTGCGCCGAACCAACCTCACCGACCCGGTCAATCGAATTGCCCATGCACGCCAGGATCGGTTCAACCCGACCCAAGAGCGCTTGATCGCCACCGAACATAATCGCGAGATCGCCAGTCTTGGCGCGCGGCACACCGCCGGAGACGGGTGCATCGACAAGGTGGCCGCCGGCTTGCGCGGCTAGTTTGGCCAACGCCAAGGTTTTGGCCGGTGCCCCGGAGGTCATTTCCACAATGATGGCATCAGGCTGCAAGCCAGCCAAGATGCCGTTCTCACCTTCGAGTACCGCGCCAACGACATCACTGTTGGGCAAAATGGTGATGATCACATCGCACGCCTGTGCCAGTTGTTTGCCCGACTGTGCCACTTGCGCTTTGAGCTCGCTAGCGAGCGCCTGTGCCCGCTTCGGGTCGGCATCTAGCAGGGTGAGCTCGTAGCCCGCAGCACTGACGAGGCTAGCCATTGGCCAGCCCATCTGACCAAGCCCAACAAATCCGATGCGCGGTTTGACACTCATGACTGTTCGTCCTTTTTGAAGGCGCCTTCCTCTTCCAAAACGGCATTGGCGGCTTTAAATGCATCCAGACCGGCGGGAATGCCGCAGTAAACCGTGGCGTGCAATAAGACCTCTTTGATCTCTTCAACAGTCAAACCGTTTCTGAGGGCGCCGCGTACATGTAGTTTGATTTCATTGGAGCGGTTAAGTGCTGTGAGCATGGCGAGGTTGATCATGCTGCGCGTTTTTTTGCTCAAGCCCTCACGTGGCCAAGCGTAACCCCAAGCCCACTCGGTTGTGATGCGCTGAAAGGCCATCATGAAATCGTTTGCATTGGCAAGGCTGCTATCGACGTACTCGGGGCCGAGTACCTCGCGACGCAGCTCTAGGCCGCGTTCGAATAATTTGTCAGCGTCTGATTGAGCACCCATTTGAATTGCCTCCAGATAAAAGAGTTTAGAAACGTATCGAATCTCGATTGTCAGCAGTCGCCCCACCATTGTCAATAGGATTGTCTGACAATCCTATTGACAAGATTGGATCTCAAGAATCAAATACAGGGCATGACAGAGCAACGTATCCGTTTATTCGATCGCCCGGCGACCCTGCGCCAAAGCGTGGCCGACCATCTGCGTCAGATGATGCAGCACGGCAGCTTAAAACCGGGTGAGCGCCTGCGCGAGCAGGCCTTATGTCAGAAGCTGCAGATAAGCCGTTCAACTTTGCGCGAGGCACTGCGCACGCTTGAGGCGCAACGTTTGGTTGAGATTCAGCCGCACCGCGGTCCCGTGGTCGCAACCATGAGTCCGGATGAAACCAAGGACCTCTATGACATGCGCGAGTTGTTAGAGGGTTACGTGGCACACGCCTTTGCACTGCATGCGAGCGCCGAGCAGCGCCAAGCGTTAGTCCAATCGTTTGCCAGGTTGACCGAGGCCGTTCAGATCGGTCACCGTGCAGACTTGCTAGCGGCAAAAGAGGCGTTTTATGAAGTGCTGTTGCAGGGCTGCCCCAACCGGGTCGCCGCACAGATGCACGAGTCCCTTTTGTCGCGCATTAATCTGCTGCGCGCGACTTCGCTGTCGCGTCTGGATCGAGCTGCCGAGAGCCTGAAAGAAATTGGACTGATTGTTCAGGCGATAGAGCGCGCAGATGGGCCCGGTGCCCAGTGCGCCGCACAGAATCATATACGTCAAGCCCGAGCGGCGGCCTGCGCTGTTTTGGATAGCCAGCGCGCAGAGGCTTTGGAGAGCGAAAGTGAGTAAAGAGGATCTGCCGACATACGAGGTGTACGCCTTGCGATACGCTACGAGCCAGAACCGGCGCCGGCGCGAGAATTTCATCGCCCAAGACCCGCACGATGAAGCGATGCCGATGGATTATTTTGTCTGGCTAATCCGCAACGACAAGCGCACGGTGCTTGTGGACACGGGTTTTAACCAGGCCGCGGCTCAAGCGCGTGGCCGCACGTTCTTGCGCTGCCCGATTGGTGCATTGTCCGCTCTTGAGTTGTCCAGCGAGCAAGTCACCGATGTGGTGTTGACTCACCTGCACTATGATCACGCCGGCAACATCGATCTCTTGCCGCAAGCCACGTTTCACGTACAGGAAAAGGAACTGCACTACGCTTGTGGGCGGCACATGTGCCACGGTGTTTTACGGCATGCCTACGACGTGGAGGACGTGGTGGATCTGGTGCGCCGGGTCTACGCTGAGCGCGTGAAGTTTCACCAGCCCCAGGCGAGCCTAGCGCCTGGCATCGAGCTTTATTTGATCGGCGGCCATACTCAGGGTTTGCAGTGTGTGCGGGTGCGTACGGCTCGTGGCTGGTTGGTTCTGGCTTCTGATGCGAGCCACTATTATGAAAACATGATGCGTGCCAGCCCCTTCCCAATCGTCTTCAATGTGGCGGACATGCTCGATGGTTTTGACACCTTGCGAGCCTTGGCTGATAGTCCTGAGCACATCATTCCTGGTCACGACCCACTGGTCTGTGAACACTACCGAGATGTAGGCGCTGAAATTTTCGCGCTGCATGAGCCCCCAATTAAGAATTAATGCAGTTACAATCACTCTTGATTAACGCTGCCTGAGGAGCGTTGCGACGGTCTATGACAAATAGATCGCCAGGCTCAGGCGGTGTGGAATGAGGACAACACGCCTCATCCCAACGGCGCTCACCCAATCCTGAAACGATAGTGATTGCGGTGCGGCAAGCCTATACCCACCGCGTTGCTGTCAGATGACTGAATGGAGCTCATTGACATGAACGCTGTAACAGAAAAATTTTCCGACTACGTTGTGGCCGATATCAGCTTAGCTGAGTGGGGCCAGCGTGAGATCAAGATTGCTGAAACCGAGATGCCAGGCTTGATGGCAATCCGCGAGGAGTATGCCGCTGCCCAGCCGCTCAAGGGTGCCCGTATCACTGGCAGCTTGCACATGACCATCCAGACAGCGGTGCTGATTCAGACACTTGAGGCGCTCGGTGCGCAAGTGCGTTGGGCATCATGCAACATTTTCTCGACCCAAGACCATGCTGCTGCAGCAATCGCTGCCAACGGCACGCCAGTGTTTGCCAAGAAGGGCGAGTCGTTAGCCGAATACTGGGAGTACACCCATCGGATCTTTGATTGGCCTGCTGGTGAGCACGCCAACATGATTTTGGACGATGGCGGTGATGCCACCTTGTTGCTGCATCTTGGCTCAAAGGCCGAGACTGACCTCAGCGTGCTTGATAAGCCAGGCTCGGAAGAAGAGGTTGCTCTGTTTGCTGCGATTGCCGCGCAAATTAAAAAGGATCCGACTTGGTACTCCACTCGGTTGGCTCAGATTCGCGGTGTCACCGAAGAAACCACAACGGGCGTGCATCGCCTGTACCAGATGTCTAAGCGTGGCGAACTCGCCTTTGCAGCGATCAATGTCAACGATGCGGTCACGAAGTCGAAGTTTGACAATTTGTACGGTTGCCGCGAGTCGCTTGTCGACGGCATCAAGCGTGCCACCGACGTCATGATTGCGGGCAAAATTGCTGTCGTTTGCGGTTATGGTGACGTGGGCAAGGGCTCAGCCCAAGCACTAGCGGCTTTGCGCGCCCAGGTTTGGGTGACCGAGATTGACCCGATTTGTGCTTTGCAAGCAGCGATGGAAGGCTACAAAGTCGTCACAATGGACGAGGCATGCGAGAAGGCTGATATCTTTGTGACAGCCACGGGTAACTATCATGTCATCACGCGCCAGCACATGGAGCGCATGAAAGATCAGGCCATCGTGTGCAACATTGGTCACTTTGATAACGAGATCGATGTCGCTGGTATTGAAGACCTGAAGTGGGAAGAGATCAAACCGCAGGTCGATCATGTGATTTTCCCAGACGGCAAGCGCATCATCATGCTGGCACAAGGCCGCTTGGTTAATCTGGGTTGTGCCACGGGCCATCCCTCGTTTGTCATGTCCTCGTCCTTTACCAACCAGACCATCGCCCAGATTGAACTGTTCACCCGCAACGACCAGTACAAGTCTGGCGAGGTTTATGTGTTGCCCAAGCATCTCGACGAAAAAGTAGCCCGCTTGCATCTACAGAAGATTGGCGCGCAGCTCACCGAGCTAACACCTCAACAGGCGGCTTATATCGGCGTTGACGGTGACGGCCCTTACAAGCCTGAGCACTATCGTTACTAATGCTCGTGAGCCCATCGGGCAACTGAATTCAGGAGATATACGATGTTGATCGTTGTGTGGATTTTGAATGCAGTTGCCCTTTTGGCTGTAGCGTTTGTGCTGCCAGGCATCACGGTGGCGAGTTTTTGGTCAGCCATGGGTGCCGCCTTGGTGCTCGGGCTACTTAACGCCTTGGTCAAGCCGATACTGATCATACTGACTTTGCCCATCACGATTGTCACCATGGGGTTATTTTTATTGGTGCTCAATGCGTTGATGTTTTGGTGGGCCGGTTCGATGCTCAAGGGTTTTTCGGTCGATGGCTTTTGGTGGGCTGTGGCCGGTGCGGTTCTCTATAGCTTGATCGCGAGCCTGTTTTCTATGCTGATTTTTCAACAATGACTGCACTGACTGGCCAAGCCATGAGCTTGGAATTCTTCCCGCCCAGAGATGATGCTGCGCAAGTGCGGCTTAATGAAGCGCTTTCGCAGCTAGCTGTAATTGAGCCAAGCTATGTCAGCGTGACATTTGGTGCCGGCGGCACCACACGTGACGGCACAATGGAGACCGTTGGCCTAATAAAGGGCAAGGGCTTTGATGCCGCACCACACTTGTCTTGCATCGGTTCGACCCGATCACAACTTAGCGATTTGCTTGACCAATACAAAGCGCAAAATATTCGCCGGATTGTGGCGCTTCGCGGCGACATGCCCTCCGGCATGGGCGCCTCAGGCGCGGGCGACACGTTGCGCTATGCAGTCGAGCTTGTTGAGCTGATCCGTGAGCACAGTGGCAACTGGTTTCACATTGAAGTCGCGGCCTACCCAGAGATGCATCCACAGGCCAAGGGTCCACAAGCCGATTTGCGCCATTTTGTTGAGAAAGTTCGCGCTGGTGCCGATGCGGCTATCACGCAGTATTTTTTCAATCCGGATGCTTATTTTGATTTTGTCGACCGCGCCCAGATGATGGGGGTCACCATCCCGATTGTCCCTGGCATCATGCCAATCACGAATTACACCCAATTGATGCGTTTTTCTGAAATGTGTGGGGCTGAGATTCCGCGCTGGATTAGGCTGCGCTTAGCTGAGATGGGTGACGATCGGGCGTCAATTAGGTCGTTTGGTACAGATGTTGTGACGGAGATGTGTCAGACATTGCTGGAAAACCAAGTGCCGGGCCTGCATTTCTACACGTTAAACAATGCGGCTGCGACTTTGTCGATTTGGCAAGGTCTGACACGCTAAGACAAAGACGCACCGAAGGCCGGTGACTCAGGGTGCCAATCGGTGGGTGTCAACACCGCGTCAAGGCGCTCATCATGTGCGCTGGGCTGATAGTTCGGTTCAATTGCCAGCAGGTTGCCCTCATCCCAGGCCACGCCAATAGCGGTCAGTGGCCCGCCCAGTGTTCTAAGGTGTGCCAACGTGCGATCGTAAAAGCCTTTGCCGTACCCAAGACGATCGCCTCGGCTGGTGAAGCCTAGGGTGGGCACGATGACAAGATCGGGTTGGACGGTCTGGCCGTCAATGGGTTCAAGCACACCGAACTGGGCGCTCGCTAAGGTGCTTTCAGGCTGCCAGGTTCGGAATGTCAGCGGTTGGTCAGCGGCCTGCATCACCGGCAAAGCAACCACAATGCCGCTGCCATGCCACTGGCGGTATAGCTCTCGCAAGTCGGGCTCATCAGCTAGCGGCCAGAACCCGGCCACGATTTGTGGGGGCGCATTGCCGGCATCCTGGCATGCGGTTCGGGCAGTGGCGAGCCAGGTAAATAAGCGGGCGCGCAGCAATAGGCTGGCGCGTTGGCGATCTGCAACGACCATAGACTGGCGCGCTTGTTTTAGACGCATACGCAAGTGGTCTGCGGTATTCTTTGTCATAGGTTAGTCACCGTTGCAACTATTTGTTTGTATCTCTGTCCAAACGCTGACCGAGCGCGTCCTTGGAATATCAATTTCTCTATCAAAAGGTAAAGAGCCGTGTTGCAAAAAGGTTGTCAAAAGGTTTTGGTCGCGCTGGCGGCGTCTTTTTATGCTGCTACAGCCTTCTCGTTCTCTTATAACACTGAAGCGCCAAGTGCCAAGGCGGTCATGGCCAGCAAACAGGCCTATGACGCGCAACAATGGGATCGGTTGACCCGAGAAGCCGCCAACGCGCGCGGCGACACCTTGCAAATTTATGTCGACTACTGGTTGGCCTCGCGTGAGGTGCAAACGGCTAGAGATATTACCGATGTTCCTGCGGCTGATCTATTTTTGGCGCGCTACCCGGGCAGCTACATGGCGGACCGCTTAAGAGCGGACTGGGTATTGGCTGCAGCCGAGCGAGGCGACTACCAACAGATTGTTCGAATTGATGAGTTTGCTTGGCTCAATCGCGAAGTCCGATGTGCCAAGATGATGGCTCGACATGCAGTCGGCCAGCCGGTGAGCGGCCAAGAGGCCATCGACACTTTTGCGGCAGGACGGTTTTGTTGGGCGGTGCTCGACCAACTGGCGGCCGATCGCATTGTGCAGCGCGAGCAGCTCGTGCATCTGATGCTCGACAACCTTGAGCGCAATCACACACGCACAGCCGATCGGGTCGCGACTTTGATTTTTGATCGGGCCAACCTGAATCGTTATCGTGCCGCCGTGGACAATCCAGCGAGCTGGCTGCGCCAGTACCGAGGTCAGGCTAGCGGTGATGATGGCTTACTGGTTGCCATTGCCATTGCCAGGATGGGCCGCGATAATTTGACTGGCGCTGCCACAGAGCTTGAGAAGTTTGCACCGCGCCTGTCAAAAGCCGATGCTGGGTGGGCTTGGTCGCAATTGGCATTTCGGGCAGCACTGAATCTACAAAGCCGTGCTGATACCTGGTATCGCAATGCAGGCAATGTACGACTGTCCGATACCGGTTATGAGTGGCGAGTGCGCGCCGCATTACGCCAGCCGATCATCAACTGGGAATGGGTACAAAACGCAATCGAATGGATGCCTCAGAGTCTTGAGGACAAAA
>SKIZ01000079.1 GCA_007116135.1 Burkholderiaceae bacterium
AGCCGGCCGTGTCAGACCAGATATTGGCACGCGCGCCACCGCCCTCGGTGCCAGGCCCAAATGCCGCCCAAGGCAGTTTGGAGACTTGTTCCAACACTTCGATGTTGCCCACCACCATATCCTGGTCAAACGGCACCTGCCCGCGCACCACGGGCTGCAGCGCACCAAAATGCGCACGCATGATCTGAAACGCGCCTTGACGGTACTGAACTGCATCCTCGCCTTTGCTAAAGGCCTGCGCACTGACGTCAGCGACCATCCATGGCGCACTGAACAACACAACGGCTGCGCTGAAAAACAACTTTTTCATACTCGACTCCCCTAGATCAACATCAAAACAACCTCGCTTGATTCACTATAGCAGTCTGAGTCAGACGCGCCTATGATCGATATCAAGGCTGCTTGGCCAGTGTTTGCGCCAAACCGAGGTAAGTTCTAGGTGTCAGCGCACTGAGCTCGGCCTTGGCTGGCGCAGGCAAATCCAGTTCAGCGATAAAGGCGCTTAAGGCCTCTTGCGTGATCCCCTTGCCACGCGTGAGCGCCTTCAATTGCTCATAGGGCTCAGGCAAACCATAGCGACGCATCACCGTTTGCACGGGCTCGGCCAACACCTCCCAGCAAGTATCAATATCGGCATCGATGGCCTGGGCGTTGACTTCGAGCTTTCCCAGACCTCGGGCGCAGGCATCGTAGGCCACCGCACAGTACCCCAACGCCACACCGACATTGCGCAATACCGTGGAGTCAGTCAAATCGCGCTGCCAGCGAGAGATCGGTAGTTTTTCTGAGAGATGTCGCAACAAGGCATTGGCTAACCCCAAGTTACCCTCGGAGTTCTCAAAATCAATCGGGTTGACTTTGTGCGGCATGGTCGAGGAACCCACTTCGCCTTCTTTTAAGCGCTGCTTGAAGTAACCCAAAGAGATGTAACCCCAGAGGTCACGGTTTAGGTCAACTAAGATCGTGTTGGCACGTGCAATCGCATCAAAGAGCTTAGCCATCCAGTCGTGCGGCTCAATCTGAATGGTGTGGGTGTTTTGTGTCAAACCCAAGCCGGCCAACACCTTGTGGCTAAAGGCAGGCCAATCAACCTCTGGGTACGCGCTCAAGTGTGCACTGTAGTTACCGGTTGCGCCGTTTAGTTTGGCTAAAGGCGTGACCGCGGCAATATCTTCGATCGCACGCGCTAAACGATGGCTAACGTTAGCAAACTCTTTGCCAAGCGTGGTGGGGCTAGCGGGCTGACCATGGGTGCGCGACAACATCGGCTGCATGGCGTGGATCTGGGCCAAGTCTCGAGTCATTTGCAACAACTGGTTAAGCGCCGGCAGGATCACCTGCTCGCGCGCGCGCCCAATCATCAAAGCGTGCGATGTATTGTTAATGTCTTCTGAGGTGCAAGCAAAATGAATGAATTCAGCGGCCTGCGCCAAGCTCGGGCGCGACACCACAGACTCCTTTAGCCAATACTCGACCGCCTTGACGTCGTGGTTGGTGGTTTTTTCAATGTCTTTAATGCGCTGGGCGTCTGCCTGGCTAAAGTTGGCAACTAAAGTTTGCAAAAATACTTTGTCCTCGGCACTAAAGGCCGGCACTTGCCCCAAGCCCGCTTCGCTCAAACCGATGAGCCACGCCACTTCCACCTCGACACGGTGCGCCATGAAACCGGCTTCTGACAACAACGGCCGCAAACCGTTACAGCGCGCGGCATAGCGTCCATCAAGGGGAGACAGTGCGCCCAAGGGGCTCAGTTCTGAGGCAGTGGTCATGTTTGAGCTTTGCAAAAAAACGACAGTTTCGAAGCCCTTGAGTTTATCACCGCGGTTTTTGTGAGTGTGCCCGCGCGCAGGCGATAAACTCAAAGACATCTAGCGTATCGCGTCAAGCGTACTTTGCTCGCGTATCTCTTTATTTCGCTGACTCAAACCCGAAACTCTGAAAATGCATCAAACATGAAACTCATTGGATCTCTTACTAGCCCCTACGTACGCAAAGTTCGCGTGGTCCTCGCGGAGAAAAAACTCGATTACCAATTAACCATCGAAGATGTATGGAGTCCGCAAACACAGATTCAGCTCTCAAACCCGTTAGGCAAGGTGCCCTGCCTGGTGATGGAAGACGGTGGTGCGCTGTTTGATTCACGCGTCATCGTCGAGTACTTAGACACCCTGTCGCCCTATAACCGGCTCATTCCCCAGGCCGGGCGCGAACGCGCAGCCGTGCGTTGCTGGGAAGCCTTGGCTGATGGCTTACTTGATGCAGCGGTGACTGTGCTTAAAGAAAAGCAGCGCCCCCAAGCCCAGATCAGCCCCGAGTGGGTCGAGCGGCAAATGAACAAAATCGACCGCGCTTTGGCCGCGATGAGTGACGGCTTGGCTGATCAGGCGTTTTGTCGTGGCACTGCCATCACACTTGCCGACTTGGCCGCCGGTTGTGCACTGGCCTACCTCGACTTTCGCTACCCAGCGCTTGATTGGCGCAGCCGCCACGCCAATCTGGCAGCCTTGCATGAAAAAATGATGGCACGCCCATCGTTTGCCGAAACCGCACCGCCTGCAGCCTGATCAATGTCAATGACCACTAGCGCCTGACCACGGGCGCTAGGTGATGATGCCCCCGCCCAAGCACACCTCGCCGTCATAGAGCACGGCGCTTTGACCGGGCGTCACTGCCCATTGCGGCTCTAAAAAAGCCAACCCCAGCCGTGCATCGCTCACCGCGGTCACACGCGCTAGCGCATCGGCCTGCCGATAACGCGTCTTGACACCAAACGCACAGCCAGCCTCAGGCGCGCGCCCTGCCACCCAACTAAGTGATTGCGCCTCAAGCGTGCTCGAGAGCAACCACGGATGATCATGCTCTGGCACAACATAAAGCGTGTTGGTGGCGAGATCTTTGCGCGCCACGTACCAAGTGGCGCTAATCCCATCGGCGCGCTGATACTGCTTGACCCCACCAATGCCCAAGCCCTTGCGTTGACCTAGCGTATAGAACGACAGGCCATGGTGCTGGCCTACCTCGACACCGTCAGCG
>SKIZ01000053.1 GCA_007116135.1 Burkholderiaceae bacterium
ACATGCTTGGCGTGCGCATCGGCATCAGAGAAAACCGCGACCGTCTGAACGCCGAGCTTGCGTGCTGTGGTTGCGATACGGCAAGCAATTTCGCCGCGGTTGGCGATCAATATTTTTTTAAACATGGCGCTTATTGTCTGGTTTAAGTTTTAGTCTGAGATCTGGTTGACAGCAAGTTTGTCGGTCATTGACCCCTGGCATCTGAGCGCGCTAGCTAGTTGAGCCAGTTCGGTTTGCGTTTTTGCAGAAACGACTGCACACCCTCGCGACCTTGTTTGCTGGCGCGCGCCTGGGCAATGCCTTGGGCGGTGTAGGCTAGGAGATCTGAATCAATTTCGCGATCTGCCACGGTCTGCACCAGTGTTTTGCAGGCACGCACCGCATCAGGTGCGGCCTTGCACAGGGCTTGGGCCAGCGCGGTGACCGTGTCCTCGAGCGCTTGGGGCTTGACGACCTCGTGGACCAAACCCATTTGATGCGCGCAGGCCGCATCAAAAATCTCCGCGGTCAGAAAATAGCGATGTGCCGCGCGCGCGCCGATGGCTCGAATCACGTAGGGGCTAATGGTTGCCGGAATCAAGCCGAGCTTGACCTCGCTTAAGCAAAACCGCGCCTGCTCTGCAGCCACAGCTATATCGCATGCAGCAACCAAGCCTAGCCCGCCGGCAAACGCATCGCCTTGTACGCATGCGATGGTCGGTTTAGGGCAAAGATAGATGCTTTGAAGCATCGAGGCCAGTTCGCTGGCATCGGCGACGTTTTCCTCGTGGGTGTAGTCGGCCATTTTTCGCATCCAGTTCAAGTCCGCCCCAGCACAAAAGGCTGGCCCCTGGGCATCCAGAACAATGGCGCGGATGTCCTCTTGCTCGGCAAGTTGATCAAAGGTCTTTTTCAGTTCGCCGATCATCTCTTCATTAAATGCATTACGCACCTGGGCACGATCAAGTGTCACGCGTGCTACATGGTGATCCAGATGAAGTCTTAGGGATGTCATGCTGTCCTCACATACGAAAGATGCCGAATCGGGTGTCACCGATCGGCGCATTGCGCGCAGCGCTTAGGCCCAACGCCAGTACGCGCCGGGTATCGGCCGGGTCAATCACGCCATCATCCCACAAGCGCGCACTGGCGTAGTAAGGGTGCCCCTGGGTTTCATACTGCTGCTCGATAGGCGCCATAAACGCTTGTTCTTGTTCGGCGCTAAAGTTCTGGCCCTGGGCTTGGAGTTGATCGCGTTTGATTGTGGCTAAAACCCGGGCGGCTTGCTCGCCACCCATGACCGATATTCTTGCGTTGGGCCACATCCACAGAAACCTTGGGCTGTAGGCGCGGCCACTCATGCCATAGTTGCCAGCACCAAAGCTGCCACCAATAATCACGGTGAATTTCGGTACTTGTGCCGTAGCAACGGCGGTCACGAGTTTGGCGCCATGGCGGGCAATGCCTTCGTTCTCATACTTGCGCCCGACCATGAAACCGGTGATGTTTTGCAGGAAGACCAATGGGATTTTGCGTTGGCAGCAAAGCTCGATGAAGTGAGCGCCTTTGACGGCGGACTCCGAGAACAGAATCCCGTTGTTGGCCAGGATGCCAAGTGGCATGCCCTCGATGCGCGCAAAACCGCACACCAGTGTCGTACCGAACCGCGCCTTAAATTCGTCAAAGACGGACTCGTCAACAATGCGGGCAATGATTTCCCGAACGTCAAAGGGCTTGCGTGTGTCGGTTGGAATAACGCCATAGAGTTCGTCTGCGGGGTACGCGGGCGCCCGTGGCGTGCTGTCTTCAGAGCCCGAGGGCTTAGACCAGTTCAGGTTGCTCACGGCTTGGCGCGCCAGCGCAATGGCATGTAAATCGTTTTGTGCCAGATGGTCTGCCACGCCTGACAGACGCGTGTGCACGTCGCCACCGCCGAGGTCTTCGGCGCTGACCACTTCGCCAGTTGCCGCCTTGACTAGCGGCGGGCCGCCTAAGAAGATCGTCCCTTGATTTTTGACGATGATCGCCTCATCGCTCATGGCCGGCACATAAGCACCGCCGGCGGTGCAAGATCCCATGACCACGGCGATTTGTGCAATGCCTTGGGCGCTCAAGTTGGCTTGGTTGTAGAAAATTCGACCAAAGTGGTCCCGATCGGCAAAGACTTCATCCTGGTTGGGCAGGTTTGCGCCGCCGGAGTCAACTAGGTAGATGCACGGTAAGCGATTTTGCTGGGCAATCTCTTGGGCTCGCAAATGCTTTTTGACGGTCATCGGAAAGTAGGTACCACCTTTGACGGTGGCGTCATTACAGACAATCATGCAGTCAACGCCGCTGACCCGGCCAACACCGGTAATGATGCCAGCGCATGGTGCCTGGTTGTTATAGAGCCCGAAGGCAGCTAGAGGCGACAGTTCTAGAAAAGGCGTACCCGGATCAAGTAGCCGGTCGATGCGCTCACGCGGCAAGAGCTTGCCGCGCGCGATGTGCTTGTCCTTAGCTGGCTGACCACCACCTTGGGCGGCTTGGTTTAATTTGTCTTTGAGGTCAGTCACCAATTCAGTCATGGCGCTGGCGTTGGCCTGGAATTCACTGGAGCGAGGTTTCAGATTGGAGCGCAGTTTGGCCACGATTGCTTAGTTCCTATGAAATGGATAAATCATGAGGCACGGCACCTCTGGGCGCA
The DNA here is from genome assembly GCA_007116135.1 of Burkholderiaceae bacterium. Classification (GTDB taxonomy): domain Bacteria; phylum Pseudomonadota; class Gammaproteobacteria; order Burkholderiales; family Burkholderiaceae_B; genus Algicoccus. The sequence continues at coordinate 2,666 of SKIZ01000053.1, forward strand.
ACTCGTCAAGCGTAGGCCGGCCCAAGAGGCGGGGCCTACGTTTGACTTGCCTAGTTTAAAGCCTCTGGCGATGGTCTTTGGTCTCAGAGCGCCTGCGCGGTCGCGACTGCTTGCTTTTCTCCGTTTGCGATCTGCTCGAAGCTCTGAAGGGCCTTTTGCATCGACTGCTCCTTGACGTGACCAAAGCCACGAATGCCATCGGGGATGTCGGCGATGGCGAGCGCTTGGGCAAGATCGGGTTTACTTAAGTTTGGTAGCAAGGCGGCGATGGCGGCTTGATACTTGGCGATTAATTCACGCTCTTGGCGCCGCTCCTTGGTGTAGCCAAAGGGATCGAAGGGCGTCGCACGCAAGAACCGCAACTTAGCGAGCAGTTTGAAGGCGTAAAGCATCTTTGGGCCGTAAGCTTTCTTGGTCAGATGACCTTGTGAATCACGTTTAGCCAAAAGGGGTGGAGCCAAGTGAAACTGCAAAGACCAGTTCCCTTCAAATTGCGCTTCTAGCTTGCGCAAGAATTCGCCATCGGTGTAGAGCCGCGCGACTTCATACTCGTCTTTGTAGGCCATCAATTTAAACAGGTTGCGCGCTACAGCCATGGCAAGCTCGTCGCTTTGGCAGCGCTCTTGCTCGACGCTGGCCACCTTATCGACAAATGCTCGATATTTCTTGGCGTAGCTTTCGTTTTGGTATTGCGCCAAGAAGGCTGCGCGATGAGCCACAAGCGCGGGCAAGGTGGTCAGTTCGGGCGCGGGTTCTGCCTGAGCCGTGTTGGTTTGAGCTAACTGTGCCTGCACTGCACTCAAATCGTGTGCGGCCATGCGACCCCACTGAAAGGCTTCGATGTTGGCCTGGACTTGAACACCGTTTAATCGAATCGCTTCTTCGATACTGGCCTGCGCAAGTGGTATCCAGCCTTTTTGATAAGCGAAACCCATCATCAGCGGATTGGCATACACCGTATCGCCCATGAGCTTTTGCGCCAATTGCGAGGCGTCAACGCTGGCAAGTCGGTCTTGGCCAGTGGCACTTTGCAGCAGGTCCTTGAGCGTTGAGGTGGGTGCCGCCCAGTTCGGATTGGATAAGAAAGCCGCCGTAGGCGAGACGTCGGTATTGAGCAGCGTGTAGGTTTTGCTGTCGTTCAAACGAGCAATGGCTTCGGGGCTTGAACCGACGACCAAGTCGCTGCAGAGCAGCAAATCGGCATCGCCCATGGCCACACGCGTGTTGTGAAGATCTGCGCCGGCTGGTGCAAGCACCACATGCGAATAGACCGCGCCGCCTTTTTGAGCCAAGCCAGCCATATCGAGCACGGAGCCTGCCTTGCCCTCTATGTGAGCAGCCATGCCAAGTAATTGTCCGATAGTGACAACACCGGTACCGCCGACACCGGTGATCACAATGCCGTAGGTTTGCGTCAGTTCGGCGCGAGCCGGGGCGGGTAAGTCCCCAAACCCCATGCGGCTGCTGTCAATTGCCGCGGGTTTGCGCAAGCGTCCACCGTGAACCGTCACAAAGCTCGGACAAAAGCCTTTGATGCAAGAGAAGTCCTTGTTGCAGCTTGACTGATTGATCTGGCGCTTGCGCCCGAATTCGGTCTCTAACGGCTCAACCGATAAGCAGTTCGACTTTTTCGAGCAATCGCCGCATCCCTCGCAGACGCGTTCGTTGATTACCGCACGCATTGCGGGATCGGGATATTCCTGGCGCTTGCGACGGCGGCGTTTCTCCGATGCGCAGGTTTGGTCATAAATCAGAATCGTTGTGCCCGCGACCTGTCTTAAATCGCGCTGGACATCATCGAGTTGGTCGCGATGGACAACCGGCACACCGGCTGGCAATTGGTTCGAGCGATCATATTTTTGTGGTTCGTCGGTGACCACCATCACACGTTGGACGTTTTCAGCGAGCACCTGTTGCGCAATCATGGGCACCGTGATTTGGCCGTCGACGGGTTGGCCACCCGTCATGGCCACGGCATCGTTATAAAGGATCTTGTAAGTGATGTTGACCTTTGCCGCCACTGCAGCGCGGATGGCAAGCAAGCCCGAGTGGAAATAGGTGCCATCGCCTAGGTTGGCAAATACATGGGTCTCGTTGGTAAAAGGTGCCTGGCCAATCCATGGCACACCTTCTCCGCCCATCTGGGTGAAGACGTCGGTGCGGCGATCCATCCATGTGACCATGTAGTGGCAGCCAATGCCCCCCAGTCCGCGTGAGCCTTCAGGCAACTGGGTCGAGGTGTTATGCGGGCAGCCCGAACAGAACCAGGGTTTGCGCTCGGTCACCACGCGGGGTTTGGCCAGCGCACGCTCTTGCGCATCGATGACAGTTAACCTGGCGATGATCGCAGCGCGAACATCTTGCGGCAGCTCTAATTTCAGCAGTCGCTGGCCAATGACCTTGGCGACAATCGCAGGGGAGAACTCGTAATGGGCTGGCAATAGCCAGTTGCCTTGCGGCACGGCCCACTCGCCACCGTCTTTGTCATCGAACTTGCCCACCACGCGGGGAATCTTCTTATTGCGTCCGATCCAGCCAAACAACTCCTCTTTGACCTGGTACTCGAGAATTTGGCGCTTTTCTTCAACGACGATAATTTCGTCTAAGTTCTCGGCAAACGTATTTAACCCTGAGGCCTCTAGCGGCCAGACCATGCCGACCTTAAAGAGTCGCAAGCCGATGCGCTGACAGGTTTGGCGATCGAGGCCCAGGTCAAGCAAGGCTTTGCGTGTGTCAAGATAGGCCTTGCCTGAGGTGACAATTCCGATGCGTGCTTGGGCGTCGGGCACCGACCAAAGTTCGCGATTCAAGCCATTGGCCCGCGCGAATGCCAATGCCGCGTAGAGCTTGTAGTCAAGCAGTCGGGCCTCTTGAGCCAATGGGGTGTCAGGCAAGCGGATGTTAAGCCCACCAGGTGGTCGTTCAAAGTCGCTCGGTTGGGCCAGCACCACGCGGTGCGGGTCGACGTCGACTGAGGCCGATGCCTCGACAATGTCGGTGATGCACTTAATACCGACCCAGACACCTGCGTATCGACTCAGTGCCCAGCCAATGGTGCCGTAGTCTAGGACCTCTTGAACTGTGGCCGGAAATAGCACCGGGATCATGCAGGCCTTCAGAATGTGATCGCTTTGGTGCGGCAATGTCGATGACTTAGCCGGGTGGTCATCACCGGCGACCACGAGCACACCACCATGGGCCGAAGTGCCTGCGGCGTTGGCGTGCTTAAAGACGTCACCGCTGCGATCCACACCGGGCCCCTTGCCATACCAAAGCCCAAATACGCCGTCGTATTTGGCGCCTGGAAACAGTGCGGTCTGTTGCGAACCCCAAACCGAGGTCGCTGCCAAGTCCTCGTTTAACCCGGGCTGAAACACCACATGGTGTTCGCTTAAGTGTTTGCTGGCTTTCCAGAGGTGTTGGTCATAACTGCCCAGTGGCGAGCCCCGGTAGCCCGAAATGAAGCCAGCCGTATTGAGCCCGGCCTGTAAATCGCGGATCCGTTGATTGATGGGAAGTCTGACTAAGGCGTGAATACCGCTCATCCAGGCTAAGCCTTCGGTCAGAGCGTATTTGTCGTCGAGTTGCACTTGGCGCAAAGCCAACGACTGCGTGGAGGTGACAGGCGCGTTCATCTCAATTCCTTTTGGGTTCGATGTACTACGGGCTTGACGACTCTTTTGGAGCCGCTGTGGGCCAATGAGCAATGGTTGTGTGCTCACTGCTGTTTTACCTGATTCACGACTTGCTGGAAAGATCTCACAACAATCGCGTATGGAATTGCCCCTAGGGTTTTTGCTAATACGCTTGTCTGTCAAAACTTTTCAGGCCCATGGCGTTTAGAGAGCGCCAGGCTCTGGTGTCTTGAAGTTTTGCGATTATGCTAGTGGTCATGATTTCAGGAGACACACATCATGCAACTGCCAGGGCTGAACTTTGAACTTGGCCAAGACATTGACATGCTGCGAGATGCGGTGCGCGCGTTTGCCACTGAACAAATCGCACCATTGGCCAAGCAAGTCGATCAAGATGACCAATTTCCCATGCACCTATGGCGCCAGATGGGCGAGCTCGGCGTTTTAGGGGTCACCGTCGATGAGTCCTATGGTGGCGCTGGACTGGGTTATTTGGCTCACATGGTTGTTATGGAGGAACTGTCTCGTGCCAGCGCCTCGGTCGGATTGTCCTATGGTGCGCATTCGAATTTGTGCGTCAACCAAATTTACCGTAACGGAACCGCGGCACAAAAAGACAAATATCTGCCCAAATTGATTTCGGGTGAGCACATTGGTGCCTTGGCCATGAGTGAGTCTGGTGCCGGGTCAGACGTGGTCAGCATGCGGCTGACGGCCCAGCCCAAGGGATCAGACTACGTACTTAACGGCACAAAAATGTGGATTACCAACGGGCCAGATGCTGACACGCTCGTAGTCTATGCAAAAACCAACCCGCAAGCTAACGCCCGTGGTGTGACTGCGTTTTTAGTCGAGAAGGGCATGCCCGGATTTAGCGTGGCACAAAAGCTAGACAAGCTTGGCATGCGCGGCAGCCACACCGGTGAGCTCGTGTTTGAAAATTGCGTGGTTCCGGGTGACCACGTGCTTGGCGAGCTCGACGGTGGCGTCAAGGTGTTGATGAGTGGCTTGGACTATGAGCGTGCCGTTTTGGCTGCGGGCCCGGTGGGCATTATGCAGGCGGTCATGGATCAAGTCGTGCCGTACATCCATGAGCGCAAGCAGTTTGGCCAGTCGATTGGCGAGTTTCAATTGATTCAGGGCAAAGTCGCCGACATGTACACCACCTTGCAAGCGTGTCGCGCGTTTTGCTATACGGTGGGCAAGAACCTAGATGCGCTAGGTCAAAGGCATGTGCGCGAGGTCAGAAAAGATTGCGCAGCCGTTATTCTTTACTGCGCCGAGAAGGCAACCTCGATGGCCGGCGAGGGCATCCAGATCTTTGGTGGCAATGGTTATATCAATGACTATCCGCTTGGAAGACTTTGGCGTGATGCCAAGCTCTACGAGATTGGTGCGGGCACGAGCGAAATTCGTCGTATGCTCATTGGCAGGGAATTATTTAATGAGACGATGTGAGTCGTGCGCTCGCAAGAGTGCTTGATTTGATGTTTGAACTGCAAGGAGCTTGCCAAGCGTGAATGAAGTAGACCAACCCAGACGACGTTCCCTATCCGAAGTCCTCGCAGCACCCGAGTGTGTGATTGCGAGTTCGGTGTTTGACCCGGTGTCGGCTCGATTTGCGCGTGCGCTAGGCAGCGAGGTCAGCGTCATGGGTGGTTCGGTGGCATCATGGACTGTGCTTGGTGCACCGGACATGGTTCTTTTGACTGCAAGCGAGCTTTGCGAGCAGGCCCGTCGGGTTTGTCGAACCGATTGTGTCAATCTCGTGGTGGACGCAGACCACGGTTATGGCAATGCGTTAAATGTTGCTCGCGTCATCGAAGATCTTCAGGCCGCAGGCGTAGCCGCTGCCTGTGTTGAGGATTCGGTGTTGCCCAGGCCCTTTGGCGCCGATGAGTCACAGGGTTTGGTCTCGCTTGATGAGGGCATCAAGAAAATGCGCGCGGCAGTGCGAGCGCGCGGCACAGGGCCAATGCTGGTGGTGGCGCGCACCAACGCCAATGCCTCGGCAGGTGCGCAAGAAGCTGCCAAGCGTCTTCAAGCGTATCAAGACACCGGTGTTGATGCACTCTTTCTACCCTACTTGAAGCGGCGCGAGGATCTGGATCTGATTGTGCGAAATCTTCGCTTACCCATACTGGTTGCGGGCTCAGATGCGGCATTGTTTGATCTGGACTATTTGGCCAGCCGCAATGTCAAGGTTTGGTTGTGGGGCCACCAGCCATTTGGTGTGGCAGCGCAAGCGCTCTTTGATGCCATGCAGGCCACCCAGGCGGGCAAGACGCCAACCCAATTGGCCGGGCCGCCGTCTAAGCAGTTGATGCCCATGGCAACAGATCAAGCAACTTATCAGTCGTGGATTGAAACGTACCTAAAGTAAAGACGCCAGTGAGCAGCCCCATGGATGAAAAAAACGAATCGTTTGAGACGTTCCTGACGCTACAAGAGATTGTCAAGAAAGCGCGCCAAAAACTCAATCACGACAATTGGGATTACGTGATTGGCGGCACAGAGACCGAAACGACAGTCTGCCGTAACCGCGGTGCACTTGATCAGCTCGCATTTAAGCCTCGTGTGCTTCGAGACGTCAGCCAGGTCGACGCCAGCACCGACTTCTTGGGGCGGGCCTTGCGCTTGCCCGTGATGCTCGCACCGGTGGGCAGCCTGGAGCTCTTTTCTCCTGATTCGGCCGTTGCCGCCGCGCGCGCGGCCGAACAATTCGGTATTGCGCACATGCAAAGTTCGGTCAGTGTGGTGAACTTCGAGCAGCTCGCCAAAGAAGTGCCCCAAGCCTTGCGGCTTTATCAGTTGTACGTCCATGGCGATGCGGCCTGGGTCGACGATTTGGTCGAGCGCGCACAACTTGCGGGTTGTTCGGCCTTTTGTTTGACAGTCGATAGTGCCTACTACAGCCGGCGCGAGCGTGACATTGCCAAGCGCAACATTCGTCGCAGCGTTGTGCCAGGGCGCGAGTACCAGCCGACGTTGACCTGGCGCGACGTCGATCGCATCAAGTCAAAATTGAAAATCCCCTTGATCCTGAAAGGGATTGCCACGGCCGAAGATGCCAAGCTCGCCGTGGAGCACGGTGTCGACATGGTCTATGTTTCGAACCATGGGGGGCGTCAGCTTGATTTTGATCGCGGCACCATGGACGTGCTGCCCGAGGTGGTTCAAGCGGTCGACAAAAAGGCCCAAATCATTGTCGATGGTGGTTTTAATCGAGGCACTGATATCGTCAAGGCCATTGCCTGCGGCGCTGATATGGTTGGGCTTGGGCGTATGCAGTGTTATGGCCTAGCGGCCGATGGCGTCAGCGGCTTGGTGCGCGTACTCGAGTTACTTGAAGCTGAGGTTCGCACCGCTATGGGGCTACTAGGGGTCAGTACGCTTGCGCAGTTATCGCCTGCCTACGTGACCAAGGTCGCACCCGTTGGGCAAAGTACGGTTTTGAGTGCTTTTACCCACCTATCGTTGGAAGAGACCTCTTTTTATCGCTAGCCAATGGGTCAACGGCTCATGTGGCCAGAGATATACCAAAGACACAAAAAGGAGCGAGACTGCATGAAAGCTTATGGATCGCGTTTGGGTTTTAGATTAATGCTGCTGGTTTGGCTGGCGCTCTTATTTACTTCACCGGCTCGTGCGCTCGATGTGGGAGATTCACTGAAGATAGAGAATCTGCAGACAATCGATGGGCAAGTGCTCAGTGCGGATCAACTGCAGGGGCAGTATTTGGTGGTTCAGGTCTGGGCGACGTGGTGCCCATTTTGTCATCGGCAAAACCTCAGTCTCATCAAACTCGCAGATCAGACCGCGCAGCAGGATCTGCGAATTATTGCACTCTCAATCGATCGTGACCCCGCTGACGTTTTGAGCTATGCGCAGCAGCATGAGATTAACTTTGACCTTGCGATGATGACACCGGCGCTAGATGCAGCGATTGGCAAACGTCGTGGCATTCCTGAGCTTTACGTCATCGACCCGGCCGGGCAAGTGGTTCAAAAAGGCTATGGGCAGATGGTTGACCTTGATATTTTTGATTTGGCCCAATACGGCAAAAGACCCTAGTGCGCGTTACACCTGTGCACTAGGATCACAGCAACAATTATTCTTGCTGTATGGAGATGAAAACGTTGTAGGCATTCATGCGATTGGCCTCGCGAAAGAGCATCGTTTTTTCATAGGCTGACCAGTCGATTTGCAAGTATGCCTCATCAAAGTCTTCGAGGTTATAGGCAGGTTCGGCGAGTTCCTGGCGTAAAAATTCCAGATAGTCGCGCGTAAAGGAAATGTCTTTCTGTACGTTGACTGAATAAGGGCCATGGCCGGGTATCATGACTGCCGCTTGCAGATCGATGAGGCGATCAAGCGACCGTATCCAGCCAGCACTATCGGCTGAGCCTACATAGGGGATGCGCTCGCGAAAGACCAGATCGCCGGCAAACAAAGCCTGTGCTTGCGGCACATAGACGGCCAAGTCATCCGGTGTGTGCGCAGGCCCAACATGCAGCAGGTCAAACGTCCAACCGCCTAGTGTTAATTGAGTGTCGGAATCGATCCAGATATCGGCAGCTTCTAGCGTGGTTTGGTCGTTGACCCACGGCGCTAGTTCCTCGCGCGAGGCTTCAAGCCGGCGTTGCGCCATATCGGAGTTCAGATACAGTTTGGCTTGTGTTTGGGCGATGATCTGCGCACCTATCTCACGAAACGCCTGCAGGCCGTATATGTGGTCGGCATGGTAATGCGTCACAATCACATGCGTGATCGGCTTTTCAGTTAGCAACCGAATCTGCTCGATTAGCTGGCCGGCGAGATCGACTGAGCCCAAAGCATCGATGACCACCACGGACTGCGGTGCAATGACCACGCCGGCGTTGGAGATGAAGTTGCGGTTTAAGGCCGTGCCAAGCGCTGTTCTACCCTCAGCGTAGTAAATCTCGGGCCCAACCTGCTCAA
>SKIZ01000131.1 GCA_007116135.1 Burkholderiaceae bacterium
AGCCAAACGCATGGCTCAAGCACATGCCGATGCCGGCAAAAACTATGCTTCAGCCAGTGTGCTCGGTATTCCAGCCGTGGCTGCCGAAGGCAAGATGCTGTCTTTTTGCGCGGCAACGCCAGAGGCTCGAGCCAAAGCCAAACTGGTTCTTGAATGCTTTTGTGAAGAGGTCGTCGAACTTGGAGAAAACCCAGAGGCGCCCTTGGTCATGAAGATTGGCCTGAATTACGTGCTGATCACCAACCTAGAACTCATCTCCGAGCTTTACGTGTTTTTTGAAAAAAGCGGTGTTGATCCCGCACTCATGCAAGACGGGCTGCATCGCATCTTCGGTCATCCGGGCTACAAACGCTATGTCGACAAGATCAAGACGCGAGACTTCGATCAGGTCAACTTCAATATGCACGGCGGTTTAAAGGACGTGAGCGTTTTTCAGCAAGCGTTCGTCGATGTGGGAGTGGTGCCGGCATTGGCCGACCTTGTGAAGGGTCGCTTCATCAACGCGTTGGCACAAGGCATGGGTCAAAAGGACTGGAGTGGTGTCTACGAGGTGATCCGTAAAGAGTCCGGGCTGCCTTAAAAAACGGGCCCGCTCATGCGGGCCCTCGGATAAAAAGCACTGGGTTGACGTTAATGCCCAGGCGTTGCCCCCCTCATAAAGGGCAAAGCGCGCGCCAGCAAATACGTCACGCCCAGCAGCGCCAAACCAGTGATGTCGGTTTGGGTGCCTGGGTACGCCAGCATGCCTCCGGCGACAAACAACATCAGGCGTGTCGGCCATGTAATCACACCCACCCGATACAGATAAGCCTCTAGGCCCGAGGCCAGCACCCACATCGCTGTGATGGCCGTGGCAGCTGCGAGCAGCACAGGACCCCAATCGCCTTGCAGGATCAGTAGCGGATTGACGACAAACATAAATGGCAAGATAAACAACACACTGCCTAATCGCATCGCCGTCAGTCCAGTGGCCCATGAGTTTGCACCGGCAATATTGGCTGCGGTAATCGCCGCCAGCGAGACCGGTGGTGTGATGAACGACATCATGCCCCAGTAGAGAATAAAGAGGTGACTGGCCAAGGGATTGAGACCCGCGTTAATCAACGCCGGTGCCAACAGAATCGACAAGAAGATGTAGCAGGCACTGACGGTCATGCCCATACCCAAAATGAAGCTAGTGACTGCACCAGCCGCAAGCATCAATGGGATGCTGCCACCGGCATACAACAGCAGCTCGCGTGAGAACGAACCGGCCACACCGCTATAGGACAGCCCACCAACGACCAGACCGATACCGGCTAAGATCGCCACGAGGTTGGCCACACTGACACTTAGGTTCTTGAGCAGCTCAAGCATCAGCTTGGGGCTGAAACGATGGTTCTTTTTAAAGACAGAAATTGCCAAAAGAACCAAAGTCGCATAATAAGGCGCGTAGGTTTCAAGGCGCATAAACAAGAGCATGTAAATAAGCATGCCCAAGCTGAAAAGGTAGGGCCATCCCTCTTTGAGCACTTGCCAAAGCTTCGGGATCTCATGGGCTTGCAAGCCCTTTAAGCCCACGCGCGCGGCATATGCGTCGACCTGAAATAAAAGCGCGATGTAAAACAACAAGGCCGGCAAGAACGCCGCCACGATCACGTCAGCGTAGGGCACGCCTAGGAAAGAGGCCATGATGAAGGCTACAGCGCCCATCACCGGTGGCATCAGGGTGCCACCGGTCGATGCGCACGCCTCAACGGCACCGGCGTATTGAGGCGGGTAGCCCGTGCGTTTCATCGTGGGAATCGTAAAGGCGCCGGTCGTCAGGATATTGGAAATCACACTGCCCGACAGACTGCCCATAAATCCACTAGACACCACCGCGACCTTGGCCGGACCACCGCGGCTTGCGCCCATCAAAGAGGTGGCAAAGCGCATAAAGAATTCACCGCCACCGGTGACAGTTAAGGCCGCACCAAACACCACAAAACCGATCACCAGATTGGCAACAACTTGCATGGGGATGCCGATAATGCTCTCAACACCCATCACATGGGCCCGGATCGTCTCGCCAAAAGAGTACTCATTACCCCACAAGAATCCGGGCATATAGCCTGCGTAAATCGGATATGAACCAAAAAGCAACACCACCACCAAAAGCGGCGTACCACCACAGCGGCGAACCCCTTCAATGAGAAAGGCCAACAAAATACCCGAGGCAATCGTTGCCTCGATCGGCGCGGAATAGTCCCAGCCCTGCTCAATAATCGTCAGGCCGTGGTTACCTAGATAGGCCGCACATGCCATGATAATGACGGCCGATAGCCAGTCGTACCAGGGCGTGCGGTGTGAAGCCGCCTTGGTCATGGGGTATATCAAATAAGCGGCGGCTAGAAATAAACCAATCAGGTAATACAAAAATGAGTTACCTAGTGGCTGAAAGCCAAACGTGCGCAGCATGAACGTTTGATTGATTGCCATGAGCAACCCCAAGCCACCGAGGGTCAAAACCGCCCAATAGGTGACCCCGTGCATGCGGGTACTTTCGACTTCGGGATCGGCAGCCGTTGGGTTCTGGTGGGTGGTTTGCGACATAACAGACTCTCAAAGAGATCATCAAACTTCGACGGCTTTGAGCCATCGGATACAAAAACGCGCAACGACCCGGTTGAATCGTTGCGCGCCCTAACTTACGACTTAGTTCAGCGAGTCAAGCGCTGCCTGACGGTTTTTCTGCCAAAGCGCAGCAAAGTCTTTGTCCGACAGACTCATGCCCTCGTCCATCGTCACATCCCATGCTGCCAACAAGGCATTCAAACGCGCCAAGCGAGCGGTGTTCCACTGCTCGTGCTCATCGGTCCAGATACCCTTTTCTTTCAGGTAGCGGATTGCACCCTCGTGATACGGCGCATCACCCGGTGGCGGGCCTGATTGGTCAAGTGCCCAACGCGGCATCACAGCCGTTGCATCCTTGTAGAGATCAAAGGTCTCATCCATGGCCTTCATGAACGCGTAAGCCGTGTCAGC
>SKIZ01000058.1 GCA_007116135.1 Burkholderiaceae bacterium
ATTGCCAGAGCGAATTTTGAGGGCTTGTTCATGTTTCTCCTCGTTGAGCTTAAAGCTGAAAGATGTCTCGCAGCGAACCCCCGCCGCAATTCAGGAAACGGGGCCAGTATAACAACGCTAAGAGCTAGTTAAAAATATGCACACACTGGGTTTCCTGCGTGTTGAGAGCAATCTTAAGGCATTTGTGACCAATTGCGACCCCCAAGGTGACTTTGCGAGCTTGTAAAGGCGTAAATTTTCGAATTCGACCTATTTCTTGTTGGGTTTTGGCAACAAAACAACAAAAAAACGTCTCTTTGACGCCACGCCGCAGAACCAGTTGCGCAGTCCAGTGGAACTTTTTGCCTTGCCTGCAACATGCGATGTCGGTTCGGACACACATGGCTGTGCGGTGTAGAATCGATGGTTTGTGTCAACCGTTGGCGCTTCGCGCGGCAACGGCCCGCTAATCATTGACTTAGATGACGTCTCATATGGATTCCTTTGCCAAGGAAACACTCCCGATCTCCCTAGAAGAAGAAATGCGTCGCAGTTACCTCGACTACGCCATGAGCGTGATCGTGGGGCGGGCCTTGCCAGATGTTCGAGATGGCTTAAAGCCGGTTCACCGGCGCGTGCTGTTTGCCATGCACGAACTCAATAATGATTGGAATCGTGCCTATAAGAAGTCAGCGCGTATCGTGGGTGATGTGATCGGTAAGTACCACCCGCACGGCGACCAGGCTGTCTATGACACGATTGTGCGCATGGCGCAGGACTTCTCGCTGCGTTACATGTTAGTGGACGGGCAGGGTAACTTTGGTTCCATTGATGGCGACAGTGCTGCGGCGATGCGTTATACCGAGATTCGCTTAGCCAAAATCGCCCACGAGCTGTTGGCCGATATCGACCAGGAGACGGTTGACTTTGGCCCGAACTACGATGGCAGCGAACACGAGCCGCTGCTATTGCCCTCGCGCTTGCCGAACCTGTTGGTCAACGGCAGCTCGGGCATTGCCGTGGGCATGGCGACAAATATTCCACCGCATAACCTCGCTGAGGTCATTGATGGCTGCATGCATTTGCTGCGCAACCCGCAAGCAACTGTTGATGAGTTAATTGAGCTCATCAAAGCGCCAGACTTTCCCACCGCTGGCATCATCTACGGCATGTCCGGTGTGCGTGAAGGCTATCGCACTGGCCGTGGGCGGGTCATTATGCGCGCCAAGACCCACTTTGAAGACATGGAAAAGGGCAACCGCCAGTCGATTGTGGTCGATGAGCTGCCCTATCAAGTCAACAAGAAGTCATTGCAAGAGCGCATGGCTGAGCTTGTCAACGAAAAGAAAATCGAAGGCATCTCTGACATCCGCGATGAGTCTGACAAAGATGGCATGCGTCTGGTCATCGAGCTCAAGCGTGGCGAAGTGCCCGAGGTGGTTCTAAATAACCTATATAAGAACACCCAGCTGCAAGACACCTTTGGTATCAATTTGGTGGCGCTTGTCGATGGCCAACCCCGTTTGCTTAACTTAAAGCAGATGGTGGAATACTTCCTGTCGCACCGTCGCGAAGTCGTGACGCGTCGCACCGTATTTCAGTTACGCAAAGCCCGTGAGCGTGGCCATGTGCTCGAGGGCTTGGCAGTTGCCTTGGCCAACATTGATGAGTTCATCACCATCATCAAATCCGCGCCCACGCCACCGCTTGCGCGCCAAGCCTTGATGGCCCAGGCTTGGGACTCGTCTTTGGTGCGTGAGATGCTCACGCGCGCCGATGGCGACACCCCGGGTGGTCGTGCATCCTTCCGACCCGAGGGGCTGTCACCGAATTACGGTTTGCAAGCCGACGGGCAATACCGCTTAAGCGATGTGCAGGCGCAAGAAATTCTCAATATGCGCTTGCAGCGTTTGACTGGTCTTGAGCAAGACAAGATCGTCTCCGAGTACAAGTCGGTGATGGAGAACATTGCTGACTTGCTCGACATCTTGGCTAAGCCCGAACGCATCACCACCATCATTGGCGATGAGCTTGAGGCCATCCGTACGGAGTTCTCGACCAACGCCAAAGATACGCGTCGCTCGACCATTGAGCACAATGCCACCGAACTTGATACCGAAGACTTGATTACACCGACCGATATGGTGGTGACACTGTCGCATGGTGGCTACATCAAGAGTCAACCTTTATCAGAGTACCGTGCGCAGCGTCGTGGCGGTCGTGGCAAACAGGCCACCGCGACCAAAGAAGACGACTGGGTTGACCAATTGTTTATTGCCAACACGCACGACTTCCTGTTGTGTTTCTCCAATCGGGGCCGCCTCTATTGGTTAAAGGTTTGGGAAGTGCCACAGGGCACCCGAACCTCGCGCGGGCGTCCGATTGTCAATATGTTCCCGCTGCAAGACGGTGAGAAGATCACGGTGATCTTGCCGGTCAAGCAGTTCTCTGACGATCACATGGTCTTTATGGCCACTTCGCGCGGCACCGTCAAAAAGACGCCATTGTCTGATTTTTCCAATCCACGCAAGGCCGGCATCATTGCCGTGACCCTTGATGAGGGTGACTATCTGATTGGTGCGGATTTGACCGATGGTCAGTGCGATGTGATGTTGTTTTCTGACGCCGGCAAGGCGGTTCGCTTTAGCGAACAAGATGTCCGAGCCATGGGGCGCAATGCGCGTGGCGTGCGCGGCATGATGCTTGAAGCCGATCAGGAAGTCATCGCCATGATCGTGGCAAGTGACGAGTCAAAAACCGTCTTGACAGCAACTGAGAACGGTTATGGCAAGCGCACGCCGATTGCCGAGTACACCCGCCATGGCCGCGGGACCAAAGGCATGATCGCGATCCAGACCTCTGAGCGCAATGGCAAGGTGGTCGGTGCGGTGTTGGTCTCAAGCGAAGACGAAATCATGTTAATTACCACCGGCGGCGTTTTGGTGCGCACCCGGGTCGCGGAGATCCGCGAAATGGGACGTGCCACTCAAGGGGTCACGCTTATTAGCGTCGACGACGGCAGTCGTTTGTCAGGTGTGCGTCGGGTCGCTGAGCGTGATGCCGATGATGTCGATGAGGCTGATCAGGCCAGCGATGTCGATGAGGGCGGTTCGGATCTAGGCGCGCCAAGCGCGCCCGCCGAGTAGCGGCCATGGGTGCGGTGCGGCCCTGGAACTTTTCGGCTGGCCCTTCGGTGCTGCCGCAAGCGGTGCTCGAACAAGCGGCCGCGCAGATGCTGGACTTCAACGGCAGCGGCATGTCTGTCATGGAGATGAGCCACCGTGGCCCCGAATTCAGCCAAATCTGCGACGAGGCCGAAGCCGATCTGCGTGCGTTGCTTGGCGTGGGCGACGAGTTCGCTGTGCTCTTTATGCAAGGCGGTGCCACTGCAGAAAACGCCATTGTCCCCATGAACCTGATTGGTCGCAGTGCCAATCGACAGGCTGACTATGTTTTAAGCGGCAGCTGGTCGATCAAGTCATATAAAGAGGCGCAGAAATACGGCGATATCGCGCAGGCCGCGAGCAGCGACCGCGTCTGGCGCGATGGGTCCAAAGACTATCCACCGCTTGCCTGGATGGCACCGGTGCAAAGCTGGCAGGTGCGCCCGACAGCGGCCTACCTGCATTTGTGCAGCAACGAAACCATCGGCGGCGTGGAGTTCGTTGACTGGCCCGATGCCGCGACCATGGCAGCACTTGGTGCGCCTGGCGTGCCTTTGGTCATCGATGCGTCATCGCACTTCTTGTCGCGACCCATGGATTTTTCCCGGGTGGGCATGCTTTATGCAGGCGCACAAAAAAATGCCGGTCCAGCCGGGGTCACTGTCGTGGTGGTCAGACGCGAATTGATTGGCCATGCCTTGCCGATTTGCCCCTCGGCCTTTGATTATGCCAATGTGGCCAAAGAGCGTTCGCGATTCAATACGCCACCGACTTACGCGATCTACATTGCCGGGCTGGTGTTTAAGTGGCTTTTGGCCCAAGGCGGCCTGCCTGCCATCGAGAAAGTCAATCAGACCAAAGCGCAGGCGCTCTACGGATTTTTTGATCAGTCCGATTTTTACCGGGTGCCTGTGCACCCGAGCGTGCGCTCGCGCATGAATGTCCCTTTTGTGCTGGCTGACAGTCGGCTAGACGCAGCCTTTCTTGACGGCGCGCGCGCCGCGGGGTTGAATCAACTAAAGGGCCATAAGTCGGTTGGTGGCATGCGTGCCTCGATTTATAACGCCATGCCAATTGAAGGGGTCATGGCATTGATTGACTATCTCCAATGGTTTGAGCGCGAGCATGGATAAAGACTTACAGGCCAAGTTGTTGCCACTGCGCCAGAAGATTGACTCGTTAGACGAGCAGATTCTGGCGCTCGTCAATGAGCGTGCGCGCACGGCCCAAGCGGTGGGCGAACTCAAGCACGCGCATCATGAGCGCGGTCCGGTGTTTCGTCCCGAGCGTGAAGCCCAAGTGGTGCGCGCCTTGCAGCAGGCCAACACCGGGCCCATCGGCGCGGCGGCCATAGACGCCATCTGGGGGCAGATCATCTCGGTGTGTCGCGCCTTAGAGAAGGACATTCACGTGGCCTATCTCGGCCCAGCGGGTTCGTTTTCCGAGCAGGCCGCCTTTGAATACATGGGGCAAGACATTGCCGGTGTGCCATGCCCGGACTTCGATGAGGTGTTTCGCCGAGTAGAAGCCGATGGCGCCGATGTCGGTGTGGTGCCAGTCGAGAACTCTACTGAAGGTGCGGTAAACCGCACCCTGGATTTGTTGTTGCACACGCCGCTGCGCATTGTGGGTGAACACACGATTGTGATTCGCCACTGCTTGTTGACCCGAAGTGGCACGATGGACGGGGTCACTCGCGTGCTTGCTCATCCCCAAGCCTTAGCCCAATGCCAGCACTGGCTTGGTTTGAACCAGCCTGGCTTGGCGCTCGAACCGGTGGTCAGTAACGCTCAAGCAGCTCGCATTGCCGCAGACGACCCAACGGTGGCGGCTATTGCCAGTGATCGCGCCGCCCAAGCCTGGGGTCTGCAAATGGTGTTTGAGGGGATTCAGGATGACCCCATGAATCGCACCCGGTTTTTGGCGCTAGGCAAACTCGAGACCCTACCGAGCGGTGCGGATAAGACCAGCTTGATTTTGGCCGTGCCTAATGAGGCCGGTGCGGTCTACAAGATGCTCGCGCCTTTGGCTGATCACGGCGTGTCGATGTATCGATTTGAGTCGCGACCGGCGCGCACGGGTCAGTGGGAGTATTACTTTTACGTTGACATCGAAGGCCATGTGCAGGATGTCGCGGTGGCCAAGGCCTTAAGTGAGTTACAGGCGCGCTGTGCGTTTTTTAAAGTATTGGGTTCTTATCCGAGGCAGACATGAGCCAAGAGCGAGTCGCAGCGGCACCAACTGATTCAAAGTCACTGGCTGCACCCGAACACATCAAGACCATTGAGCCCTACATCCCGGGCAAACCGATCGATGATCTGGTGCGCGAGCTTGGGCTTGACCCGGCTGCCGTGGTCAAGCTTGCTTCCAATGAGAATCCGTTGGGCATGCCCGAGTCGGCCAAACGGGCCATTGAGCAAGCGCTCGCGGGCTTGGGGCGTTATCCCGATCCCGGTGGTTATGCCTTAAAGCAGGTCATATCAAAACGTCTCGATGTACCAG
This sequence comes from Burkholderiaceae bacterium, assembly GCA_007116135.1. GTDB lineage: Bacteria > Pseudomonadota > Gammaproteobacteria > Burkholderiales > Burkholderiaceae_B > Algicoccus. The sequence goes on from SKIZ01000058.1 coordinate 5,646, forward strand.
CCCAGTGGATCACGCTTGGCAATGGTTCAAACGACATCCTTGAGCTCGTGGGCATGGCTTTGTTGCAGCCGGGTGCGAGCGCGGTCTATTCACAATATGCTTTTGTGGTGTATCGGTTGGCCACGCAAGCGCGCGGGGCGCGGCACATCGTCGTCTCGGCCAAAGATTTCGGTCATGATCTCGATGCGATGTTTGCTGCCATCGAAGCCGATACACGCTTGGTCTTTATCGCCAACCCGAACAATCCGACCGGCACCTTTTTATCCGAGCAAGCGGTCACTCGCTTTTTAGAGCGAGTCAAGGACGAGTTCGGCAGCCGCGTGACCGTGGTGCTTGATGAAGCCTATAACGAGTACCTCGCCGCTGAGATTCGGATTGATAGCGTGGCCTTGGTCAAGCGCTTTGACAATCTCGTGGTGTCTCGCAGTTTCTCCAAGGCATACGGCTTAGCTGGCTTGCGGGTGGGTTTTGGCTTGTCGCAACCACCACTGACGGATTTGTTGGCGCGCGTGCGCCAACCCTTTAACGTCAATGCACTTGCGCAGGCCGCGGCGATGGCGGCGTTTCAGGACGATGCGTTTTTGGCGCGCAGCGCCCAGATCAATGAGGCAGGCAAGCAACAACTGCAAGCGGCCTTTGATCGCCTGGGCCTGACCTATGTGCCAAGCTTTGCCAACTTTGTGCTGGTGCAAGTCGGTGACGCCAGCGCGGTCAATCAGGCGCTACTGAAACGCGGCGTGATTGTGCGACCGGTTGGCGCCGACGGTCTGCCGCAGTGGTTGCGCATTTCGATTGGCCTGCCAGAAGAAAACGAGACCCTGATTCGTGCGCTAGCCCAGGTGTTAGGCAAGGAGGCGGCGTGACTGCTGAGCGCCGCGCGCACCAGGAGCAGTCGAGCACGCCGATTGGCACACTGGCCGTCGTTGGGGTCGGACTCATTGGTGGCTCTTTTGCGCTTGCACTCAAAAAAAGAGGGATGGTCAAGCGCGTCTGGGGGGTAGGGCGCAGCACGCAAACCGTCAGCCAAGCGATCGCGCTAGGCGTCGTTGACGAGGCAGTCGAGCTTCAAAAAGCCGCCTCAGAGGCAGACTTGGTCATGATGGCGGCACCCGTGGGTGCTTATGCCGAATTGTTTGAAGCCATGGCGCCTTACCTGGGGCGCGATGCGGTCATTACCGATGGCGGCAGTACCAAAGGCAATGTGGTGGCGGCCGCGCGCGCCGGGCTCGGTGCGCGCATTGGGCAGTTTGTGCCGGCTCACCCGATCGCCGGTTCGCACGAGTCGGGGCCACAGGCCGCGGTTGCCGATCTGTATTGCAACCGCCATGTGGTGATTTGCCCATTGGCAGAAAATACGCCAGCGGCAATCGAACGGGTCTCAAGTGCCTGGCAAGCCTGTCAAGCGCGCATAGTCACCATGGATGTGCAGCAGCACGACGAGGTATTGGCAGCAGTCAGTCATTTGCCGCATTGGTTAGCCAGCCTGTATGTCGAGCATGTGGCGCGTGATCGCAATGCCGACTTGAATCTGCAGCTCGCCGGTGCCGGGTTTGGTGATTTCTCGCGCATCGCGCAAGGCTCAGTCGAGATGTGGCGTGACATTTTTTTAGCCAACCGCACAGCGATGCTGCAACAAATAGATGAGTTACACGCGTTACTAGGACAGGCACGGCACGCGCTTGAGCAAAACGATGCGCACTGGCTCGAGCAAACGCTTGCCCATGCAGCGCAAGTGCGCCGGCAATGGGGCCAACAGCGCGAGCACGCCGCTGCCAAGGGCGACCCAGCTTCATGAGCACCGATGCCCTGGTTTTAGCGCCAGTCACACGCGCGCACGGCACCATTGAGTTGCCGGGCTCTAAAAGCATTTCTAACCGGGTGCTGCTGCTAGCCGCTTTAAGTGCCGGGACCACCGAGATTTACGGTTTACTTGAGTCCGATGACACGCGTGTCATGTTGCAAGCGCTATCGGGTCTTGGCATCGGTGTGGGACGACGCAAGGATGGCGCTGTTGTGCTCACAAGCCCGGGGCGCTTTACGATCCTGCAGGCCAATCTGTTTCTGGGCAACGCGGGCACAGCGTTTCGTCCGATGACCGCGGCGCTGGCGTTTGCCGGCGGAGAGTATGAGCTGCGTGGCGTGGCGCGCATGCATGAACGCCCGATCGGTGATTTGGTCGATGCGTTGCGCGCACTCGGCGCACAGATCGAATACCTCGGCCAGTCCGGTTATCCGCCGTTGCGTTTGACACCTGCCATGGCCCAAGGCCATGCCATTTCGGTCAAAGGCACGGTCTCAAGCCAGTTTCTGACCGCGCTGTTGCTGGCCTCGCCGATGTGGGTGGCGCAAACCGGGCAAGCGTTACGTATCACCGTGCAAGGCGAGTTGATCTCCAAACCCTATGTCGATATCACCACCAATTTGATGGCTCGCTTTGGCGTGCAGGTCCAGCGCGAGCAAGACTGCGAGGGTCAGCTGGTGTTTGTGGTCGCGCGCGACAGTCGCTATCGCTCACCGGGGGTGATTCATGTCGAAGGTGATGCCTCATCGGCCTCTTACTTTATGGCGCTTGGGTTAATCGGCCAAGGGCCAGTGACCATCGAAGGCGTGGGTCAAGACAGCATCCAGGGTGACATGGCGTTTTTGGAAACAATACGCCAAATGGGTGGCCAGGTCGAACAACACGCTAACCGCGTGGTGGTGCGTGGCGTTTCTGTTGCCGATGGCCAGCGATTGGCGGCATTTGACCAAGACTTCAACCTGATCCCGGATGCGGCCATGACCGCTGCGGTGTTGGCACTATTTGCCGATGGCCCTTGCCGATTGCGCAACATCGGCAGCTGGCGGGTCAAGGAGACTGACCGCATCCATGCCATGGCCACCGAATTGGCCAAGCTGGGTGCTGTGGTTCAAAGCGGGCCGGACTGGTTAAGCATCGAGCCCTTGCAAGCGAGCCAATGGCGCGCGGCATCGATACACACGTACGACGATCACCGCATGGCAATGTGTTTCTCGCTAGCGGCCTTTGGCCCCCAGCCTGTGACCATCGAGGACCCGGGCTGTGTGGCCAAGACGTTTCCTGAATATTTCTCGCTTTACCGACAGGTGGTTCAATGAAGACGGGCGATTTGATGGCGCCAGTGATTGCGATCGATGGCCCGACGGCCTCGGGCAAAGGCACCGTGGCCACGGCCGTGGCACGTGAGCTCGGTTGGCACATGCTTGACAGTGGCGCCTTGTACCGCCTAGCGGCTTGGACGGTGCTTGACCAAAACATCGATGCCAACGACCTCTCGGCAGTGGCCATGGCCGCTAGGCGCATGGACATTCGCTTTGAAGAGCAGGCCATTTATCTGGCCAATCAGGACGTCACTCGATTGATTCGCCAAGAGCACGTGGGCAATCTGGCCTCGCGCATTGCGTCAGCGGCGGTATTGCGCGAGGCGCTACTGGAGCGCCAACGGGCCTTTTGTCAGCCGCCTGGGTTGGTTGCTGACGGGCGCGACATGGGCACGGTGGTGTTTCCCCATGCCGCACTCAAAGTGTTTTTGGTCGCCGATGTCCAGGCTCGGGCGGCGCGCCGCGCCCAACAGCTGCGCCAGCGTGGCCAAGCCGTTGACGAGTCCGCCGTGCTTGCCGACTTGAAAGAGCGCGATGCGCGCGACACAGACCGCGTTGCCGCACCGCTTAAACCCGCGCCAGATGCGCATCAGCTTGACTCTTCGCGTCTGACCGTCGATGAGACCGTGGCCGCTGTCTTGGTGATGTGGCGTCGCCAACAGCGTCACGCTTAGCCTGTTCATATAAGGGCTTGATCAAAAACAGCTTTTTTATGCTACGATTTAAGACTTTCCCAAATTTGGGGTCTGTTGTGCGTATAGATGGCGCGCGCAAGAGACTGCGGTAAGGGCAGTGGCGCTGGCCATGTGGTCTTTGGCGCGCCAGAAGAAGTGCTAGGAATGAAGAAAAGCAGTGCGTTGAGAAAGAGCGCCGGGCGGCCTTTTAAAAGGCTTAAAGCTCGGTATTTTTAACACCGCTAGCTGATGCCGGGCAAAGCATTTGAGGATTGAAGTTTTTGCAGCAGAATCCAAGGATGATTGCCCGCTCAAGCGGCGAGAAACCGGATCGCGTCGATCCACTAGGTACCTTTTACATGTCAACTCAAGCAACCAACGAAAACTTGACCGGCGGCGAAAGCTTTGCTGATTTGTTCGCCCAAAGTATTGAAAAGCAGGACATGAAGTCCGGCGAAGTCATCTCCGCAGAGGTGCTTCGCGTCGATCACAACTTTGTGATTGTCAACGCAGGTTTGAAGTCTGAAGCATTTATTCCGCTTGAGGAATTCCTCAACGACCAAGGTGAGATCGAAGTCTCACAGGGCGACTTTGTGTCGGTGGCCATTGATTCGCTTGAGAACGGCTACGGCGATACCGTGCTGTCTCGCGATCGCGCCAAGCGCCTGTCGGCCTGGCTGTCGCTTGAGCAAGCGCTTGAGGCCAATGAGTTGGTCTCGGGCACCATCACAGGCAAGGTCAAAGGTGGCCTGACGGTGATGACCAACGGCATTCGTGCCTTCTTGCCGGGCTCGCTGGTTGACACCCGTCCGGTCAAAGACACCACGCCTTATGAAGGCAAAACGCTTGAATTCAAAGTCATCAAGCTCGATCGCAAGCGCAACAACGTCGTGTTGTCACGCCGTGCGGTGCTTGAAGTCAGCATGGGCGAAGAGCGCCAAAAGCTGCTGGAAAACCTAAGCGAAGGCGTCATCGTCAAGGGCGTGGTCAAAAACATCACCGACTATGGTGCGTTTGTCGATTTGGGTGGCATCGATGGCCTTTTGCACATCACCGACATGGCATGGCGTCGCGTGCGTCACCCCTCGGAGGTGTTGACCGTTGGCCAGGAAATCGAAGCCAAGGTTCTGAAGTTCGATCAGGAAAAGAGCCGCGTCTCGTTGGGCGTCAAGCAACTCGGCGAAGATCCGTGGATCGGTTTGGCGCGCCGCTACCCGCAAGGTACACGTCTGTTTGGCAAAGTCACCAACCTGACCGACTACGGTTCGTTTGTTGAAGTCGAAGCCGGCATCGAGGGCTTGGTGCACGTCTCGGAGATGGACTGGACCAACAAGAACGTTGACCCACGCAAAGTGGTCACGTTAGGTGAAGAGGTCGAGGTCATGGTGCTCGAGATTGATGAGGACCGTCGTCGTATTTCGCTGGGCATGAAGCAATGCCGCGCCAATCCGTGGGAAGAGTTTGCCACCAACTTCAAGCGCGGTGACAAAGTCAGTGGCGCAATCAAGTCGATCACCGACTTTGGCGTGTTTGTTGGCTTGCCAGGTGGCATCGATGGTTTGGTGCACTTGTCTGATCTGTCCTGGACCGATACCGGCGAAGAGGCCGTGCGCAACTTCAAAAAGGGTGAAGACCTTGAAGCCGTGGTGTTGGCCATCGATACAGACAAAGAGCGTATCTCGCTCGGTGTCAAGCAACTTGAAGGCGATCCGTTTAACAACTTTGTGGCCACTTACGACAA
>SKIZ01000002.1 GCA_007116135.1 Burkholderiaceae bacterium
ATCGTGCCGCCCGAGCTCGAAGATGAGCACAGCACCTCAGTGCCACCTTATGCGCGCGTGATCTGCAAGCAGCCTTATCTGCTTTACGCACTCATTGCCCAGTGGTTTGATCACAAGCGCCAACCCACGCGCCAATGTGGCATTCATGCCCGGGCTGTTGTCGATGCCAGTGCCACGGTTGACCCAAGCGCGGTCATTGGACCCAATGTCGTCGTCGGACCCAACACCGTGATTGGTGCGGGCGTGACCGTCCACGCCAATGTCGTCATCGGTGCGAACTGTCACCTTGAACAAGACACCACGCTCTACCCCAATGTCACGCTATACAACCACGTGCGTATCGGTCAGCGCGCCATCATTCACGCTGGCGTGGTTCTGGGTGCCGATGGTTTTGGTTTTGCGCCCAACCCCATGCTTGGTCAAGGTGCCTGGGGCAAGATCGCCCAACTAGGTGGCGTGCGCATCGGCGATGATGTCGAAATCGGCGCCAACACCACGATTGACCGCGGCGCATTAGAAGACACTGTGATTGGCAACGGCGTCAAACTCGATAACCAAATCATGATCGGGCACAATTGTTGCGTGGGTGAACACACGGCGATGGCCGCCTGCGTGGGTGTGGCTGGCTCGACCCGCATTGGTGCGCGGTGCATCATCGGTGGTGCAGCGATGTTCTCAGGTCACATCACGATTGCCGATGACGTGCAAATCTCTGGTGGCACAGCTATCACCTCTGACATCAAAGAGGCCGGGCGATTCACCGGGGTGTTGCCAGCCGCACCGCACAGCCAATGGCAGCGCAATGCCGCGGTCATTTCCCAACTGGCACAGCTGCGCAAGCGGATCAGGGATTTAGAGCGCCAACAGCCAGAAAATCCCTAAAATATCAATTAATCGTATTCACCCAAAGTCACAAGGCAAGTGCATGCAACTCGACATCAAAGGCATTCTTGACAGTATTCCTCATCGCTACCCGATGTTGCTGGTGGACCGCGTCGTTGACATGGTGCCCGGCAAATCCATCCACGCGATCAAGAACGTCACCATCAACGAGCCGTTCTTTCCTGGTCACTTCCCACACTTTCCGGTAATGCCCGGGGTTCTGATCCTCGAAGCCCTGGCTCAGGCGGCTGCCATCTTTTCTTTTGCCGATGAAACGGGACTCAAGGCCAAGGATGAAGAGTTGCTTTACTACTTTGTTGGCATCGATGGCGCACGGTTTCGCAAGCCCGTTGTGCCTGGTGACCAATTACACTTGATCGTCAATGCCGAGCGCTTAAGCCGAACCATCTGCAAGTACTCAGCGGTTGCAAAAGTTGACGATCAAGTCGCCGCCGAGGCCAAGCTGATGTGTGCCATTCGTCCCATGGAAGGCTAAATGGCTGCACTTATCCACCCAACAGCCCTTGTCGATGCCGCCGCTGTCCTTGAGGCAGACGTCGAGGTCGGTCCTTATTGCATCATCGGCCCGAACGTGCGAGTCGGACAAGGCACCGTTTTTGGCCCACACTGCGTAGTCGACGGACACACAACCATTGGCAAACAAAACACCTTTTATCGGTTTTGTAGTGTGGGTGGCATGCCGCAAGACAAGAAATATGCCAATGAGCCAACACGGCTGGAAATCGGCGATCGCAACATGTTTCGCGAGTACGTCACCTTAAATACCGGCACTGTCCAGGATGTCGGGGTCACCCGAATCGGCTCGGACAACTGGGTCATGGCCTACGTGCACGTGGCGCACGACTGCCAAATCGGCAGTCAGGTCATTTTGGCCAACGGCGTGCAAATGGGTGGTCATGTTCATATTGGCGACTGGGCCATTGTTGGTGGGTTAGCCGCCGTGCATCAATTCGGCAAGATTGGTGCTCACACCATGGTCGGTGGTTCAAGTGCACTACACAAAGATGTGCCTCCCTTTGTCATGGGGTCTGGCAATCCATGCGTGCCGGTCGGTATCAATGCCGAGGGCTTAAAGCGCCGCGGCTTCAGTGCGCAAGCAATTGCCGCTTTGCGTCAGGCGTACAAGCTGCTGTATCGACGCGGATTATCGCTCGAGCAAGCCAGCGAGCAAATCCGTGAGCTGCAGGCCCAAGACCCAAGCGCAGCTGATGTGCTTGGCGTTTTACTGGCGTTTTTGCAACAATCGGATCGCGGCATTATCCGCCCATGACCACCAAGCTGGGCCTGGTGGCCGGTGAACCCTCGGGTGATCTAATCGCCGCCCAGGTCCTAGAGGGGTTGTTGGCGCAATTCGAAGATCTTCAAGCCGCTGGTATTGGTGGTCCGCAGCTTAGCGCCAAAGGCATGCAGATCTGGCATCCCATGGATGCGTTATCGGTGTTTGGCTATGTCGACGCTTTAAAGAATCTGCCACGACTCTACCGGATCTACCAAGACGTCTATCAGCGTTTGAAGCGCGAGCGGCCAGCTGTCTTTGTCGGTGTGGATGCACCCGACTTTAACTTGCGGCTTGAGCACAAACTCAAACAAATCGGTATTCCCACGGTGCACTTTGTCAGCCCCTCGATCTGGGCCTGGCGCTACAGCCGCATCGAGCGCATCCGGGAATCTGTCTCACACATGCTCGTTTTGTTTCCGTTTGAGCTCGAGATCTATGAACGAGAGGGCATTGCCGCGACCTACGTTGGCCACCCCTTGGCTGACAAGATCCCGATGGTGCCCGACATGATGGCCGCGCGCGCCGCGCTTGCGCTTGATCCCTATGACCCGTGTGTGGCGATTCTGCCCGGTAGTCGGCGCTCTGAGATCGAATGGATGGCACCGCGCTTTCTAGAGGCCGCCAAAGAGCTACAGGCACGCAAACCCCAGACCCAGTTTATTGTCCCCATGGTCAACGCCCAAAGGCGCGCGCAGTTTGATCGCATCGCACAGGGTTTCGACATACAAAACCTGCGCGTCATCGAGACAGCTGACACCGATAACGGCTGGCCCGTGTCATGGTCGGCGCTTGCGGCCTGCGATGTTGCGATGGTCACTAGTGGCACGGCCACACTGGAGGCCGCTTTGTTTAAGCGACCCATGGTCATTAGCTATGTGCTCTCGCCCTGGATGCGCCGATTGATGGCGTGGAAGTCCGGGCAATCCAAACCGACCTTGCCATGGGTGGGTCTACCCAATGTGCTTAGCCAGTCATTTGTGGTGCCCGAGTTGCTGCAAGAGCAAGCCACGGGTGCCGCGCTAGCCCAGGCGCTTTGGTCTGTCTGGCAAGACCCGGCGCAACAGCAACAGATACAAACACAGTTTGCTAAGCTGCACCTCGAACTCAAATGCGACACGGCCGCGCGTGCCAGCCAAGCCATCGCAGCCGTGATGGCGCAGGGGGCTTGATGCGGACGTTGTTTGTCGCTGGGGTTGATGAAGCTGGCCGCGGCCCTTTGGCCGGTGACGTCTTTGCCGCGGCTGTGATCTTGGACAATGAGCTGCCGATCGAGGGGCTAGCGGACTCCAAGAAGCTTTCAGCGCGCCGGCGCGAGGCGCTCGCACTGCTGATTCGCGAGCGCGCGCAGGCTTGGTGCGTGGCGCGCGCTAGCGTGGCTGAAATTGATGCCCTCAACATCCTGCAGGCAACTCTTTTGGCAATGCAAAGGGCTGTTGCTGGTCTGTCGATCGTGCCCGATCGGGTGCTTGTCGATGGCAACCGCGCGCCCACGTTGCCCATGCCAGCGCTGGCCATTGTCAAAGGCGATCAGACCGAGACCGCCATTAGCGCAGCCTCCATCCTGGCTAAGACCGCTCGCGATGCCTCGCTAATTGAATTACATGCACTGTATCCGGCCTATTGCTTTGACCGCCATAAGGGCTATGGCACGGCCTTGCATCTGTCCAAATTGCAAGCGTTTGGTCCGTGCCCGGCGCATCGTCGCAGTTTTGCGCCGGTGCGCGCCTCCCTAGGTAGTGAGCACGCATGAAAACGTTGAGCTCTCGACAAAACCCGCTGTATCGGCAGTGGCTCGCACAACAAAAACGCAGCCCGCGCCATAGTGAGATGATCGCGCTTGAGGGCAGTCACTTGTGCTTGTCTTGGCTGGCGCACCGAGGGCCACCTCGCTACGCTTTGTTTGCGCAAGAGTCACTCGATGAACCCGAAATGGCGCAATTGCTAGCCGAACTCGAACACAGCACCAACGTCATCGCGATGCCACTCGATCTCATTGCGGGACTGTCAACCCTAGTGACTGCGCCGCCCGTTATCTTCATGGTCGATACACCTAGCGAGCCCGAAGCGCCAGCCATTGAGTCCAATTGCGTATTACTCGACGAGGTACAAGACCCCGGCAATGTCGGCACCATCTTGCGAACGGCGCTCGCCGCAGGCATTACCGAGGTTTTTACCTCGAGCGGCACGGCTGCTTGCTGGTCCCCAAAAGTTCTGCGCGCCGGTCAGGGCGCGCAATTCGCTCTACGAATGTACGAATCGGTCGATTTACCGACGCTCATTCAAGCCAATCGCACCAAGCCCACGCCATTGCCCGTGATGGTGACAAGTCTAGCGCCTGAGGCGCGAGAACTGTTTCAGACCCGCCTGCCAGCTAACGCCATCTGGGTATTTGGCCACGAGGGGGCCGGCGTCAGTGCAGCCATCACGGCGCTCGCGGACCACCTCATCTACATCGCGCAAGCCTCTGGCGCGGTGCAATCACTCAATGTCGCAAGCGCCGCGGCGATCTGTTTGTTTGAGCAGCGTCGCCAACAACAGGCTGGCCTGAATCAGTAAGCCTTGTGCGTATCGAGCTTGATCTCATGCAGGATCGTCGTCGAGATCTCTTCAATCGATTTGGTGGTCGTCGATAGTGAAGGGATGTCCTCAATACGCATCAAACGCTCGGCCTCAGCGACTTCATAAAGGCACTGCTTAAGCGAGGCGTACTGGCTGTCAGGACGGCGTTCTTGGCGCACTTCAGCGAGCCGCTCGGGCTGAATGGTCAAGCCAAACAACTTGGCGCGGTGAGCGTGCAGGGTCGAGGGCAGGGTGCCGCGCTCAAAATCCTCCGGAATCAAGGGAAAGTTGGCCGCCTTGACGCCATACTGCATGGCCAGATAGAGGCTGGTAGGGGTTTTTCCACATCGTGACACGCCAACCAGAATCACATCGGCTTCTGACAAGCCTTTAACAAACTGACCATCATCGTGGGCTAGGCTGTAGTTGATCGCATCAATGCGGTTGCGATACTGCGCCGAGTTGCCCAAATTGTGGGAGCGGCCGATGCTGTGACTTGATCGCACGCCTAGGTTGCTCTCAAGCGGCGCGACAAACGCTGCAAAAAGGTCCATAAAAAGCGCCTGCGCGGTCTTCACGCGTGTCGACAAGGCCGCATCGACAAGGGTGATGAAGGCAATCGGCTGGTGGCCCGTGGTTTTTGCGACATGGTTGATTCGCTCGACCACGGCATCGGCTTTCTCGATCGTGTCGACAAACGGAATACGGACCTGGGTGAACTTGACCGTTTCGAATTGTGAAAGGACGGAGTGACTAAAGGTCTCAGCGGTAATACCGGTGCCGTCAGACACGACAAACACGGTACGTTCAATGGCGGGGGATTCGCTCAATTTCAGATCCTCAAATCAGACAGCCGTGGCGTTACAATGCCAACGAGCTATCGGGGGTCACCGCCCGAGCAAAATCGTTAAACGACAATCGGTTTAGTCGCAACGGGTTTGCCTAGGCCTGTTTGGTCAGTGTATCGCCTTTGAAGTGTGCGTGCGTTGACCAAACTCGCTTTCCATTCATTGAAAAAAGGTGACTCCATGTCATACGTTGTTCCATTTGATCAGCTCCGCATGACGGATGTTGAAACGGTAGGAGGCAAGAACGCATCTCTTGGCGAGATGATCAGTCAACTGTCAGATGTCGGTGTGCGTGTGCCGGGTGGTTTTGCGACCACAGCTCAGGCTTATCGCGACTTTTTAGCGCAAACCGGCTTAGCCGACAAAATCGCCCAACGCTTATCCGAGCTTGATGCCGATGACGTGCGTGCGCTTGCGCTCGCGGGCAGCGAAATTCGCCAGTGGATCATGCAAACAAGCTTGCCACCGAAGCTTGATGCCGACATTCGTGCGGCATTTGCGATCCTCGACGCCGATGGCAAGGGATCGTTCGCGGTGCGCTCCTCGGCCACCGCTGAAGACCTGCCCGACGCCTCGTTTGCCGGTCAACAAGAGACCTTTCTCAATGTCGTTGGCATCGATGACGTGATTGACAAAATCCGCCAAGTGTTTGCTTCGCTCTATAACGATCGAGCCATTTCCTATCGCGTGCACAAAGGCTTTGCCCATGCCGAAGTGGCGCTGTCAGCCGGCATTCAACGCATGGTTCGCTCTGACCTTGGCAGCTCAGGGGTGATGTTCACCATTGACACCGAGTCGGGCTTTCAAGACGTGGTCTTCATCACGTCGGCCTACGGACTAGGTGAAACCGTGGTGCAAGGCGCAGTCAATCCCGATGAGTTCTACGTTTTTAAGCCGTCACTCGAGAAGGGCCACAACCCCATCATCAGCCGACGCATCGGCTCAAAACTGCTGAAAATGGAATTCGCCGAAAGCCGCGACAACGGCCATGCCGTGCGCACCATTGACGTCCCGGTTGAGCAACGCAATCGCTTTTCTTTGAGCGACGCCGAAGTCATTGAACTGGCACATTACGCGGTCATTATCGAAAAACACTACCAGCGCCCGATGGATATCGAGTGGGGTCGTGATGGCATTGACGGCAAAATCTATATCCTTCAAGCGCGTCCCGAAACGGTCAAGTCGCAGCAATCGCAGCACGACGTGCAACAGCGCTACCGCCTGAAGGCCACGGGTGACATCTTGGTAACTGGTCGTGCCATCGGGCAAAAGATTGGCGCCGGACGCGTTCGTGTGGTGGCCGACGTCAGCGAAATGGACAAGGTGCAAACTGGCGACGTCTTGGTCACCGACATGACTGATCCTAATTGGGAGCCGGTGATGAAGCGCGCCGCAGCCATTGTCACCAATCGTGGCGGGCGCACTTGCCATGCGGCCATCATTGCCCGCGAACTGGGTATTCCAGCTGTGGTCGGGTGCGCCGACGCCACTGACCGCTTAAAGGATGGGCAGTCGGTGACGGTCTCTTGCGCCGAGGGTGACGAAGGCCGTATCTACGACGGTCTGATTGAAACCGAGGTCGAAGAGGTGCGTCGCGGTGAGATGCCAGAGATCGATCTCAAAGTCATGATGAATGTGGGCAACCCCCAATTGGCCTTTGATTTCTCCCAGATCCCCAACCACGGCGTGGGTCTGGCCAGGCTCGAGTTCATCATTAACAACAATATCGGCATTCATCCCAAAGCTGTGTTGGATTACCCGAACGTTGATGCCGAGCTAAAGGTAGCGGTGGAGTCGGCCGCACGCGGCTATGCCAGCCCACGCGCGTTCTTTGTCGATAAGCTTGCCGAAGGCATGGCCACCATTGCGGCTGCTTTCTGGCCCAAGCCCGTGATTGTGCGCCTGTCGGATTTCAAATCCAATGAGTATCGCAAACTCGTCGGCGGGTCACGCTACGAGCCTGAAGAAGAGAATCCCATGTTGGGCTTTCGTGGGGCATCGCGCTATCTGGCCGATGACTTCGCGGAGTGTTTCAAAATGGAATGTGAGGCGGTGCGCAAGGTGCGCGACGACATGGGCTTGACCAACATGGAACTCATGGTGCCGTTTGTGCGTACCGTGCCGCAAGCCAAGCGCGTCATTGACCTGCTCGCGGCTCACGGTTTGGCTCGCGGGCAAAACGGTCTAAAGATCGTCATGATGTGTGAGGTTCCGTCAAATGCCATCTTGGCTGAGGCCTTTTTAGAGCACTTTGACGGGTTTTCAATTGGCTCAAACGACATGACCCAGTTAACTCTGGGCCTTGACCGTGATTCAGGTATGGAGTTGCTGGCAAGTGACTTCGATGAGCGCGATGATGCCGTGAAATTCATGCTCAGCCGTGCCATTGGGGCATGCTTGAAGGCCAAAAAGTACGTGGGCATCTGCGGCCAAGGGCCAAGCGATCATGCCGATTTTGCGAAATGGCTAAAAAAAGAGGGCATTTTGTCGATTTCGCTTAATCCCGACACCGTGGTTGAGACCTGGAAAAAGCTAGCCGAGCACTAAGAGTTCGGGCGCGGCGCTTAATCGCGCTTCGAGCGCCGAGTGTCATGCTTCAACAGACGCTCGCGCTCGCGCGCCCAGTCTTTTTCCTGAGCGCTTGCGCGCTTGTCGTGCTGTTTCTTGCCGCGGCCCAAACCGATTTCTAACTTGATTCGCCCGTTCTTAAAGTGCAGATTCAAGGGCACAAGGGCAAAACCACGCTGCTCGACCTGGCCGATGAGCCGACTAATCTGATCGGCGTGCAGCAGCAGTTTTCGGGTGCGCACCGGGTCTGGCTTGATGTGCGTCGACGTCGATGGCAGGGGACTAATATGCATGCCGATCAAGAAGATTTCGCCGTCACGCACAATCACATAGCTTTCCTTGATTTGTGCGCGTCCGGCCCGGATGCCTTTGACTTCCCAGCCTTCAAGCACCATCCCGGCCTCAAAGCGCTCCTCAATGAAGTAGTCGTGAAACGCCTTGCGATTGTCAATGATGCTCATAAAAACTCAATGGGCTGTGAACCGTTAAAATCCAACCATTCTAGCGATTTGTAGGAAGTCATGCATTCAGTAGAGCGTTCCGTCTTAGTACCATACAGTGCCGAACAAATGTTTGATCTCGTTAGCGCCGTTGACCTCTACCCAGAGTTCATGCCTTGGTGCGGCGGCAGCCAAGTGCACTGGCAAAGCGACCAAGGCATGCAGGCCTCGGTCACCATATCACTGGCCGGCATCAAGCAAACCTTCACGACCTTGAACCATCACGAGCGTCCCGAGCGCATTGGACTTGAACTCGTAGACGGACCGTTTTCGTCGCTAACCGGTTGCTGGACGTTTCAGGCACTCTCAGACTCGGCCTGTAAGGTGGTCTTTACGCTGAACTACGAGTTTTCGAGCCGCGCACTTGAAAAACTCGTCGGGCCAATCTTTAACCGCATTGCCAATAGCTTTATTGACTCTTTCTCGCAGCGTGCCGACGCCATTTATGGCCCTGAAACCAAAAGCTAGCGCCCAATGCGCCAAACCGATCAAGGTCCTGGTGGTGTACTCACCTGCAGCTAGCCAAATTTGGCAGCAGTCGGTGCAATTGCCTGAGTACGCCACGGTGGCAGATGCCATTGACGCGAGCTCATTTGCCGCACAACACCCAAAGGTCGACTGGCAAGCCGGCGGTGTTGGTATATTGGGCCAACGGGTCGAACCGGGCGCCAAATTACAAGACGGCGATCGGGTTGAAATCTATCGCGGCCTGGTGTTTGACCCAAAAGAATCCCGTCGACGTCGAGCCCGGCACCGACAACGTCAGAAGCAAAGAGGAGACTAGAACCATGGAAGATTGCGTACTGTTTGAGACCCTGCCCAGCCAAAACGGTAAAAATATTGGTGTGGCCACGCTCAACAGCCCAAAGACCCTCAATGGCTTCTCGCTTGAAATGACGCGCTTGCTCGACGCCAAGCTTAAACAATGGCTAGTCGACGAGCAGATCGTGGCGGTGGTGTTGCGCGGCGCCGGTGACAAGGCGTTTTGTGCTGGTGGTGATTTGCACACCCTTTATCGCGAAATGAAAGCCCACGCGGGCCAGCCAGCGCGCGCCAACCAATATGCGTGTGACTTTTTTGCCGAAGAATACACGCTGGACTACTTTATTCACACCTACGCCAAACCGATTCTCGTTTGGGGTGATGGCATTGTGATGGGCGGTGGCATGGGGCTTATGGCCGGCGCAAGTCATCGGGTGGTTACGGAGCGCTCGAAACTGGCCATGCCCGAAATCAGTGTCGGACTTTTCCCCGATGTCGGCGGCTCCTGGCTCTTGGCCCGAGCGCCAGGGCGCACCGGCGTCTTTTTGGGCTTAACGGGCGCCCATATCGGAGCCTCAGATGCCATCTTGGCTGGCATGGCTGACTATGCCGTGCCGAGCG
Source organism: Burkholderiaceae bacterium (assembly GCA_007116135.1). GTDB lineage: Bacteria > Pseudomonadota > Gammaproteobacteria > Burkholderiales > Burkholderiaceae_B > Algicoccus. The sequence continues at coordinate 10,041 of SKIZ01000002.1, forward strand.
AGGCCTACGAGCAGCTTTGCCAAGCGATGCAGTCCACCGCATGGCAAGGTGACTATGGCGACTATCAACGTCTGTCTGATGTGCTGCAGACGCTTTCAATCGAGGACTTGCCAACCGGGCCGCTGCGCGCGCATTTTGATTTGATTCAACGCACCTGCCAAGGCTACGAGCTTGAAGCCATCGCTGAAAAAATCGCCGCACTGGCCGAACACGAAGATCCGTGGCTCGCGCGCGCCGGCAAAACCTACCTGGCTGGTTGCCCGGCTGCTGCAAGACTGACCTGGATTCTGTGGCGTTGTGCCAGACAGTTGTCGTTAGCTGATGTCTTTCGCATGGAGTGGGGCGTGGCGATCGAATGCGCGGCAAGCGGCACCTTTACCGAAGGCATCCGCTCGATTCTGATCGACAAAGATCGCAACCCACAGTGGCAGCCGGCCACCTTGGCTCAGACCGCTGGTGACTGGTGTAATCCGTATTTCGCTGTTTCTATTGATGACCCGGAACATCCCTTGAGCCATCTAGGGCAATAAGAAACGCCGCTTACACCGGCTCAAGCGTGTATGGCAACTCGCCAAGCTCTAGCGCTGGGCCGCTTGCGCTGCCGGCACACAAGGTGCTTGTCTGGATCGTCTTAAAGGGCGCTTCAAATAGCACGGTGGCATGGCCGTTTGCCTGCACGACATCGATCAGGCGACCCACCGGGCTGTCGGGCTCAGCGGCCACAAACACGTCCATGCCGGGCTCAAGCGGTGCATCCGGGCTTTGCACATGCGCTAAATGCATGCGGCGTTTGACGGTGCCGCGATAATGCGCCCGAGCAACAACCTCTTGGCCTGGAAAGCACCCCTTGGTGAAACTGACCCCGCCCACCAAATCTAGATTGAGTGTTTGCGCAATAAAAAGATCTTGGGTTTTCGCCTGTATCCAACCTAGGCCGGCGGCCATATCTGCAGCTTGCCAGGCAACCGTGTCGGCCACCAAGCTCGTTGGTGCGCCCAATGTCGACTCGATGGCCGGTTTTGGATCGTCCGGGCCCAGCACCAAGAGGCGCACCAGATCAGGCTTAGCCGATGGCAATCGAATCCAGTGCTTTGCCTGATCATTGACTGCAGCCCAAGTCTCGTGAACCGGTTGCCC
>SKIZ01000142.1 GCA_007116135.1 Burkholderiaceae bacterium
GGCGCACCGGCACGCGACCAGATAAAGGCGGCCAAACCGTACTCGGAGTCATTGGCGCGCGCAATCACGTCGGCCTCATCGCGCCAAGTCGTCACTGAAAGCACCGGGCCAAACACCTCTTCGCGCGTCAGACTGACCTCAGGCGGCAAATTCAGAAACACCGTGGGCTGGAAAAAATAGCCCTCAGACAATGGCCCGCTTTCTGGTGGCATGCCACCGAGCACGAGCGATTTAGGACTTTTCTCGATGGCCTCGCGAATGTATCCACACACCCGATCGTATTGCTTGCGGTTAACCACGGTGCCAGCGTCAGTCGCCTCGTCAACGGGGTTGCCGACTTTGAGTTTTTTGAGCTTTTCAACGAGCATGGCCACAAACGGTTCGGCGATTGACTCGTGCACAAAAAGCCGCGAGCCGGCGGTACAAGACTGCCCCTGACGAGAAAACCGCATGGCGCTAATCACGCCATCGGTGGTGTAGTCAAGGTTGACGTCTGGCAAGACAATCTGCGCGCTCTTGCCGCCAAGCTCCATGGTGACAGCGGCCACACGCTTGCTAGCAGCTGCCAGAATCGAGCGGCCCACAGCCGTCGAACCAGTAAAGGAGACTTTGGGCACATCGGGGTGCTCAACCAAGGGCGCGCCGCACTCAAGGCCGCTGCCTGTGACGAGATTGACCACACCGGGTGGCAAGAAATCGTTAAACACCTTCAAAAGCCCGTGCACGGCCAAAGGTGCCTCTTCTGAGGACTTCAGCACAATCGTGTTACCCGTCATCACCGCAGGTGCCACTTTGAGCGCAGCTAAAAGTAGCGGCGCATTCCAAGGCACAATTGCACCGACCACGCCAAAGGGCTCACGGCGGGTGTAGTCCAAATTCTCACTCGAGAGGTAGACCGAGTTGCCCTTGATCTCACGGCACAAACCCGCGACATAGCGCACGAAGTCCACGGTCAGGCGTGCCTCACCGCGACTTTGGGTACGCAAGGCATTGCCGTTTTCCAGGCTGATGGTTTTAGCCAGGTTCTCTACTTCGCCTTCCAAGGCATCGGCAATTTGATGCAGCACCCGGGCACGCTCAGCAGCAGACACGCGCGACCACTTCTCAAATGCCACTTTGCCCGCGGCCACCGCTCGATCCACATCGGCCCGATCGCCTCGCGGCACACGCGCAAACACGGTCTTGTTGGCCGGGTTTTCGACATCGATCCATTGGCCGCTTAGGCTATCGACCATTTGGCCATCAATGATCATTTGGTAGGTTTGTACCGCTTCGCTCATGAGTTGTCTCCAGTCATTTTTATATTCCCCCGACGCTTGTGACTGATCCGATCAGCCCGCTTGGTTCGCGGTTGATCGCCGCTGCGCCTTAAATATGCTTTGAGCATAGTGGTCAAGCGGCAATCAGAAAAATATAACATTAGTCTAAAACCATAACTTTTATTTATTCCTCGATTTTGGGCTGGCGCAGTCGCAGCACCAAGACCAAGCCGCCGAGCGTCACCAACGTGATACCCACGGCTGACAAAAGATCCGGAATGTGGCCAAACGCCACTGCACCGACCAGGGCCGAAAACACAATCTGAAAGTAGGTAAAGGGTGCGAGCACCGCGGCGCTGGCAAAGCGATACGAGTGCGTCATGAACAAATGGCCCACCATCGCAAACACCGCCTGGATCGCGATGATGATCCACACCGACAAAGGCAGCGTCACCCAGAAAAAGGGTTGCGCCACGCCCAAGATCCCGACACACATGAGGCTGGTGATGAAGTTGCTCGACACCGCATGGTCTGTGGCCATCACTCTACGGGTGAGCATCTGGTAGAGCGCGATAAAGACCGCGCTCAAAAGCGGCAGCGCGGCAAACCAACTAAAAATATCGGCGCCGGGTCGCACAATCAGCATCACCCCAAACACACACAAGGCAATCGAGAACCATTGAAAGCGCGTGATTGCCTCACCCAAAAACACATTGGAGAGCAACATCACGATCATGGGCGCCAAAAAGAAAATCGCCGTGGCTTCGCCAAGCGGCACATAGCGCAACGCCACCAAGAACGACAAGTTCGCGCCTGCCATGCACAAGGCCCGATAGAACTGCAGGCGCGGCACACGCGTTTTAAATAAATCGCGCTTAAGTTTTGGGCCATAGATCGCACCCAACATGAGCGTTTGCGCCACAAAGCGCAACCACGCAATCACAATCGGGGCATAAAGCATCGAGAGGTACTTGGCGATGCCGTCTTGCACGGCAAACAGCAAACCGGCGATCACAATCAACAAGACCCCGGTGGAGACCCGATCGGTGTATTGGGAGCTTGCAGCCTGATTCATCAACTGCACCTCATCGCAACGCGCCGCGCCAAGCGCCTCGCGCGTGGGCCGCGCTTGTCAAAAGACCGGGTAATCCATAACAGCTGCATGTGTAACTTTTAATTGATTAAGCGTTAACGCCATGTATCATCATGCACAAAATGCCGTGTACGCAAGCACTTCGTTAAAACAAAATAGAGGCATACATGTTGGGGACATACGAATTTCTGGCGCAAGACCGCGTCATCTTTGGCCAGCCTGCAAGCCAAGCGGTGCTCGCCACCGCTGAGCAGTACGAGGCCAAACGCGTCTTTATCGTCAGCAGCAAAACGCTAAGCCGTCAGACGGACGAGATTAAAAAAATCGCCCAAGCACTTGGTTCGCGATACCTTGGCACCTTCGATGCGTGCGTTGAGCACACACCACGCACCACCGTCATTGAACTGGCAAACCAATTGCGCGCGCAAAAGCCAGACCTCGTGGTCACCATCGGTGGTGGCACGCCGGTCGATACGGTCAAGCTCGCGCTGCTTTGCTTAGCCCAAGACGTCCACGACGCCGATGCGCTTGGTCAATGGCGCATTCAGATCGATGCCGATGGCAAGCGCCACATCCCCAAAGTTGGCAAACCACCCTTTCGTCAAGTGGTGGTGCCCACCACCTTGTCGGCGGCCGAATTCAC
>SKIZ01000066.1 GCA_007116135.1 Burkholderiaceae bacterium
ACACGCCCGGTTAAAGCCGGCCAACCGCTTCGCTGGGCTGACGTCAAGGCCGACACCACGCTTGCAGCCTATCAGTTGCGCCAAGACATGATGAAAAACTTCCCGTTGGGGCCATCTGCGCCGTGATGCCCACCGAGGTCTATTTCAGTGTCGACATTGAAACCAACGGCCCGGTGTCGGGGATCAATTCCATGCTCTCCATGGGCTGCGCCGCCTTTAACCGCCTAGGCAGCCGTTTGGGTACATTTAGCGCCAATTTGTTGCCACTGCCAGACGGTCAGACCGACCCCAAAACCATGGCATGGTGGGCCACCCAACCGCAAGCCTGGCAGGCCTGCCAACAAAACCCCCAGTGCCCAGGGCGCGTGATGCCCGAGTTTGCTCAATGGGTGTTAACCACGGCAGGCAGCTGCGCCAAGCCGGTGTTTGCCGCCTGGCCCGTGGGATTTGATTTCAGTTTCGTCTATTGGTACTTGATGCGCTTTCACGGCGAAAGCCCCTTTAGTCACCACGCGCTCGATATTCGCAGCTACGCCATGGCTTACCTGCAGCTTGACTATCGTCAAGCCCACAAATCAACGCTGTATAAGCACTTAAAGGCGCGCCTGACGCACACGCGCACAAACAGCCACATCGCCCTTGAAGACGCCATCGAACAAGGCGAGCTGCTAGTCGCCCTTTTAGCGGCTAACCGCGAGCGCTCAGTGCCATGAGCGCTCGCGGTTGTTTTGTGGGCGTTTGTGGTGGCGTTAGATTCTTATGTCTTTAGGGGCGCTTCGCCGGGTCTGAGCACCTGCACAAGCTCACGCATGGGCGAGTAGTCCTGATAGCCGCAGCGTGCCACCGGCGCAGCTTTGAGCACATCAAAGCGACCATTGACAATGTAGTCATCGTTGATATAGACCCCAACGACTTGGCCCACCACCATGTAGCGGTCGGTGATCTCATCGTTCATGTCTTTCAATTGGGTAAAAAGCGTGACCTTGCACTCGAGTGCGGCTGGCGTGTCGGTCACGCGCGGGGGCTTGACCAGACGGCTTGGCGTGGCACCGAGCTTGGCGAATTCAAACTCATTCTCACCGGGCTCTAAGGCCGCAGCCGTGTCGCTCATGGCTTGCAAGAGCGGCTCAGAGACGAGATTAAAAACAAACTCGCCCGTTTCTTTGGCATTGCGCACACTGTCTTTGAAGCCTTCGCTGGTAAACATCAGCATCTCGGGCGAGCCCGAGATGGCGTTAAAGAAACTGTAGGGCGCAAGGTTGGGGCGACCCTGACTGTCAACGGTTGAGATCCAGCCGATGGGCCGCGGCGCAATAATCGCCTTAAATGGGTTAAAAGGCAGTCCGTGGCCTTGGCCTGGTTCGTAGAACATCGCTGTGCTTCCCCTTCGGTGTGCGGTTAAAAATGAATAACGCGCATTGTGCCGGCTGGCACGAGTTTTGCATAGAGGTCTGTGAGGCGACGGTGGGCTGTCTATAGCGGCGTCACTGGTGTAAGTCCCTAGTTGGTGCGCGGCCTTCAAGAAAGTATCGTATAAGCACCAACTTAGTGCCAGTTTGACTTTGCCCTGTGCTTAGTGAAATTATATTTATAGGCCTTTTTGTTGTATCAAGTGATGAATATTGATACTCTTATCCACCGTTCAGGTAACTGATCAAAACCCAACCCTGGAGAACAGACATGCGTAATACTTATAAAGGTCTGATCGCTGCAGCCGCGACGGCAACCCTGTCGTTTGGTGCAGTGGCACAAACCACCTGGAACATGGCCACGCCATATCCCGAGTCCGAGTTCCACACCCGCAACATCCAAGAGTTCGTCTCTGATGTCAACAAGTTATCCAACGGTGAGCTGACCATCACGGTGCACTCAGCGCAGTCGCTCTTTAAGCACCCCGAGATCCCGCGCGCTGTGCGTACCGGCCAAGTCGAAATGGGCGAGACGCTCATGGCCAACTTGGCAAACCAAAGCCCTGTCTTCCAGGTCGATGCGATTCCGTTTTTGGTCACAGGCTACGAGCAGTCGAAAAAACTCTGGGAAGGTCAGCGTCCCTTCGTCGAGAAATATCTCGAAGACAACGGCATGCGCCTGATCTATGCGATCCCGTGGCCTGGTCAAGGATTCTTTACCGCCAAAGAAATCAACACGATTGCTGACATGGACGGCGTGCGTTTCCGCACCTACAACTCCACGACCGAGAAAATGGCAACGCTTATGAAGGCAGTGCCCACCACGGTTGAAGCAGTCGAAATTCCCCAGGCCTTCTCGGCTGGTATCGTTGATGCCATGGTGACTTCAGCAGCCACTGGCTATCGCACCGAGGCTTGGACCTTCTCGAACTACTACTACGACACGCAGGCCTGGATGCCCAAGAACATGATCTATGTGAATGATCGTGCATTCCAGCGCTTGAGCCCCGCGGTTCAAAACGCCATTCTCGAGGCAGGTAAAGCGGCTGAAGAGCGCGGCTGGGCCATGAGCGAAGCGGTCTTTAGCGAGACCACCGATGCGCTTAAAGGCCGCATGACCTATGTCGAGCCCGACGCAGATCTCACCCGTGCCTTGGCACAAATCGGTGACATCATGTCGGCTGAGTGGGCCGAAGCAGTCGGCGCTGAGACGGCCGATAAAATTCTGGCACCTTTGCGCTAAACAAACCTGAAGGTTTCAAAGCCGGCGCAACCCGCCGGCTTTGTTTTTACGGGACTTCGCATCATGTTGGGTAAATTTTTGGACCGCCTCTTTACCTGGAGCGGTTATTTGGCAGGTGTCTTTCTGGTCATCATTGCCATCTTGGTGGTGGCGCAGATCGTGGCACGCTTTTTTAACACCCAAATCCCCTCAAGCGATGAGTTCGCTGGCTACTCACTGGCCGCATGCAGCTTCTTGGGGCTGGCTTATGCTTTTCGGTCTGGCTCACATATCCGAGTCACCCTGCTGACGGGTCGCTTGCAGCCCAAAGCGCAACGAATCATGTTGCTGCTGGTCTTGGCGTTTGCCGCCGTGATGATGGCCGTCTGGGCCTACAACTCCATGGCGCTGGTCTACGACAGCTGGCAGTACAACGAAATGTCCAAAGGCATCCTGAAGTATCCGATCTGGATCCCGCAGCTGTCCATGGGCGTGGGTGTGACGCTATTTTGTTTGGCCATCCTGGAAGACTTGGTCAACGTGATACGCGATCGCGAACCCAATTTTGAAAAAAACAAAGAAAAGTTGATGGATTAAGCCATGGACGTCTCAACAATTGGATTAATCACTGCGCTAGTCATGCTGGCCTTGTTGGCCTCGGGCGTCTGGGTTGCAGTCACCCTCATGTCAGTTGGCCTCTTTAGCATCATGGCCTTCTCGCACGCACCAGCGGCAACCATTCAATCAACTGTGATTTGGGGCCAAAGCTCAAGCTGGGCGCTCACGGCGCTGCCGCTCTTTATCTGGATGGGTGAGATCCTGTATCGCACCCGGCTGGCCAAAGACATGTTTGAGGGGTTAACGCCCTGGCTAGCTGGCTTTCCCGGCCGCCTGGTTCACGTCAATGTGGTCAGTTGCGGGATCTTTGCAGCCGTCTCGGGCTCCTCGGCAGCGACCACGGCCACCATCGGTCGCATCACAATCCCACAGCTGCTGTCGCGCGGCTATAACGAAAAAATCACCATCGGCAGCTTAGCGGGCTCCTCGACGCTGGGATTTCTGATCCCACCGTCGATCATCCTGATTGTCTACGGGGTGGCAGCCGACGTCTCGATTACGCGCCTCTTTATTGCCGGGGTGTTGCCTGGTGCCATGCTCATTGCTTTATTTATGGGCTACTTGGCGATCTGGGCGCTGTTGAACCCCTCCAAAGTGCCACCACGTGAAGAGCGCATTCCGATCCTGCGTCGCATCCGCGAAACCGGCAAGCTCTTTCCAATCGTGCTCTTGATGATCGCAGTCATTGGCTCGATCTACATGGGTATTGCCACAGCCACTGAAGCGGCTGCTGTCGGCGTGGTGGGTGCGCTTTTGATTGCTCTTTTCACCGGTTCGCTCAACATCAAAAGCTTTACCGATAGCGTCTTGGGTGCCACGCGCACCAGCGTCATGGTGGCCTTTATTTTGGCTGGTGCTGCCTTTTTATCGACTGCCATGGGTTTCACCGGCATTCCACGTGAACTCTCGGCCTGGGTGGGCTCACTGGGCTTGAGCAAGTTCGAGTTGCTCCTGGCTTTGACGGTGCTCTTTGTCATCTTGGGCTGCTTTCTCGATGGCATCTCGATTGTGGTGCTAACAGCCGCTGTCATCATGCCGATCACGCAACAAGCCGGTATCGACCCGATCTGGTTCGGTGTGTTCTTGGTGTTGTTAATCGAAATGTCGCAAATCACGCCACCGGTGGGCATCAACCTGTTTATCCTGCAGTCAATGACCGGCAAGAACATCTGGTATGTCGCCAAAGCAGCCTTCCCGTTCTTTATGCTGCTGGTGGTGGCCACCATTTTGCTAATCGTCTTTCCCGAGATCGCAACCTGGCTGCCAGACACCATTCGACAGTAACGTTGCTGGCCCTTGCGCCAAGCACAGCAAAACGGCATCAGGATGACCTGATGCCGTTTTTTTACCTCCAGCCATCTTGTTGACGCTACAAATTCCACCAATGGCGCACCGCCTCAAAGGGCAGCGCACTGGCTAAAAAGTGCGGGTTGATGATCTCGCTCTGACCGTACTGCAGTCGGCGGCCTTTGGTATCAAACACGTAGCCACCGGCGCCTTCGAGCACGGCTTGGGCTGCTGCCGTATCCCATTGGCTGGTGTAGCCCAAGCGCGGATAAAAATCGGCCAAGCCTGCCGCAATCCGACAAAACTTCAGAGAGCTGCCGGCTTTGATGAGCTCGCTTTGTCCGATGCGCTTAATCAGGATGTGGGTGTGCGGGCCCAAATGACTGCGGCTAGCCAACACCCGCCAAGGCGCTTCGGTGCGTGGTGCCACCGCAATCGGCTGCCGCGCTTGGTGCCCGAGCTCACACCAGGCGCCAAACCCGGCACCGCCCCAAAAGAGCTCATCGGTGCTCGGTTGGTAGACCACGCCCAAAACCGGGCGGCGGTCATTGATCAGCGCCACATTGACCGTGAACTCGCCTGTGCCCGATAAAAACTCTTTGGTGCCATCCAATGGATCGACTAACCAAAAGCGCGCCCCCGCTTGGGCCATTTGGCCTGGCGCAAACGACTCTTCCGATATCACTGGCAAGCCCGCACTGTGTGCCTCAAGGCCGGCTTCGATGGTGCGGTGTGCCGCCAAATCAGCCGCAGTCAAAGGCGAGTTGTCTGACTTGCGTTGAACCAGCGCACTGTGGCGGCCATCGGGGTGGCCGCAGGCTTCTTCGTAGATCGTCATGATCTGGCGCCCGGCCGCCCGCGCCAGCGGCAATAGCCAGTCAACCATGTCTTGCAGCTGTTGCTGACTCGGTTGCCCGCCATCGACGTGATCGCCGCTAGCTGTCATCACTGAACCCCAGGTCTCAATGACAACGGCCAGCGAAGCTGGCCGTTGTTTGTCTTGCCTTTCATGTGCTGCAAAGACTTACAAACTCTTTTCAAACTCAGGCACAGCCTCAAACAGGTCAGCGACCAAGCCATAGTCTGACACCCCAAAAATCGGTGCCTCTTCGTCTTTGTTAATCGCCACAATCACCTTGGAGTCTTTCATGCCAGCCAAGTGCTGAATGGCACCCGAGATGCCGATGGCGACATAGAGTTGTGGGGCGACGATCTTGCCGGTCTGACCGACTTGCCAGTCGTTAGGCGCAAAGCCTGCGTCCACGGCTGCACGCGAGGCACCAAGCGCGGCACCGAGCTTATCGGCCAAGGGCTCAAGCAGCTTGAAGTTCTCAGCGCTACCCATGCCACGCCCGCCAGAGACCACCACACCGGCACCGGCTAACTCGGGACGGTCGCTTGCGGCCAGTTCGCGGCCCACAAAGCTGGACTTGCCACTGTCGGCCACGGCTTGGATCGTCTCGACAGCAGCGCTGCCGCCTTCGGCTGGCACCGCGTCAAACGAAGTGGTGCGAACGGTGAGCACTTGCTTGGCATCCGAAGACTGCACGGTGGCAATGGCGTTGCCGGCATAGATGGGACGCTCGAAGGTGTCTGGTGCAATCACCGCACTGATGTCAGAGACTTGTGCGACATCGAGTACGGCGGCCACGCGCGGGGCGACGTTTTTGCCTGACACCGTGGCGGCAAACAAAATGTGACTATAGCCCTCGGCGACAGCCAGAACTTGGGCTGCGACGTTTTCTGCCAGGGCGTTAGCCAGCGCATCATCGTCGGCTAACAACACCTTGGTCACACCGGCGACTTTGGCCGCTTGATCGGCTGCGGCTTGAGCGCCCTTGCCAGCCACCAGCACATGGATGTCGGCGTCGATTTTGGCCGCAGCGGCCACCACATTGAGGGTTGCGCCTTTGAGTTGCGCATTGTCGTGTTCAGCGATAACGAGTACGGACATGATTTACACCACCTTGGCTTCGTTTTTCAGTTTATCAACGAGTGCGGCAACGTCACCGACTTTCACACCAGCCGAGCGCGTTGGCGGCTCAGTGACTTTCAAAGTCTTCAGGCGCGGTGTCGCATCAACACCGAGGTCAGCCGGCGCAAACGTCTCTAACGGCTTTTTCTTGGCCTTCATGATGTTGGGCAGCGTGACGTAACGCGGCTCATTCAGACGCAAGTCAGTTGTGACAATGGCCGGCAGACTGATGGCCAGCGTCTCTAAGCCACCATCGACCTCACGGGTGACAGTCGCTTTGCCATCGGCAAGCTCGACTTTGCTGGCAAAGGTGGCTTGGGGCCAGCCAAGCATGGCGGCCAACATTTGACCGGTTTGGTTGGCATCGTCATCGATGGCCTGCTTGCCCAGGATCATCAGCTCTGGCGACTCTTTTTCTGCCAGCGCCTTTAAAATCTTGGCCACTGCCAACGGCTGCAACTCTTGATCGGTTTGCACCAGGATCGCCCGGTCTGCACCAATGGCCATGGCCGTGCGCAGGGTTTCCTGGCATTGCGCCACACCACAAGACACTGCCACGATTTCGGTGACAATGCCCTTTTCTTTCAGGCGCACCGCCTCTTCGACGGCGATTTCATCAAACGGGTTCATCGACATTTTGACGTTGGCGATATCCACACCGGTCTGATCGGACTTCACCCGAACCTTGACGTTGTAGTCCACCACGCGCTTTACAGGCACCAAGACCTTCATCAAACACTCTCCCGATATTTGTCTACAAAACGGTCAGACAGCGCAAACCCAAGGCCTCGATAGGCGTATGCGATTTCCCCCATGCGGCTCATACTGCCAGAACCTCTGCCTGGCGCAAACCGGATTTTCTGTCTAGTTACCCGCTATTCTACAACTTCGCCAAGGTTCGGACATGAGCAACCACACTGCGCGCTAGCGCCGAGAGGTTGTAGCCGCCTTCAAGCACGCTCACAATGCGCCCGCTGGCATGCTTGTCAGCCACGGCCATGAGTTGTTCAGTCATCCAGGCGTAGTCGCTTTCGACCAAACCGAGCTGGGCGATGTCGTCCTCACGATGGGCATCAAAGCCTGCGGAGATAAAAATCATCTCCGGCGCATGGGCATCTAAGCGCGGCAACCAATGCGCACTGACCAGCTCACGGATGGCCGCACCTTCGGTGTAGGCTGGCACCGGTACGTTGACCATGTTCGGGGCTAGGCAGTCGATGCCCGTGCCCGGAAACAAGGGATACTGAAAATAGCTGCACATGAGCACCTGGGGCTGATCAACGAATATCGCCTCGGTGCCATTGCCGTGGTGGACATCAAAGTCGATGACCGCCACGCGCTTCAAACCATGGTGGGCCAAGGCGTGCGCCACGCCCACGGCGATATTGTTAAAAAAACAAAACCCCATGGCGCGCGCCGGCATCGCGTGGTGGCCAGGCGGGCGCACCGCGCAAAAAGCGTTGGCAGCCTGGCCGGCCATGACCGCATCGACGGCCTCGATGACACCGCCCGCAGCATAGCGCGCGGCCTCTAGCGTGTGTGGGCTCATGATGGTGTCACCATCAATATCGCGAAAGCCCTGGCTTGGCTGCAAGTTTTGCAGGTGTTGCAGATGTGCCGGGCTATGGACCCGTGTCAGTGCACTGTCTGGCGCGGGCGCCCGAACCTCGCCCATATCGATGTAGTTGATAATGCCGCTAGCGAGCAGTTGATCGGCAATGGCGTCAAGCCGCTCGGGCGACTCGGGGTGCGCCTGGCCCATGTCGTGCAAACGACAGGCCGGATGGGTAAGATAGAGTGTCTCCATGAGGTCTTTATGCCCAAAACGTTTGCGAATTTACCGTCTTCTTTTTTCCTATTATCGCTGTTATTGCTGCTCATGGGGTGCACCAGCAGCCCCCCAAACATCGATGCCGCCGCTGCGACCGCACCAGTGGTGACAGCGGCAGTCGCCTCGCCAGCGGCCCCAACACCGTCCACACCGGCGCGCGCCTGGCCCACCGAGCCCGTCAAAGCACAAGGCTATTTGCTGCGCCCCGAGGTGGTGGCCTATGCCCAGCGTGTGGCCCGTGAGCGCGACTTGCCCTATAACGCCGTGGCCGCGCTATTGGCGCGGGCCCAGCGCCTGCCTGTGGCGATTCGGCAGATGACCCCAGCTAAGCCCGGCGAGCCGGTACGCCCGCGGGACTGGGCGCGTTATCGCAACATCTTTGTTGAGCCCGTGCGCATCAATGGCGGGCGCGCCTTCATGGCCGAACACGCCAAAGCCCTGGCACAAGCCCAAGCCCGCTTTGGCGTGCCTGCCAACATCATCGCCGCGATCATCGGTGTCGAAACCCTCTACGGCCAGAACATGGGCAACCATCGCGTCCTCGATGCCTTGGTCACACTGTCGTTTGATTACCCCGATGACACGCGCGCCGATCGCATCGAGATGTTTCAAGGCCAGCTCGCCGATTTCATTGAACTGCACTACCAGGGCAAGCTCGATGCCCACCGCGCGCTTGGCTCATTTGCTGGCGCCATGGGCATCCCGCAGTTCATGCCTACCAGCCTAAAAACTTGGGCCGTGGCCAGTGACCCCGAGGCGCGCAGCATTGACTTGGAATACAACGTCAATGATGCGATTTTTTCGGTGGCCAACTTTTTAGTGGCCCACGGCTGGGTGCCTGGGTTGCCGGTGTTTGCACCAGTGCAACTGCCGCCTGACCCGGCTGCGCTGGTTGACGGCGGCCTCAGAGCCACGCTGAGCTGGTCGCAATTACAGCAAGCCGGTGCAACACTGGCACCCGGTGCCAGCCTTGGACGCTGGGCCGAGTATCGGTTGGGTGTGATTAACCTGGCCCTACCGAACCTCGGTACCGTGCAATACCGAACGGCCACACCCAACTTTTTTGCGCTCACCGAGTACAACCGCAGCTACTTCTACGCCAGTGCGGTGGCTGACTTAGCCCAAGCGCTTGCGGACTAAGACGTCGGTTGGGCGTTGGCGTTATCGGTTAAAGATGCCGGTCGACAAGTAGCGATCGCCCCGATCACACACGATAAAGACAATCGTGGCGTCAGTGACCTCGGCAGCCACGCGTAGGGCGGCGACCAAGGCACCGGCTGCCGACGCACCGGCGCAGATGCCTTCTTGTGCGGCGAGTTCGCGCGCCATGGCTTCGGCCTCGCTTTGCTCGATGGTCTCAAAGCGATCGACTTGGGCTGCGTCATAGATCTTGGGCAAATAAGCCTCAGGCCACTTGCGTATGCCCGGAATCTGCGAACCCTCGGCTGGCTGCGCCCCAACAATCTGAATCTTGGGATTGACCGACTTGAGGTATTTGGACACGCCCATGATGGTGCCCGTGGTCCCCATGGCGCTGACAAAGTGCGTCACCCGTTGGCCGGTTTGCTGCCAGATCTCGGGCCCGGTTGTCTCAAAGTGCGCCAGCGGATTGTCGGCATTGGCAAACTGATCCAAGACAATGCCCTTGCCCTCGCTTTGCATTTGGCTGGCCAAATCGCGAGCAAACTCCATGCCGCCCTGATCAGCTGGCGTCAGAATCAATTGCGCACCATAGGCGGTCATCGAGGCCCGTCGCTCAAGCGATAAGTTGTCTGGCATGATGAGAATCATCCGATAGCCACGCATGGCAGCCACCATCGCCAAGGCAATGCCCGTGTTGCCACTGGTGGCCTCAATCAAGGTGTCACCGGGCTTGATCTGACCGCGCTTTTCAGCTTGCAGGATCATCGACAAGGCCGGTCGATCCTTGACTGAACCGGCCGGGTTGTTGCCCTCCATCTTGCCCAAAATCACATTGCCGCGCGCCGCACCAAGCGCCCCAGGCAAGCGTTGCAGTTGCACCAAGGGCGTGTTGCCCACCAATTGGTCTAGTGTCGGGTAGATGGGTTGCTGGCTCATGGCCGTAATCCTGTAAAAAATGGAAGCGGTTTAGACACCACTAAAGAGTGACATTGTATTAAAGCGCTGGGCTCGTGCGCGGCAATAACCGCCTTGTCATTGCAGGCCAATGATGGCTGGCGTGACCAGACCATGCGCCTGTTGGCCTGGCGCCGGCGCCGGCGCGCACGACTCGGTGGCGCTACCTGCACAAAGCCCGGCTTGTTTTAGACGCACCACGGTTTTAGGGCCAATCCCAGAGAGCCGTTCAGCCAAATGCTCAAGCGACTCAAATGGACCACGGGCGCGCTCAGCGACAATGCGCTTGGCGGTTTTTGCGCCGATGCCCTTGATTTGTTCGAGCTCTTTGGCGCTTGCCCGGTTCACATCCACGCCCCAAGCCGGTGTCAAACCCCATGCCAGACACGCCAGCAGCACCCATCCCATGCGTGCGATTGCCATCTTCACTTTTAGCCCCCTTCGCTGCCCTTTGCAGACAAAGCGCCTATCTTGCCGCAGCGCTGGGGCCAATCGCAATCACGGAAAACCACAAGGCTGGCCACTAGGGCGGCCACTAGAGCGGCCACTAACCCGCACACACACAACGCACTAGTCGAGCTTTAAGTGGCCTTGGCTTAGTTGATAGCGCACATAATCGGCCACGCCGGCTTGCACGTTCTTAAACGGTTTGTCGTAGCCAGCTTGGCGCAGCGCCGTGACATCGGCTTCGGTGAAACTCTGGTAACGCCCTTTGAG
>SKIZ01000023.1 GCA_007116135.1 Burkholderiaceae bacterium
CAAACAACAGTCAAATCGATCGTACTGGCGACCGATCCAGCAGACGCCCCCGCGCGGATTTGGCTGCTACTGCTTCGTGGCGATCACGAGTTAAACGAAGTCAAGGTCGGCAAACTTCAAGGGTTTGAGGAAGGCTTCCGGTTTGCCACAGAACAGGAAATCATTGAACATTTCGGCTCACCACCTGGTTACCTGGGGCCTGTAGGCCTGGGATCGCAAGTCAGCGTAATCGCCGACCTGACCGTTGCCAATATGAGCGACTTTGTCTGTGGTGCCAACGAAGCGCCCTATCACTTGCGCGGTGTGAACTGGGGACGTGACTTGCCAGAGCCTGCGCTCGCGGCTGACATCCGTAACGTCGTCGCTGGCGACCAAGCACCCGACGGTCGCGGTGTACTGAATATCCAGCGCGGCATCGAAGTAGGCCATGTTTTCTACCTAGGTACCAAATATTCGCAAGCCCTCAAGGCGACTTATCTGGATGAAACGGGCAAACCCGCTTTAATGCAGATGGGCTGCTATGGCATTGGTGTGACGCGCATTGTCGGTGCCGCAATCGAGCAAAACCATGATGACCGTGGCATCATCTGGCCGCGCGCCATGGCACCGTTTGAGATCGTTGTGTGCGGCTTGGGCTGGGGTAAAAGTGAATCTGTTCGGGAAAAAGCGACCAGTCTCTACCAAGAACTCAAGGCGCTAGGCTACGACGTCATATTGGATGATCGGGACTTACGCCCCGGTGTCATGTTTGCTGACTGGGAGCTCATCGGCGTGCCACTTCGCATCACCGTGGGTGACCGTGGCCTTGCCAATGGCCAAGTCGAGTTACTGCCACGCAACGAAACCAACGCGCAACTCGTCGATTTTGCCGATGTCACGGATCACGTCGCCCGCGCCTTCGAAACATCGGCAAACTAACATAATCATGCCTCAAGCTATTGATGAAATCGCCTGGAAAAGCGCACACCACTGGGACATACGGGTGTATTTCGAGGATACGGATGCCGGCGGCATCGTCTTTTATGCAAATTACCTAAAATTCATGGAGCGCGCTCGAACAGAATGGCTGCGTAGTTTAGGAGTCGAACAACAAGCGATCGCCAGTGAACTTGGTGTCGGCTTTGTGGTCTCAGACCTGGACATCAAATACCGGCAGCCTGCCCGCCTAGACGATTTACTAACTGTGCAAACTTTAATCACACAAGCCGGGCGGGCTTCGTTAAACTTCGCCCAACGCGTTTTGAGGGCTCAGACCGTGCTGGCACATGGCAATATACGTGTTGGCTGCGTTGACCTCAAAGCACTCAGGCCCGTGGCGCTTCCTAATGTAGTTCGTATGCAAATCACAACCAATCCAATACAGACAAGAGAAAAAGATGCAGGCTGCTGACCCAGATATGTCCGTTATTGGCCTCATAATGATGGCCACTTTACCCGTTCAGATCATCATGCTCATGCTGGTGGCGATCTCGGTCGTATCCTGGACATTCATCTTTTCAAAACGCGCCGCCCTGAAAAAAGCCCGTGCACAAACACAGGATTTTGAAGATGACTTCTGGTCCGGCGGCGACCTGGCTTCACTTCATCAAAGCGTCACCAAGCGCCGTGCCGAGCAAGGTGCGTTGGCTCGTATTTTTGACGCTGGAATGAATGAGTTCATCAAGGCTCACGGCACAGCCAACTCGGTTGATCGATCCCGTCGAGCCATGCGAGCTGCATTTCAGCGTGAACTTGACGACATGGAGACCAACCTTGGGTTCCTGGCTTCGGCAGGCTCCGTGAGTCCTTACATCGGCTTGTTGGGTACGGTGTGGGGCATCATGCACGCATTTATCGGGTTAGCCACCGTGGAGTCGGCCACGCTTGCGGCAGTTGCGCCAGGCATCGCTGAGGCCCTAATCGCCACGGCCATGGGCCTTTTTGCGGCGATTCCTGCTGTTGTGGCCTATAACTACTACAGCACTGACATCGACCGACTTGCAACGCGGTTTGAAACCTTCGTGGACGAATTTATCAATATTCTGCAGCGGCAATCGAACTCATGAGTTCAATGCGATCATCCCGGCGCGCGCGTCGCCTGAAAAACGAGATTAACGTCGTTCCATACATCGACGTCATGCTCGTTTTGTTGGTCATTTTTATGGTGACAGCTCCATTGATCACGCCCGGTGTTATCGACTTACCGTCAGTCGGACGCGCCGCAGTGGTGCCAAGCGCCCCCATTGAAATACAAATTACGCAACAAGGCGAGTTATCATGGCGCAAGCGTGAGCCTGGTGCCGAGTTCGAGCCCGTTGCGCGAGAAGCAGTTGCTCAAACGATCTTGAGTATTAGAGAACCGGGGCAACCGGTCGTCATTGCGGCACATGGCCAAGTGCCATACGAAACCGTGGTCGAGCTTATGGATCGACTCAGGGCCAACGGCATCGATCGCCTAGGCCTGCTGGTTGAGCAACGGCAAGGTGATCAACCAATAAACACGACCCCTGTCACAGGAAACTAATGCCCCGCCGCCGCAGCAATCGTTCTCTCTGGTCAACAGTGGGAATTGGACGCGAGACAGGCCAAGCTGTTGGTCTGTCTCTGCTCGTGCACGCCGTTATTGTCGTGATGCTGATCGCAGGCTGGAAGTGGCAGCTTGACAGCCCCGGACCTCTGCAGGTCGAACTGTGGACAGAAGGCACGACGACCGAACTCACTAGCCAAGCCGATGTGCGCGAACCGGAGCCGGAGCCTGAACCCGAGCCCGTGCCTGAACCCGAGCCTGCGCCGGAGCCTGAACCCGAGCCCGTGCCTGAACCCGAGCCCGTGCCTGAACCCGAGCCGCAACCTGACCTCGCCGCTCAGGAGGCGGAAATTGCGCTGGCACAAGAAAAAGAGCGCGAGCTAAAAGAACAAGCTCGCCTTGAGGCTGAACGCCTAGCCAAGCTCGAACAGGAGCGTCAAGCCCAAGAAGAAGCCGAGCGCCAAGCCAAGCTCGAACA
>SKIZ01000100.1 GCA_007116135.1 Burkholderiaceae bacterium
AGCATGCGGCCAAAGTTCACCGGATTGGCTGGCGCGCGCGGGACATCGAGTAACAATGTCATGCGATCGACCAGCGTGGGTCCACCTTCAAGCGGTTGGGCATCGGCGCGAAACAGCGTGAAACACGCTAAGCCGTGGTCACCAATCCACGCCAGATGCGATCCCTCATCGACAAACCCCATGGCTTTGGCGCTGCTGACCACATCGAGCACCGGGCGGGTCTGATTCAGAATCAAGGTCAGGGTGACTTGCGCGTCGAGCGTCGCGCATGTGCTGTCGAGCTGATCGGCGCGCTCAAGCACATCTTGCTGCTCCGGGCCCTCAACGCTGGCATCGAGTTGCTCAGCGAGCAACTGCGCTTTGCTCCAGAGCTGAGACCATTCGATCGCTGTGATGGCGCCTGCGCGATTGGCCAGCAACACCGCCAACTGAATACCGATGTACTGGCGCGCCGCACCGATCTCGCTCGATAACGATCCATCGTCGGTTTGCAGCAACACACGAACGGGCCGTCGGCCCAAGTCAAGCGAGGCGCCTAAATGCGTCAATAACTGCTCGCCACTAGCCGCCTGCACCAAGCGCAACTCAATGACGGCCTCCACCATCGGGTCTGGCTCAACAGCCAAGCGCACCGGTTCGGGCGATGCCGCTTCGCTGTCATCAGCGGCTTGCGCGGCGGCCTGCAATCCGAAACGTCCAAGCCCAGGCTCACGACGCGGTGCATCACCAGTAGACTGCCCATCATCTAGTAACGGGTCGTCCTCGACTGCCGGCATGCTGTCTTGCATCTTGCGCCGTGCACGTCGGTCCTGCCACCAGTTAAACCCAACGACCGCCAAAATCACCAGCGCGCCCAATACGATCAGACTGATTTGCAACTCGCTCATGCGCCCTCCCCCAACATCATGCCAGTAAGTCCTAAGCGGCCTCGGCAGCCAACTGCAAGGCCGAGTCAATATCCACGGCCACAATACGCGACACACCTTGCTCTTGCATGGTCACACCAATCAAATGCTTTGCCATTTGCATGGCGATCTTGTTGTGCGAGATAAACAGAAACTGGGTCTGATCACTCATGCCACTGACCAGATTGGCATAACGCTCGGTATTGGCATCATCAAGCGGCGCATCAACCTCGTCAAGCAAACAAAACGGCGCCGGATTGAGCTTAAAGAGCGCAAACACCAGGGCCGTTGCCGTGAGCGCCTTCTCCCCGCCTGAGAGCAAATGAATGGTGGTGTTGCGCTTGCCAGGCGGCTGCGCCATGACTTGCACCCCAGCATCCAGAATCTCTTCGCCGGTCATAATCAACTTGGCTTCACCGCCGCCAAACAGCTTGGGAAAGAGCTCACCGAAGTGCTGATTGACTTGGTTAAAGGTGTTTTGCAGCAGCTCGCGCGTCTCGCGATCAATCTTGCGAATGGCGTCTTCGAGCGTGTCAATGGCGCTTTGCAGATCATTGAATTGAGACTCAAGAAAGACCTTGCGCTCGCTTGCTGCGGTGAGCTCCTCGAGTGCTGCGAGGTTGACCGCACCAAGCCCCTCAATCTGGCGGTTAATACGTTGCACTTCGCTTTGCAGCCAGCCAATCTTGTGCCACTCGCCATCGGTTTGCGCCTCAATGGCTTGGCGCAACGCCACACGATCGACGCCATGTTCATTTAACTGCTCGGCAAACTGCTCAGCCGACAAACGGGCCGCCTGATCTTGCAACTGCAGTGCCGTGATCGCTTCACGCTGTGGCTGCAATGAACGCTCAAGCGTCAAGCGCATCTCGTCAGCCTCGCGCAGTTGGGCGGCCAACGTATCCATCTCCACGCGTAACCGGCCTAGTACCTCTTCATGCTCGGCGCGCACATGCAGCGCTTCTTGCAAACCGTTCTCTGGTGTGGCCGCATCGAGCGTGGCGAGCTCATGGACCAAGGCCTGGCTTTCCTCAGTGGCACGGGCTTGCTGGTCGTGGGCCAACTGTAAATTGCGCTCAAGCTCGGCAATGCGCGCGCGCGTGCCGCGCTCGGCAAACACGCCCTCTTGCTCGGCGAGCTCGCGCTGGCGAACCTGCTGGCGAACCTGATCGGCTTGGGCCGCAATCGCTTCGCCCTGAATTTCTATCTCGGCATACGCCGTCTGGTCTTGCGCCAATTGCTCATCGAGTTCGGCAAAGCGCGCCTCGGCGGCCTCACGCTCAGCCCCAAGGGCCTCGAGCTGGGTCTCGATTTCGTGCAAATCGTCATCGAGCCTAGCCGAGCGCTGTTGACGCTGTTCGGTCTCTTGCTGCAAGCGGGCCACCGATAGCTGCAAGTCGTGGCAGCGTTGGGTCAATTCCGTGACCCGCTGGCGTGCCGGCACGACCGCCTCAGAGGCTTGCTGCCAGGCCACCTCGGCACGGGCGGCCGCCGTGCGGGCTTGGTCAGCCAGCATTTGCTGGGCCTTGATCTGGCGCTCAAGATTCTCGATTTCTTGCTGGCGCGCCAACATACCGGCCTGCTCGGAGTCTGGGGCGTAAAAGCGCACGCTATTGGCATCGATCAGATGCCCCTGACGCACCACCCAAACGCCGCCGGCGGGCAACTGTGCACGCTTGGCGATCGCATCGGCCACACTGTCGGCCAAATAAACCTGCCCAAGCCACTGATCAAGCAATGTGCGCAAAGCCGGGTCACTGGTCTGCACCAAAGACAGCAAAGGCTTTAGATTGGCCTGGGCTGCAGCCGCCGCCGCTGGCACCGGCATCTGGTAGAACGCCAGGCGGGCCGGCGGGGCATCATCGGCAAACGCTTGCGTCCAATTCAGGCTACTGACTTCAACGCCCACCATCCGCTCGTGAAGCACCGCCTCAAGGGCCGCCTCCCAGCCGGACTGGATCTGTAGCTTCTGCCACAGCCGTGGCAGGCTCGACAGTTCATGTTGCGCTAACCAAGGCTCAAGTTTGCCCGAGCGCTCCACATCGGCCTGCAAAGCCACCAGGGCCGACAAGCGAGCCTCTAAGCTCGCGAGCTTACCTGCCTCGCGCTCAACGGTCTCGCGCGCCTGACTGCGTTGAGCATCGGTTTGAGGCAATGCCGCCTCAAAATCAGTCAAAGCCGCCTGTGCTTCTTGCAGTTGATCATCAGCGGCGTGTTTATCACCGCTCAAGCGCTCGAGTGCTTGCTCATCGGGTTGCGCGATCTCACGGCGCTCAAGCTGCAAGCGTTCGCGGCGTTGTGCCATCGCTTGCAATTGGCGCTCGGCATCGCCACGGCGTTGCGCCACGAGCGCCAATTCCTGCTCTAGTTTGGCCAACGCGCTGCGGTGTTGCTCGCGGGTGGCTGCGGCCTGGCGCACACGTTGCTCGATGTCAGGCAGATCGGCTTGCGCTTGCTGGGCCGCTAGCCGGGCTTGCTCGAGCTGCTCGGCCTGATTCTCAAGCGCCTGGTGCTCAATGGCGAGTTGCTCATTGCAATGCTCAACCTGCGCCTGCCACTGTTCGGTCTGCTCACCAAGCTGCGCTTGGCGAGACTCGATACGCTGGCGCGCATCGATGATGTGACGAATTTCAGCCTCAAGACTGCTGACCTTGGCGTTGGCTTCATAAAGGTGCCCTTGCGCCTGGTGCACCGAGTCGCTAGCGGCGTAGTGGGCCTGACGGCGTGACTCGAGCTCTGCCTCGGCTTGGCGCAAGCTCGCTGTGGCTTGTTCGAGCGCCTGCTCGGCTTGCTCGGTCTTTTGCGTCAAGCGCGACTGCTCCTCGTGGGCCGCTTGTTCGCGCAATAACCAAAGCGCATGCTGCTTCAGTTGCCCTTCTTGCTGCAAGTCACGGTAGTGACTAGCGACCTGCGCTTGTTGCTCAAGCTTATCGAGTTGACTGTTGAGCTCGCGCAAAATGTCTTCAACCCGGGTCAGGTTCTCACGGGTGTCATTCAATCGGTTGGCAGTCTCACGGCGACGCTCTTTGTAGCGCGACACGCCAGCGGCCTCTTCGAGGTAGACGCGCAGCTCTTCGGGGCGCGCCTCGATTAGCCGGCTAATCATCCCCTGACCAATAATGGCGTAGCCACGTGCGCCAAGGCCTGTGCCCAGAAAAATATCGTGCACATCACGCCGGCGAACCTGCTGATTGTTCACAAGGTAACTGCTTGTGCCATCGCGTGTCAGAACCCGGCGCACCGAGATCTCGCTAAAGGTGCTCCACTGACCGACAGCGCGCCCGGCACTGTTATCGAAGACGAGCTCCACTGAGGCCCGCCCTGCAGCTTTGCGGTCACCTGAGCCGCTAAAGATCACGTCTTGCATGGACTCGCCGCGAAGCTCCGTGGCGCGAGTCTCACCCATGACCCAACGCACCGCATCGATGATGTTGGACTTGCCGCAACCGTTGGGGCCCACCACGCCCACGAGTTGGCTCGGTGTCGGGATCACGGTCGGATCCACAAAGGATTTAAATCCGGCTAATTTGATTTGAGTCAGGCGCACGGTCGATTCAGGCAAATACGCAGGTTGAACATCCCGTGATGATACCGCACACCGTTATGAGGCTGCGGCTATACTGCAAGCCGAATTTCTTGGAGCGTACGGGTGAATCGAGGCTTTTATCTGGTGATGGCCGCTCAGGCACTATCGTCACTGGCTGATAACGCACTGTTTATTGCTGCCATCGCGCTATTGCAGCAACTCGACAGCCCGGACTGGATGGCTCCCATGATGAAGTGGGGGTTTGCCGCCACGTACGTGTTACTTGCGGCCTTTGTGGGTGCCTTTGCTGACGCCTTCCCCAAGGGCCGGGTGATGTTTGCCACCAACGCCTTAAAGATCGCCGGTTGCCTCTTGATGTTCTGGTATTGGGCCTTTGACCTGTCCGATGCCGATTCGGCCTACCTGGTTATTGGTGCGTTTGCACTAGTAGGCGTGGGCGCTGCAGCCTACTCCCCGGCCAAATATGGCATCGTCACCGAGATGTTGCATCCGTTGCAGCTCGTCAAGGGCAACAGCTGGATTGAGGGCTTAACGGTGGTCTCGATCATCCTGGGCACCGTGTTGGGCGGCGTACTGATCTCGCCCACGGTCTCCAATTGGCTCTTGGCCCATCCAAGCATTGGGCAAATTGTGCACACCCCGGCTGAAGCGGCGATCCTGTGCATCAGCTTCGTTTACGCTGCCGCAGCCATCTGTAACTTGCTGATTCCGCGCACCAATGTCCAATACCGGCCACAACACACCAACCCGATTGAACTGATTCGCTCCTTTGGCCGCTACGTGCGCATCCTTTGGTCCGACAAGATCGGCCAGATCTCGCTGGCGGTCACCACGCTGTTTTGGGGGGCAGGCGCCACACTTCAGCTCATCGTCATCGAGTGGGGTCGCAGTCACTTGGGCTATCGGCTCGATCAGGCATCGATCCTGATGGGCGTGACCGCGTTTGGGACGATTTTTGGGGCGGTGTACGCCAGTCGCGTACCGTTGCCCAAAGCCCTCGGTGTTTTACCGATGGGTATTGTGATGGGGCTGGTGGTGTTGTTCATGCCGCTTGTGACCGAGAAATGGGAGGTGTTTAGCCTGCTGCTTGTCATCGGTGGGCTGTCGGGCTATTTTGTGGTGCCCATGAACGCGTTGCTGCAACACCGCGGCCACCTGCTGCTGTCAGCCGGGCACTCCATTGCCGTACAGAACTTCAATGAGCAACTCAATATATTGCTCATGCTCGGTGTCTATGCCCTCATGCTCAAGCTAGAACTCCCGATTAACCTGATCATCGTGATCTTTGGGCTCATCGTGGCCACGCTGATGCTTGTCATCGTGCGTTGGAGCCGGCTCAACATCAAGCGCAACCCCGAGTTGCTTAAAGAAATTGGCCGCACAGGTCATGGCACCGCCCTTTGATGCACCAAAAGCGAGCACGCCAAAGGCTCACTTCGCCTGACTGACAAACCACCGGCACACGCCGCAGGCAAGTTTTGTTTTGTGTCGGATCCGAATGGTCATATACTCGACGTCATAAAGGTGTCTGATCGCCTGACTTGGCGGGTGGCCCTTTTAACGATCATGACTTTATCTGGAGATCAATATGAAACTATTGGCAACCGCAAGTGCGCTGGCTTTGGGCGCGGCAATCGGCTTGAGCGCCGCCCCGGCCCAAGCACAGCAGCCCACCTTCATTACCATCGGCACCGGTGGCGTCACAGGCGTCTACTATCCGGCAGGCGGCGCCATTTGCCGGATGCTCGCTAGGACGCGTTCGGAGCACGGCATTCGTTGCGGTGCGGAATCGACCGGCGGCTCGGTCTTTAACGTCAACGCCCTGCGCAGCGGCGAGCTCGAGTTTGGCGTGGCCCAATCGGATGTGCAGTTTCATGCCTACAACGGCTCGGGGCGCTTCACCGAGCAAGGCCCTGATGAGAAATTGCGCGCGGTGTTCTCCATTCACCCCGAGCCCTTTACCGTGGTGGCCCGTGGTGACGCTGGCATCACCACCTTTGAAGACTTAAAAGGCAAGCGTGTCAACGTCGGCAACCCCGGTTCGGGTCAGCGCAACACCATGGAAGTGCTCATGGACAAGATGGGCTGGACCATGGGCGACTTCTCGTTGGCCTCGGAATTGCAACCCGCTGAACAGGCCCAAGCCCTGTGCGACAACAACGTCGATGCCATTGTCTATACCGTGGGTCACCCCAACGGCTCGATTCAGGAAGCCACCACCGGTTGCAGCGCGGTGCTCGTGACCGTCGATAACGACGCGGTGCGTGCCTTGGTTGAAGAAAACCCCTTCTACCGCATGGCCACCATCCCCGGCGGCATGTATCGTGGCAACGCTGATGACACCACCACCTTCGGGGTCGGTGCGACCATCGTCACCAGTGCCGATGTCTCTGATGAAGTGGTCTATCAGTTAACCAAGTCGGTCTTTGAGAACCTTGATCAGTTCCGTTCGCTGCACCCGGCACTGGCCAATCTCGATGCCCAGCAAATGGTTCAAGACGGCCTGTCGGCACCCTTGCATCCCGGTGCCCAGAAGTACTTCCGTGAAGCGGGTCTGCTGAACTAAAGCGACCAAGCCAGACCATGGACGCGCAGGCCACCACCACACAAACCAGGCTGGTGGCCTGTGCGAGTCCATGCCAAACAGGTAGTATGATTCGCGCTTTGTTTCAAACGACTAAGCGCCAATTAGTATGACGACTGCCACTGCATCAAAGCGCGAATTCAGCGACGACGAGCTCCAGGAGCTGGTTGCTCGAGCTGACACCGGCGCACGCCAACCCACAAACCGCAAGATCGCCTGGCTTATCGCCGCGGTGGCATTTTGCTGGTCATTATTTCAACTCTGGATTGCGCAACCACAGCTTTGGTTTGCCCAATACATCCCAGCACTCAATTCAGCGCAGACGCGACCGGTTCACTTGGGCTTTGCCCTGCTTTTGGCTTTTCTGGTTTACCCGGCGCTGCGCTCATCGCCGCGCGACCGAATTCCGATTCTGGACTGGGTGCTCGCGATCGTGGCCTCTGGCACGGCCTTCTACGTGTTTTTCTTCTACCGCGAGCTCGTTGAGACCGCACGCTCAGGCCTGCCACAGCCTTCTCAAATCGTGGTCGGTGCCGTGGGCATCGTGTTGCTGCTTGAGGCCTCGCGGCGCGCGCTCGGACCGGCGCTGACCGTGGTCGCAGGGCTGTTTCTGGGTTATGCCTACTTTGGCACGGGCTGGTTAATCCCGGACTTGATTGCCCACAGCGGCCTGTCGCTGCGCTCAATTGTCAACGCCCAGTGGCTAGACACCGGTGGCGTCTTTGGCATCCCGCTTGGGGTGTCAACCGCATTCGTGTTTCTCTTTGTTTTATTTGGCTCGATGCTCGATAAGGCCGGCGCGGGCAACTATTTCATCCAGCTCGCATTTGCCGGACTCGGTAGCCTGCGCGGTGGACCTGCCAAGGCCGCCGTCGTGGGCTCTGGCATGACCGGCCTGATCTCAGGCTCCTCGATTGCCAATGTGGTGACCACTGGCACCTTCACCATCCCGCTGATGCGCAAGGTCGGTTTTACCCGAGAGAAGGCCGGCGCCGTCGAGGTCGCCAGTTCAGTTAACGGCCAAATCATGCCACCGGTCATGGGCGCGGCAGCTTTCTTGATGGTCGAGTTCGTTGGCATTCCCTATGTCGAGGTCATCAAGCACGCCTTCATCCCCGCGGTCATCTCCTACATCGCGCTAGTCTACATCGTGCACCTTGAAGCCCTCAAGCAAGACATGCCGGCACTCGGGCCGGCTAAAAGCCTGAGCTCGATGTTTCTGCGCACGCTCATTGGGTTCGTGGTTGCGGGGCTGGCCTTCACCGCTTTGATTCATGGGGTGCGTGGCCTACAGAGCGTGGCGCCGCAAATTGCTGACCCCATCGTGCTCACGGTGTTGGCCGCGGTCTACATTTGGACGCTACGGGTTGCCGCCAAGCGCGATGATTTGTCGATTGAGCAATCGCTCTCGCCCGATGCAAAGCTTCCCACCATGGGGCAAGTCTTCCCCACGGGCCTGCACTTTTTGCTGCCCATTTTGGTGCTGGTCTGGTTTTTGATGGTGGAGATGCAATCGGCGGGCAAATCGGCGTTTTATGCCGTAGCCACGATGCTGGCCATCGTATTGACGCAACGGCCCATCAAAGCCTGGTTTCGCGGTCAGTCCCTGGGTGCGGCATTTAAGGTCAGTATCGATGACTTTCTAAATGGCATGGTCGCCGGTGCGCGCAACATGATTGGCATTGGTGTGGCCACCGCAGCTGCCGGCATCATTGTGGCCACAGTCACCCGCACACCGATTGGCACCGAGCTTGCCGACTTGGTTGATGCTTTGGCCGGTGGTCACCTGATGTTCATGCTGCTTTTGATTGGCTTGTTTTCCCTGATTTTGGGGCTTGGCTTGCCCACCACGGCAAACTACATCGTGGTCTCATCGCTCATGGCATCGGTCGTGGTCACCCTTGGCGCGCAAGAAGGTCTGATCGTGCCGTTAATTGCCGCACACTTGTTTGTGTTTTATTTCGGCATCATGGCCGACGTCACACCACCGGTTGGGCTCGCAAGCTTTGCCGCCGCCGCCGTCTCTGGCGGCGACCCGATCCGAACTGGCTTTACCGCGTTTTTCTATTCACTGCGTACCGTCGCCTTGCCGTTTCTTTTCATATACGAGCCCACGCTCATCCTCTATGGCATTGATCTGGGCACTTGGGCAGGTATTAGCCATGCGGTCTGGATTTTTCTGGTGGCGACCTTTGCCATGCTTTTATTTGCGGCAGCCACCCAAGGCTATTTACTGGCGCCTTCGCGTCTGTGGGAAAGTGCGGCGCTGCTTTTGGTGGCTTTTACCTTGTTTGTGCCGCGGTTCTGGCTTGACCAAGTCAGTGCGCCATTTGAGCAAGTCGCGCCCACCGAGCTTGCGCAAGTCGTCGATCAAGCCGAACCCGGTGAACAGGTTCGATTCGTCGTGCGTGGCCCGTCCTTCACCACTGGCCAGCTCACTGAGCTCACGCTGGTGCATACGGTGTCCGAAGAGGCACCGGCTCGCGAACGTCTTGCACAAGAGGGCATGATTTTTATGCCCGAAGGCGAGCGTCTCTACCTTGATGACCCGGCGTTTAATAGTCCCTACCAGCGTCGTTTGGCTGGCTTTGACTTCTACCTCGATGACCGGGTCGAAGTCGTCAGTGTGCTCTCGCCCACCGATCGATTACCCAAAGAGGTCTTCTATATCCCGGCCTTGGTGCTGTTGCTGCTGGTTATCGTCTTGCAGCGCCGGCGCCAAACCAAGCCAGCCTTTTAATGGGGGGGTCGACCATGCCCAAGACTATTCTGTTGCCCGTTGATCTATCAGATGCCAAGACGTCAGACAAAGCACTAGAAGCTGCACTTGAACTCGTAGGCCCCAAGACCACCCTGCATGTGGTGAGCGTGCTGCCGCGCTTTGGCTACTCGCAGGTCGCGAGTTATTTCTCGCCAGATTTCGAGAAAAAAGCCCTAAAGCAACTCGGCCAGGAATTAACCAACTGGATCAACGCCAAAATACCTGAAGAGGTCAGCGTCAAACCACATGTCTTGCATGGTACGGTTTATCACGAGGTGCTCGCTGCGGCTAAGAAACTGAAGGCCGACCTCATTGTGCTCGGTGCACATCGACCCGAGCTCAAAGACTACTTTCTGGGGCCAAATGCCGCAAGAATTGTCAGACATGCCAAACAATCCGTCTATGTTGTCAGGAATTAATCATCATGCCTAATCACATTTTTGGTCGTACGGCCAAAGCCGTCATGCCCGTTGCTGTCAAAGGCGACGGTTGCTACATCATCGATAACAACGGCAAGCGCTACTTTGATGGCTCGGGCGGTGCGGCCGTCTCATGCCTGGGTCACTCCAACGAAGTGGTGCGTGCGGCTGTGCGCGCGCAAGTCAACGAGCTCGAATTTGCCCACACCGGTTTTTTTACCAGCGCGCCAGCCGAATCATTAGCCGATAAGCTCACAGCCCATGCGCCAGCCGGTATTGAGCGCGTCTACCTGGTGTCTGGCGGCTCAGAAGCCGTTGAAGCGGCCATCAAACTGGCGCGCCAGTACTACATGGAAATTGGTCAACCGCAGCGCCACCATGTCATCGCACGGCGCCAAAGCTATCACGGCAACACCCTTGGTGCCTTGGCCGCAGGCGGCAATCAGTGGCGCCGCGCGCAATTCGCCCCCTTGTTGGTTCCCACCACCCACATCTCGCCTTGCTACGCCTATCGCGGGCAGGCCGATGACGAAAGCCCAGAGCAGTACGGGTTGCGAGTGGCCAACGAACTGCAAGATGAGATTGAGCGCCTTGGCCCAGAGAACGTCATGGCCTTTATCGCCGAGCCCGTGGTTGGGGCCACCTTGGGTGCCGTGCCATCGGTGCCAGGCTACTTCAAGCGTATTCGCGAGATCTGCGACAAGTATGGCGTGTTGCTCATCCTAGACGAAGTCATGTGTGGCATGGGCCGAACGGGCTACCTCTATGCCTGCGAACACGACGGCATCGTGCCTGACATGATTACGATTGCCAAAGGACTCGGTGCGGGTTATCAACCGATTGGCGCACTGATGGCTAGCCAAACCATCTACGACGCCATCGCCAA
>SKIZ01000189.1 GCA_007116135.1 Burkholderiaceae bacterium
CCTTGCTTGATTTTTACCTGCAAAATCTGATCAGCGCCCCAAGTCTAGAGGCGCCAAGAGGGTGGTAAGTGTGCTAGTTTTTAGCCATGAGTTGGTGCGTCCAAAGAACAGCGTGTTCACGGCGAGCCAGTGTGAGTCAAGGCAGACAGATCAAGGGGCGGGCTAAGCAATGATGGATAAGGTCGTGACTTCAATGCAGCAGGCTGTCGCCGGCATTGAGGATGGCGCAACGGTGCTCATCGGTGGCTTTGGCACATCGGGCATCCCCGATGATCTGATCCAAGGCCTGCTGCAAACGAGCGTCACGGATTTGACGTTGGTGAGCAACAGCTCCGGTGGTGGGCCGCGTGGGATAAGCGAGCTCATTGAACAGGGTCGCGTGCGTAAAGTGATTTGTTCATTCGCACGCTCGGCCAACCCCAAGAAACCCAATGCGGTTGCGTTTGAAGAGCGTTATCGCGCCGGTAAGATTGAGCTAGAGATTGTGCCGCAAGGCACGATGGCCGAGCGCCTTCGTGCCGCCGGGGCGGGCATGGGCCCGTTTTTTACACCAACAGGCTACGGTACACGACTGGCCCAAGGCAAAGAGACGCGGATCATTGATGGCCGGGGTTACGTGCTTGAGCAGCCTCTGGCTGCTGATATGGCGCTTGTTAAAGCCCATTTGGCCGATGCCATGGGCAATCTGACCTACCGCTACGCAGGCCGTAACTTTGCGCCAGTCATGTGCATGGCGGCGCGCGTGACGGTCGCCCAGGTCGACGAAGTGGTCGCTGTGGGTGAGATCGCGCCGGAGTTTGTGATGACGCCCGGCATTTTTGTTCAACGTGTAATTGAGTGCACAACATGACACCATTGTCTCGCGATCAACTTGCCCAGGTCGTGGCTGCCGATATCCGTGCCAACAGCTATGTCAATCTCGGCGTGGGTATGCCCACACTGGTGGCGAAATACCTCAAACCCGAGCAAGGCGTGGTTTTGCACAGTGAGAATGGGATTCTGGGCATGACGGCTTTGCCCGAAGGCCAAGAACCCGACCCGGACTTAATCAACGCCAGCCGAGAGGCGGTGATGCTCACCCCCGGCGCCTCAATCTGTGATCACGTGGTGTCGTTTTCGATGATGCGTGGTGGGCACCTCGACATCACGATTCTCGGTGGCTTTCAAGTCGCGCTCAATGGCGATCTGGCGAACTGGGATACCGGTGAGCCTGATGCGATCCCAGCGGTTGGCGGTGCCATGGACTTGGTGGCCGGTGCCAAGCAGGTATTTGTCATGATGCAGCATGTTGACCGTGACGGGCGGCCCAAAGTGGTGATGAACTGCACTTACCCTTTGACGGGGCCGGGGGTGGTAGATCGGGTCTACACCGACTTGGCCATTCTTGAGCGCCAGGCAGATCATTTCGTGGTGCGCGCGATGGTCACGGGGGCTGATTTGGCCGCACTACAGGCTGTCACAGCCGCACCCCTGCAATTGGCGCCGGATTGCGTCACGCTTGGGCGCTAGTTCGTTAAAGACGCAGTGCCAATAATCCAAGCACGATGATCAAGGCGCCGCTCCACTGCCTTGGCGTCAGTCGCTCGTGCATGAACCACACGCCGATGAGTGCGGCAAACAGCACCGACGTCTCTCGGGTGGCCGAGACCAGGGCGATGGGCGCCTGCGTCATGGCCCAAAGCACTGTGCCGTAGCCAACGGCCGACAAGACGCCACAGATGGCAGTCACTTTGGTTCGCTGTCTGATGTATTGCGCCAGTGCCCGACCTTGACCGGCCAAACTCAAGAGAACAATAAAGAGCAAGCCCTCGAGCATGAACATCCAGGCGGTAAAAGCCAGGACATTACTTGACAAGCGCGCGCCCACACCGTCGACTACCGAATAAATCGCAATGGTCAGGCTGCAAGTCAGTGCCCAACCGAGCGCGACGCGGGCATGGCGCAAGTCGGCTTTAAAGGCAATGCCTAGCACGCCCAGGCTAATCAAAATCACGCCCACCCATCCCAGAAGGCTTGGCGACTCGCCGATGATGACCAGTGACCCTAGGCTGACAAACAGCGGCGCGCCACCGCGCACGATGGGATAGATCACGCTTAGCGCGCCGTGAGTATAAGCACGTGCCAGCGTGAAGTAATAAAAGACATGAATGACAACCGAGGCCGCGAGCCATGGCCAGCTCGCTGGGTCTGGTGGACCGATGGTCAGCGCAATGGGCAGGCCAATGACGCCTGTCCAGATCACCAAGGCCGCGGTGTGTAAGAGCGGATTGCCGCCGGCGCGAACCAGCGCATTCCATGATGCGTGCAAGGCCGCCGCTCCCAGGACCGCAAAAAAGACGGGTAGCGGATAGTCCATAGGCAACGCTTGACGATCCTTGCGCAAATTCAGATCAACGATGATGGTAGCATGCAGGCATACAGCAACCAGAGTTTGGTGCGATGCCAGTCGTCCTTGAAATCGACCGTTTGCAGCAGCTGCCCCTTGAGCGCTTGCACTGTGGTGTGGGCGACAGCCCAGTGGGGCCGAGCTTGTTGTTTTGGGATTCGGTGGGGGTGTGTCAGTTGTCCTTTGGTGCCACGAGCCTGGCGCAAGCTAGTCAGCGAGATGATCGGCAGGCCCAGGCGTTGGTCGCGCAGATCTTCGCTGACCCAGGCTCGGTGCCCATTGTGTTGTGCGGCACCCACTTTCAAAGACGGGTTTGGCTTGAACTGATGGCCACCTCTATCGGTCAAACGGTGTCGTATGCTCAGTTGGCTCGCCGCATTGGGCTTGCCAAAGGCGCACGAGCCGTCGGTAGCGCCGTGGCAGCCAACGCGCTCGGTTTTCTGGTGCCATGCCACCGGGTATTGCGCCAAGACGGCGACATTGGCCAATTTCGCTGGGGTGTTGAGATCAAGCGCCGATTGCTTGACTGGGAGACA
>SKIZ01000078.1 GCA_007116135.1 Burkholderiaceae bacterium
CACCGCTTGGATACGGCCTGGTTTGATCGCGCCCAGGCACAAGCGTCCATTGGCTTTGTGGTGCCGCTGACCCGCGCTTTGAACACCACAGGCGATCTACGCGTCTCAGCGGCCGCCCACATTGCCAACGCCGAACTTATACCCACGCGCGCAGGCGACCCGCTCGTCTCTGTGCGCAACCAAAAAGACATCGGGCAACAACAAACCTGGCTCAGTGCGCCTGCGGCCACGCGACTTCAGGTCTCACCCGGCGACACGATGACCCTGATTGTCACGCGCCAGCGCCAGGCCCGCACCGAGGTCTTGCGCGTGCCGCTTGAAATCGCAGGCGTCTTGGCACCTGCGGCCTTTGGGCGCCCGGCAGCCTTGATTGCACCGGCGCTGCTAGAGGCAATCGAGCGTTTCCGCGACGATGAGCCCTGGCCCGAGCCTGGCATTTTTGAGCCCGATGATGATGTGCCGGCTCGCGAACTTTATCCGCGCGCACGGCTTTATGCCAGCGACTTGGATTCGGTGGCTTTGGCCGTCCAATGGCTTGCAGATCAAGGCATTGATGTGAGTTCCAGGCTCGCCGATGTTCAAGCGATGCAAGCGGTGGATCGACTTTTGCAGCTACTCTTTAACGTCATTGCCTGGCTTGGCATTTTTGGCTGTACCGCATCTTTAATTGGCGCTTTTTCAGCCAACGTTGATCGCAAACGCCGCGACCTCGCGCTGTTGCGCCTCATCGGCATGCCACGCCGGTCACTATTTGGCTACGTCTTGGTGCAAGCCCTTGTGCTCACCGCAGTTGGCTTTGCCATTGGCTTAGGGCTATATTGGGTCAGCAGCCAAGCCTTTGATGCGCTGCTTGGCCAAGCCTTGGCTGATGGGCAATACGTCAGTTTGATTCAAGCCAGCCACCTTGGCATTGCCATGTTGATGGCTTTGATTGTGGCAGTGCTCGTGTCGTTGGTTGCCGGCTTTCTTGCGATGCAAGTCCAACCCTCCGAGAGCTTAAGGGATGTCTAACGCCATGCGCCTCTTTACCCTGCTTGCGGCTGTGACCATCATAGGCACTGCCTTGGCTCAGGCCAGCAATGACCAAGCGGCTTGGGCCGAAGCACTCTATAACCCCAAGCCGCTTGCCGATGATGTCGTGTTACCGATGCCGTGTGAAGGCTCGATGGTCTTTCGCCAGGTGCTCGTGCCTTTGACACAACCGCTTGACGATTTGCCGATTGCTTTGGGCTCGAGCCAAAGCGATTGGGGTGTGCTCGAAGGCCCGCACGAACAACACATCGCCGGCAGTTTCACGAGCGAGCAGGCTGCAGGGCGCTATTACCTCATGGGCAAATACGAGGTCTCACAGCTGCAATATGACGCTGTCATGAATGAAACCTGCCCGACACCGGCACGACAACTGCGCTTGCCGGTGCGGGACCTTAGCTGGTTTGAGGCGATTCAGTTTTCTGACCGCTACACCGAGTGGTTGCTCAACCACGCCATTGATCAACTGCCCCATGAAGACGGCATGCCTGGCTTTGTGCGACTACCGACTGAAACTGAGTGGTCATTTGCCGCGCGCGGCGGGATCGCTGTGACATCGACCGAGTTCCAGGACCTGCGCCCGCCCATGCAAGGTGGCCTGTCTCAGTACGCCTGGTTTGCCGGACCCCAGTCGGCTAACGGCTCGCTGCGTTTCACGGGCCTGCTTGAACCCAATGCACTGGGGTTACACGACATGCTGGGCAATGTCGATGAGATGATCTTTGAACCCTTTCAACTGCGCACCCATGCGCGTCGGCACGGCCAATCGGGTGGCTTTATCGTGCGTGGCGGCAATTACCTCACGCCCGAGTCTGATATCCGCACGGCCTGGCGCGTTGAACAGCCCTACTACCGTGACGGGCGACAAAACCGCATTAGCACCACCGGCATGCGCGTCGTGCTGGTGGCACCAGCCATCACGTCAAACGACCGGATGCGCGAGCTACAGGCCAACTGGGTCAGCCGTGGCAGCGCTGCCGACGCCGAGGCAGGCAGCGCTGCCGATCGTCTTGACAAGCTCGCACTCGGGGCCACCGACAGCGAAGTGCAGCAGGAGTTGCAACGCGCACTACAGGAGCTGCGAATATCAAACCAGCTGCAACAAGAGCAGCGTGCGCGTGCGATTCGTTCGAGCCTGAATTTCGGCGCGTTCTTGTGTACACAGCAAAACCAGATCGGACAGCACTTGAATCGGGGGCGCGATTTTTTAGCGCTCTCGTGTGATCCGAGCAACCCTCGCAGCAGCCCCGAAACCTGCGAACGCATTGCTCAATCGCTCCAAGAAACACAAGCCTCGCTTGACACGGTATCTGGGTTATATTCGGATTCGATTGTCGAATTGGGCAGCATTTACGCTGTGACCGATATCGAAACTCAGGCTGAGATTGTTAAACAGGCTGTCATCGCTCGACAAGCAAGCTTGCTTGATCGCTATATCGATGTCTACGTAGCCAATTTGACTGCTTACATTTCAGACCGCTCAATACGTCGTTCGAACTGGCTTGACAGTTGCATGGCGGTTACACGCTAAGGAGAATCCGAATGCAAGGCTATTGCAAACCTTTTCTTGTCGCGGTCATGGCGCTTTTCATTGCAGGCTGTGAAACGGTGGGAATGGGCTCTAACTCCGGTGCTGACCCCTTGCTGCAACAAGACAAGCCCACGTTTGTGAGTAAATCGGGCGTGCAAGCCTGCTTGATCGGTGCCGGCGTTGGCGTGCTTGGTTGCCTGTTTGCCAGCCGCGATAACCAGGCCGCCTGTATGGCGGTGGCAGCTGCAGCCGGCTGCGGTGTTGGCGCTGGTGCCAATTACCTGCTTGATCAAAGGCGCGCACAGTACTCCAACAATGAGCAACGCATGAATGCTTATATTGC
>SKIZ01000195.1 GCA_007116135.1 Burkholderiaceae bacterium
GGTCTGATCACCACTGGCTTGATCCAGCGTCTGCAAATAGGCCTCATGTGCCAGCTGCTCATCAGCACTAACCTCAATGGCCGGCAGGTCATAAGCCTTTTGCTGCTGGGCGGCAAAGGTCTGGCCCGGGTGCACCTCATCCTCAATGGCTAGGCTATCCTGGCCTCGGGTCATTGCCAGCCAAACCTCGGCAAGTAAACGCGCATCCAGTAAAGCGCCGTGCAGCGTGCGGTGCGCATTGCGAACACCATAACGCTCACAAAGCGCATCCAATGAGTTTCGCTTACCTGGGTACAGCGCTTTGGCGTGCGCCAATGAGTCAGTTACCGGGCCGCTGTAGGATGTTAGTGCCTCCAAGCCAATGTGCTTGAGTTCAGCGTTCAAAAACTTCAGATCGAATGGCGCGTTGTGGATGATGAGTTGCGCCTGGCCAACAAAGTCGAGCAACTCCTGCACAACATCCTTAAAGCGGGGCTTGTCTTGAAGAAACTCTGTGGTCAGCCCATGAACTTCCAGGGCACCCGGATCACTGTCACGGTCAGGATTGAGATAAGCGTGGAAATCCCGCCCGGTCAGACTACGGTTAAGGACTTCGACTGCGCCGATCTCAATGACCCGATGACCATCATCGGGATCCAGACCTGTGGTTTCGGTATCAAGAATGACCAAGCGCATCTTTGGGGTCCTGTGGTGCAGTGGTGGCGGGCTGATCGGTTTTGATGGTCGCCCGTATGTTGGTGCTGGCTAGCAGCGAATAGACCACCGGGATCACATAAAGCGTCATGAGGGTGCCAAGCGTCATGCCGCCGACCAACACCCAGCCAATTTGTTCGCGTGACTCAGCACCGGCGCCTGTGGCATAGGCCAAAGGTGCGGCACCGAGAATCATGGTGCCAGCGGTCATCAGGATGGGACGCAAACGCAAAACACTGGCTTCGGTGATGGCCTCACGGATGGATCGACCCGCCTGGCGCAGCTGGGTGGCAAACTCAACCATCAAGATCCCGTGCTTGGTAATGACGCCCACCAGGGTGATCAGGCCGATCTGGCTGTAGATCGAAAGCGTTCCCCCAGTGAAATACAGCGCCGCCAATGCCCCAGTCATGGCCAGCGGCACGGTGAACATGATGATCAATGGATTGCGCCAACTTTCAAACTGCGCGGCTAGCACCAGATAAATCAGTACCAGCGCCATCGCAAACACCAGATAGATGCTCGCAGCCGCTTCTTTGTACTCCCGCGATTGACCATCGAGATCAAACTGTACGGTCGGTGGGAAAGTCTGCTGCGCCACCTCGAACATATGGTCGAGCACTTCACTCATGGTGTAGCCCGGCATGATATTGCCAAAAACTTTAACAGCGCGCAATCGGTTGAAGTGGTTAAGGGACTGTGGCGCAACTGTCTCTTGCACCGTCACCACGTTAGCGAGTTGCACCATGCTGCCGTCGCGCGCGCGCACATAGATGCCGGAAATATCAGAGGGCTCATCGCGCGCAGTCGGCTCGACCTGGACCACGACTTCGTATTGCTCGCCATCGAGCTCAAAGCGTGTCACCCGACGCCCGCCAAGCATGGTCTCTAGTGTGCGGCCAACGCTGGCGACATCGATCCCAAGGTCAGCAAGCTTATCGCGATCGACCGTGACACGCAGCTCAGGCGTATTCATGCGCAAGTCCGTATCGACGTTGCCCAGACCGGGATATGGCCTGAGCGCGTCGATAAATTCATTGACCATGTCGTAGAGTTCGGCATACGGCACCTGGCTCATCACGACAAACTCGATGGGGCGCGAGGTAGCGCGCAGGCCAAATGAAGGTGGATTGGTCGGGAAAGCGCGTATGCCAGGCAACTGCATGAACTTGGGAAATAGTTCGTTGGCTATTTCCTGTTGCGAGCGCTCGCGTTCTTCCCAGGGCTTGAGCCGCAAAATAGCAAAGCCATCGGTGACATTCGGAAAACCGATCACCAACTGGCGTGCAGCGGCCTCCGGAATATCAGCATAAATCTCATCGACTTTGAATGCATTAGCAGCCGTGTAACCTAGGGTTGCACCTTCAGGCGCAGAAATCACCCCAAAGATAACGCCACGGTCTTCAACCGGCGCAAGCTCACTGCGCAGGTTGGTGAAGAAAAATACACTGCTCGCCGCAAACATGAGACCGATCAACATCACCACGGCACGATGATCTAGCGCCATGGTCAGCGTCTTTCGATAGCCACGCGTCATGGCTTTTAAAAACCGCTCGATGCCGTTATAGATAGCCCCATGTTTCTTTTCTTGCTTCAGTAGCCGCGAACACATGACCGGCGTGAGGGTCAACGCCACGAAACCCGACACCAGCACTGCACTTGAGAGCGCCAGCGCAAATTCCGTAAACAACCGACCGGTGCGCCCAGTGGCAAACGCCAGTGGCGCATAAACCGTCACGAGGGTCAACGTCATGGCGATAACCGCAAAGGCCACTTCACGTGTGCCCTTGATCGCCGCATCGATGGGCTTTAGCCCATTCTCTATGTGGCGATAGGTGTTTTCTAGTACCACAATGGCATCATCAACCACCAAGCCAATGGCCAAGACCATGGCCAAAAGTGTCAGGGTGTTGATCGAAAACCCAAATAGGTAAAGGAACGCGAAGGCACCTATCAGAGAGACTGGAATAGTCACTAGCGGGATCAGGCTAGCTCTAAAGGTCCGCAGAAAAAAGAAAATGGTCAGCGCCACAAGCAACATCGCTTCACCGATGGTCTTGTAGACTGACTGAATCGATCGCTCGATAAAAATCGAGGAGTCATACGACACATAGAGTTCCATGCCAAAGGGCAAGGTCTCGTTAATGCGAGCAACCTCGTCACGCACGGCAATCGACAGGTCTAACGGATTGGCTGTTGCCTGTTTGACGATGCCCAAATTCAAGGACTCAGTACCATTAAAGCGCGCTGTGCGTCGCTCGCTCAAAGGCAGAATCTGCACATCAGCGACCTCTTGCAAGCGCACCGGATAGCCCTGCACGTTGGCCACCACAATGTCTCGAAATTCCTGCGGCGTATTCAGGTCAGTCGAAGACACCACAGAGAACTCGCGCGCGTCGGACTCGATTCGACCAGCCGGAATTTCGACGTTTTGCGAGCGCAATGCACTCTCAATGTCCTGCACAGTGAGTCGATAGGCCGCTAGCTGATCCCGATCCACATTGATGCGCATCGATGGCTCGCGCGCGCCATACAGGCGCACCTCAGCGGCCCCGGGCAAGACTGACAAACGCGCCAGGACGTAACGGTTCATGTAGTCAGTGACATCCATGGGCGAGAGCTCACCGGCCCTGACAGCCATAAAGATCACCGGCCTCGAATCGGCCTCGACCTTGGCAATGACTGGCTCTTCGACGTCCGATGGCAACGCCCGTCGGGCGCGCGAGACCTTGTCACGAACTTCGGCTGCCGCAGCATCAGGATCACGTGTCAACTCAAAGGACACGGTGATCTGGCTGCGTTCGGCCCGACTGCTTGAGGTCATAAGCCGCACACCCTCTATGCCGGCAATTTGATCCTCCAACGGTTTGGTCACGCGCGACTCAATGACCTCGGCCGAGGCGCCGGGATAAGTCGTACTGACAGAGACCACGGGTTCGTCAATATTGGGATATTCGCGTACCGTCAAACGCGTAAAGGAAATAATCCCGATGACCACAATAATCAGCGTGAGCACCGTGGCAAACACGGGCCGCTTGATACAGGTGTCTGACAAAATCATGAGGGATCGACCCGCAAGGCTCGCGCGCGCTCCGCGGCCTGACGCGCAACCTCAGTCGCTGGTATGGGCTCACCGAGCGGGCGCAGCGGCATGCCGGCACGAACCCTTTGCAGCCCAGCAACCACAACCAAATCGCCCTCTTCTACACCGCTGACGATTTCAACCAGACCGGCGCGCCGCTCCCCCATCTGCACGGCCACACGCTCGGCTTGGCCGTCGACTAGGCGAAACACAAACTGGGTTTGACCAGATGGCGACATCGCCGCTTCGGGCACCACCAATACATCGGTCTGCTCTGTGATCAGCTGCACCCGAGCAAACATACCAGGGTGCAGCAGCCCCTGGGCGTTATCGACTTGGGCACGAACCAGAATCGATCGCCCGCCCTCTTCAATGAGTGGGCTAATGGCATAGACCACTCCCTCAAAGCGTTGGCCCGGTCGGGCATCGACTTCTAACTCGAGCGCTTGATCCAAAGTGACTTCGGCGACAAACCGCTCAGGTAAGCGGAAATCCACCTTGAGCATTTGAACAGCCTCAAGCGGAGCAATCGCTTGACCCGGTGTTACAAAGTCGCCAATCGAGATGTTTCGCAGACCAATGACGCCATCAAAGGGCGCAACAATGCGGGTCTTTTGCAGCCGCGCTTGCGCCAACGTCAAAGCCGCCTGCTGCAGCTTTAACTGGTTTTGTGCATCCTCGCGCGCTTCCTGGCTGACAAAGCCCTCACTTTGCAATCGACCCGAGCGCGCAGCGCGTGACTGCGCAAGCGCCAAATTAGCCTGCGCTTGTGCCAATTCAGCCTGACCGACTTCATCATCGAGGCGAACCAACAATTGCCCCTGTGTGACAGGCTGGCCTTCACGAAAACCAATTTCAACGACCCGACCAGCCACCTCGGTGCTGATCATCGTCGATTCGTCTGAACGCAAACTGCCCACCGCATTTAAGCCGCGGGGAAAAGCCATTGACTCAACCACGGCGAATTCGACGGCCATGGGGCGCACCCCAGGCGCTGGCGACGGTGCGCTGGCAGCCGGTGGCGAAGGCTGTATCAGCCTTGGCCCATACCAGCCTGCAGCAGCGCCCACAGCCAAGAGGACCAAAGACAAAACAACGCGAGAAGATTTAGTCATGACTGACGCCAAAATACCGAGACAGCCGCCCAAGGACGGCAACACACCAAGGGTGTTTTATAGCACCTTGTCACTGCTAACTGGCCAATTTGGTGACAGTCAGTACGCCTTGATTGGCCAGTGCATCGGCCGCCTCATTGCCCGGGTCACCATCATGGCCTTTGACCCAACGCCAATCAATCGAGTGCAAAGCGGCAAGCTCTTCGAGCGCTCGCCAAAGATCCTCATTTTTGACAGGTTTTTTAGCAGCAGTCTTCCAGCCGCGCGCTTTCCAGCTCGCCAGCCACTGACTAATACCCTTTTGCACATATTGCGAGTCGGTATGCAAAACCACCGAACAGGGTCGCTTTAACGCCCTTAGCGCTTGAATAACCGCCGTCAGTTCCATGCGGTTATTCGTGGTGTCGGGTTCACCGCCGCACAATGCCTTTTCATGGCTGCCACGCTTGAGTAACGCGCCCCAGCCACCGACGCCTGGATTGCCCTTGCAAGCGCCATCGGTCCAAATTTCCACCTCGGGTGTCGATTCTTGGGTCATACAGTTAGGAGATATCTTTTTGCACAGCCACGCCAGCGGCTGCACGACGACGACGCGACTTGCGTTTCCACACTGGCGTAATCAGCCGCATGCCTGCGACCCGTTTAACGGCTGAAACGACATAGGTCGCGCCAAATATAGGCCACCAGCGATCACCAGCTGAATCCATGAAAGCAAAGCGGGCAAGCCACTTGTCCGTGCGGCAAGGGGGCACATAACAACCAAAGTAGCCACGGTCTATGTCAAATGATAACAAGCGCAACCAATCCTTGATTCGGTTCGGTGAGACCTCGCCCTCATCACCGGCCGGAAACCAGGGGGCGATCCATGGCACTCGGGCTCTAATTCCCCACAGACTCCAAGGGTTAAATCCCACAATCACCAGTCGGCCATCTGGCACTAAAACACGATGCGCCTCGCGCAACACCAAATGCCGATCCTGCGCTGTCTCCAAGGTGTGGGGCAGCACCAGCAGGTCGACACTATCGGTATCAAAAGGCAGTTGCTCAGCTTCACAAACCACGCTCGCCTGCCAGGGCGCACCTTGCTCGGCAGTCAGACGCGCCGGCCCGGCATAAGCCTTAAATGTCATCCGATTGGCGCTCAACAGGTTAAAGTTAGGTAAACCGTATTGAATAGCGCGATAACCAAACACATCGACCACCAATTGATCGACACGCGTTTGCTCCCAGTGATGGACGTAACGGCCCACTGGGCTGTCAAACCATCGCTGCAGTTCTACAATGGGGGTTTGAACATGAATCGACATCAGTATCCTGGCAAAATGACTGCAATCAGCCCCAACACGCGCGAGGTACGCATTCGCCCGGTGCGTGCCTTCGCCGATAACTACATATGGCTCATCGACGACGGCCTAAACGCCGTGGTGGTTGACCCGGGCGACGCACAGCCGGTTCTTGCAGCGCTGCAAGCTGACGGTTTAACTCTGACCGCCATTCTACTCACCCATCACCACCAAGACCACGTCGGTGGTGTAGAAGATTTGCTCGCCAGCTGCAAGGCACGCGTTTATGGGCCTGCCATGGAGATTTTGCCGGTCTGCGATGTGCCACTTAGCCAAGGCCAGCGCGTCGATATCGAAGCACCCGCCTTGAGCTTGACGGTGCTCGATGTCCCCGGACACACCGCCGGCC
Source organism: Burkholderiaceae bacterium (assembly GCA_007116135.1). GTDB lineage: Bacteria > Pseudomonadota > Gammaproteobacteria > Burkholderiales > Burkholderiaceae_B > Algicoccus. The sequence goes on from SKIZ01000195.1 coordinate 6,583, forward strand.
ACATCGCCTACACCGGTCAAGTGCAGGATGTGCCTGTGCTTTTTTGTGGTGACACACTGTTTGTCGGTGGATGTGGGCGATTATTTGAAGGCACACCGGCGCAGATGCTTCAATCCTTGGACAAATTTGCAGCACTCGCGCCCCAGACGCGAGTCTACTGCGCGCACGAATACACGTTATCGAATCTGCGCTGGGCCAGCACTGTGGAGCCTGACAATCCAGCGCTGTCGAGCTTCATGGCTGACTGCCAAAGCCGGCGTGACCGTGACGTGCCGACCGTGCCATCGACCATCGCCACGGAACTGGCCTGCAACCCCTTTATGCGAGCGCGCCTGCCAAGCGTGGCGCAGGCGGCCAATCGATTCAGCGGCCAGACCGACACCGATCCAGTCAGCGTATTGGCTGCGCTTCGAACCTGGAAAAACAACTTTAAGTAGACCATGACTCGTTTGCGTTTTATTTCTGTTCTCATCTTGGCCCTATTGCTCGCCGTCGTGGCTGGTTGCAGCACGCTTGATAGCGACCAGGAGCCTGGCGCCGAGGTCACCACCCGAACCATTGACCTCACCAAACCACCCATCGATGTGTGGGAACGGATTCGGCGCGGCTATGCCATCCCCAACCTAAACACCCCGCTGTCAGAACAATGGACCGAGTATTACGCCAAACACCCGCAGTCAATTCAGCGCATGGCCGATCGTGCCGGCCCCTACCTGTACTACATCGTCGATGAGATCAACCGACGCGGCCTGCCTACAGAGCTCGCTCTATTGCCGTTTGTCGAAAGTGCCTACAACCCAAATGCCTATTCGCGCGCCCATGCATCGGGCCTGTGGCAGTTCATTCCGAGCACCGGCACCGCTTTTGAGCTTGAACAGACCTGGTGGCGTGACCAACGGCGTGATCCGATTGCCTCGACCAATGCCGCGTTGGACTACCTCGAATACCTCTACGAGTTGCAAGGCGACTGGTACCTGGCTTTCGCGTCTTACAACTGGGGCGAGGGCTCGGTGCGACGCGCCTTAGCACGCAACGAACAAGCCGGACTGCCGCTGGACTATCGTTATCTGCGCATGCCACGCGAGACCACCAATTACGTGCCCAAGTTGCAGGCCATCAAGAACGTGATTGGCGACCCGGAACGATACGGCGTGATCATGCCGATCATCAACAACGAGCCATTTTTTGTGGCGATTGCCAAAGACCGCGACATTGACATTGAAGTGGCTGCCAAACTCGCCGAAATGCCCTTAGAAGAATTCGCCCTGCTTAACCCGGCATATAACCAAGGGGTGATTCTGGCTGACCTGGCCCCCGAGATCGTCTTGCCGCGCCAGCAATTGCCCATCTACCTTGCAAATCTAGCGGCCTATGAGGGTGACCTGACCAGTTGGCGCAAGTACGAAGCCAAGCGTGGTGAGCGCATTGCAGATATCGCCGGGCAATTCAACGTTTCGCTCGAGACATTGCGCCGGGCCAATGATCTGCCACGCAGTACCCAGACGCTTGCCGCTGACACTGTATTAATCATCCCAGGTTCGACGGCAAATCTCGCTGTGGCAACCACCCAAAGCGCCAGTACCCGCACCTACCGAGTGCGCCGCGGCGACACGCTGTCTGGCATAGCCAGACAATTTGGGACTCAAGTCAGTACACTACGGCAACTTAATGGCATCAAAGGCTCAAGATTGCGTATCGGTCAGCGGCTTCGGGTGCCCGGCTGAAACAAGAATCATCAATTCATCATCAACAGGAAAAACCATGGGCTTTCTGTCTGGCAAACGATTTCTGATTACAGGTGTGATCTCTGACCGATCCATTGCGTATGGCATCGCCAAAAGCTGTCACGAACAAGGCGCTGAATTAGCCTTCACGTATGTGGGCGAGCGCTTTAAAGCTCGGGTTGAAGGTTTTGCAAAGGACTTCAACAGCCAGATCGTCCTGCCTTGCGACGTCAGCGATGACAACGAAATCGAATCCGTGTTTGCCGATCTGCGCTCCGAGTGGGATGGGCTTGATGGCCTGGTCCACTCCATTGGTTTTGCCCCGCGTGAAGCCATCGCAGGTGAGTTTTTAGACGGATTGTCTCGTGAGGCGTTTCGAATCGCCCATGACATCTCAGCCTACAGCTTTGGCGCCATGGTCAAAGCAGGGCTGCCCATGCTCCAAGGCCGACCATCGTCGGTTTTGACACTCACTTATTTGGGCGCAGAGCGAGCCGTGCCGCACTACAACACCATGGGTTTGGCCAAAGCGTCACTAGAAGCCAGTGTGCGCTACCTAGCCAGCAACATCGGTCCCATGGGCATCCGTGCCAACGGCATCTCGGCAGGCCCAATCAAAACACTGGCTGCCAGCGGCATCAAAGACTTCAACGAAATCCTGCGTTACGTAGAAGCCAACGCCCCCATGCGTCGCAATGTGTCCATTGAAGACGTGGGCAATGCGGCCGCGTTTTTACTGTCCGATCTAGCCGCTGGCATCACCGGTGAGATCATGCACGTTGACGCCGGCTTCTCCACGGTCGTACCCACCCACGGCTAGCGGTTTATCGATAGGGCGCGTGCTCGTCGCAGTCCCCGTTTGTGCTGTACGCTAGCACTAAACAAAGGGGATTGCGCTTTATGAAAACAGAGATTACTGCCCTATCGGCCATCGAGTTGCGTCAACATATCGGGCGCAAGTCACTGTCACCGGTTGAGATACTTGAGGCGTTCATCGAACAGATGAATACCCTAAACCCCGGTGTGAATGCGCTTTGTGCCACGGACTTTGACCGGGCCCGTGAGCAAGCTCAAGCGGCTCAGACCGCTGTCATGAAAGGCCAGCCGCTTGGCCCGCTGCATGGCTTGCCGTTGGGCATTAAAGATCTCACCGAAACCGCTGGCCTTTTGACGACCTTTGGCAACACCCGCTACACCAACCACGTGCCAAAGCAAGACAATTCGTTAATCAGTCGCTTAAAGGCTGCCGGGGCCATCATCGCGGCAAAAACCAACACGCCAGACATGGGCGCCGGCGCCAACACCCGCAATGCGGTCTGGGGCGCCACGGGCAACCCGTTTAATCCAAGCTTAAACGCCGGTGGCTCATCGGGTGGGTCAGCCGCCGCGCTAGCGACCGATATGCTGCCACTTTGCACCGGATCGGATGTCGGGGGTTCTTTGCGCATCCCCGCAGGCTATTGCGGGGTGGCTGGCATAAGGCCCTCGCCTGGGATGATTGCCCAATCGGGTCGCAAACTCGGTTGGTCGGTGCTCAATGTCGTGGGGCCCATGGCACGCAACATCGCTGATATGGCACTGCTCTATGAAGCCTGTGTTGGCGATGAGCCGATGGACCCGTTGGCCTTTCCAGTTGATCGCACTGGTATTTGGCCGCTGACTGCCATCGACTTAAGTCAACTCAAGGTGGGTTACACCACTGATTTTGGTTGTTGTGTGGTTGACCCGATGATCAAGCGCGTCTTTGAGAACCGCATCAAGGCCATCACGCCGATGGTCAAGGCCTGTGAGCCGATTGAATTTGAGCTCGGTGATATGCACCGTGCCTTTGACGTGCTGCGTGCCGAGGGTTTCATCGCACAGATGGGTGAGCAATTCGCGCAAAACCCAGACAGCTTGAGCCCCAACGTACGAGCCAACCTCGAGCTCGCCCAACAGATGACGCTGGCTGATCGAGCCTGGGCCCACCTGCAGCAAACAAACATCATGCAAGCGTTTGCGCGCAAACTTCAGCAATACGATGTGATCATCTCGCCTGTGACACCGATCACCCCCTTCCCGTGGCAAACCCTTTACGCCAGCGAAATTGATGGTCAGGCGATGCGCAATTATTACGAATGGCTATCACTGACATATGTGGTGACACTGAGCACCATGCCCGCTTTGTGTCTACCAACCGGTTTAGACGAGTCGGGCATGCCATTTGGCCTTCAGGTCACAGGCGGGCTTTATCAGGACGGGCGATTGCTGGCAATTGGTCACGCCCTTGAGCAGGCCATGCAGTCCGATGCCACACTGGCGCGCCCAAAACCTAACCTTGCGCACCTGACAGAAGATCACGCCGATTTGCGCAGCATCGTCACGCACCCGCCAGGCCAGTGACCATACCAGCGGTCAATAGTAGTTGTAAGGCGGGTTAAATCCATCTGATGTGTATTGCGGTGTTGGGTTGTTGCCGCAACCGGCTAGCAACACCGCAAACGCCAGTGCATAAAACCACTTGAATCGCTTCAAAAC
>SKIZ01000114.1 GCA_007116135.1 Burkholderiaceae bacterium
CGCCATTTTTCAAGTTTATCTGTGGCCATTAAAGACTCCGATCAATTAAGTGTTGCTTGTGGCGGGCTTGGGCGGGCGTTGCGAGAAGCTACGTTCGAAGACGCCTTCGGCGATTCGGTTCTTAAGCATCTCGAGCGAGCCACCTGCGATCATCCATCCGCGGCAGCGACGCACACAATACTCGACCAATGATTCCATGCTGTAGCCGGTTGCACCCATGGCTTGTAATGCGTCATTGGCCACTTCAAAGCCAATCTGGTTGCAGTAGGCCTTGGCAATTGCCGTGTCCATGGGTGAGGGCAGCCCCTTGTCGGCATTGACTGCAGCGCGATAGAGCAGCAGTTGCGCGCCATCGAGCTTGATTTTCATGTCAGCAAACTTCCACTGCAGCCCTTGGAATTCACACAAAAGGCGTCCAAATTGTTCGCGCTGCAGCGCCCACTGGCGCGCCTCCTCAAAGGCGTAGCGGCCCAATGCCAAGGAGCGTGCGGTATTGCCAATGCGCTCGACATTAAAACCAGAGATCTGCTTCTTAAACCCACCTTCGCCGAGGATGACCTGATCATCAGGGACAAAGGTGTTGTCAAAATAAATTTGGGTCCATCTTTCGCCCGACATGTATGACACGGGCTTGCCAAAGCGAATACCTTCGGCTTTGGTGTCAACGAGCACCGAACCGATGCCATTGACACCGGGGCCAAAACGACAATACACAATCATGTAGCGAGCGTGCGGGATGTGGGTATTAAAAACTTTGGTGCCGTTCAAACGCCAGCCGTTGCCGTCACGCGTGACATGGCTGCGTAAATCGGTGACGGCCGAGCCGGCGTCCGGCTCGGTCATCCCCACGGAAATTAACGCATCGCCCGAGAGCAGGGGTGTCAAGAAGCGCTCTTTCTGCTCGCGACTGCCATATTCGGCAAGTACGCGAATCGCCCCAAAGTTGCCCGCTTGAACGACATCGGCGCTTCTTGGGCAAACGCTGGCGACTGACTCGATGGCAATGACGGCGTCCATCAATGTGCCGCCAATGCCACCGTCTTCTTCAGCCACGGTGATGCCCAGAAGGCCTTGTTGTGCCATTAACTTGCTGACATCCCAAGGGTACTCATCAGAGTGTGCGCGGGCCAGTGCACCGTCTTGCAAATGCTTTTGTGCAAACCGGCGTACGGCCTCTTGAAACTCTTGCTGCTCAGGCGATAACGAAAACTCCATGCTGCTGCTTCCCTACAAAATATGTTTTAGTCCAATTTGATTTGTGCTTCGCGAGCCACTTCTTCCCACTTTGCCAGTTCGGAATCGATGAACTTCACGAAGTCATCCGGTGTACCTCCGACAGGCACAGCGGCGCGATTCTTAAAGTCCTCAACGATTTCAGGCTGCGTGAGCACTTCGGCTGTCACCCGAGCAAGCTTGTCGATGATCGCTTGCGGTGTGCCAGCTGGTGCAAACAAGCCATTCCATGACGTCACCAAAAAGTCTGAAACGCCAGCTTCTTCCATGGTCGGGACATCAGGCAGTTGGGGCAGACGCTCGGGCGCAGCCACGGCCAAGGCGCGAATATTGCCCGCTTCAATCTGAGGGATGGCTGCTGTGGCGGTCTTGAATCCACCAGACACAACGCCAGCCAAGACGTCATTCATGGCTGGACCGGCACCACGATAGGGCACGTGCAGCGAGTCGATGCCGGCGCGAATGTTCAACAGCTCAGATGCCATGTGTGGCGAACCACCGGCACCGGACGAAGCCATGGTGAGCGTGCCTGGATTGTCTTTGGCCCACTGAATGAGCTCTGCGACCGTGGTTGCGGGCACATCGGGGTTGATCACCAAAATGCTGGGCGATGCCATGGTTTGGATGATCGGTGCGAAATCTTTCTTGGTGTCATAGCCCAAGTTGGAATAGATCGCCGGCCCAATCGTTTGTGCGATGGTGCCCATAAAGAGCGAGTAGCCATCGGGTGTTGCACGAGCGGCTTCAGCAGCGGCGATGTTCGAGCCACCACCGGCACGGTTAGCGACCACCACGGGTTGGCCAAGCTTTTTCTCGAGCTCAGCTGCTAACAAGCGAGCCACGATGTCGGTTGCGCCGCCTGGAGCGAAGCCAACGAGCAGTCGGATCGGTCGGTCGGGATAGTTATCAGCCTGTGCCTGTGCGGGCGAGCCAATGAGGCCCACGGTTGCTATGGCCGTAACTGCCACCAAGCTTTTTTTGAGTAGAGTTAGCATAAGGGTTATCTCCTATGGATGTGATCGCCAGTCCAGCGGGTACGCTGAACAGGTACGGAACATTATCATTGTGTTGCGTTTAATGGGGCAGTTACACCCTCAAAGCGTTTTTAAGTTTTTAAGAAAGGCTTTTGTCATTTAATAGAAAGCCGCTTGCCGCCTTGCGATTCACGACATTGCCCTTAAAAACACGGGTAATCCCGTATGTTAAGGTTTGCATCGTTTTTGAGTTGATTGCACTTTTGCAAGGGGCTCACCGATCTCTTTTCATTTACGGTCAGGGTACTGAACAATGACATCACCCCATGAATCAAGCGCCTTTGCCCAGGCTTTGTTTAACCCCAAACGTGTGGCACTCGTTGGTGTGTCCTCTAACCCAAAGAAGAACACCGCTCGGGCGCTTCGTTTCTCTCGCAAGCATGGCTGCGAGGTCACCCTCTACCCGATTAACCACGCGCAACCAGAGGTTTTGCAGGAGAAGGCCTACAGCAGCGTCCAGGACTGTCCGCAGCCAATCGATCACGCCTTCATTATGGTCAGTGCCGACTTGGTCTTGCAGCAACTTCAGGCTTGCGCAAAAGCTGGCGCCAAAGTGGTGACAGTCTATAGCGACGGATACAGCGAGGCCGGTCCGCAGGGCATTGA
>SKIZ01000041.1 GCA_007116135.1 Burkholderiaceae bacterium
CCAAGAAACTGCATGGCAATATCTTTAAACGCCAGAGTCGGCCCTTCAGATACGCCAAGCAGACTCATGCCATCGGGCAGCGGGCGCACATCGACGACCGATTCACTGCGCCAAACATCCTGACTATAGGCAGCCGCCGTCATCGCCTCTAGGCGATCGGTTGCGATGTCGCTGGCAAAGTAAGCGAGCACCTGCGCAGCAAGCTGCGGGTAACTGAGCACGCGCCACTGCTCGAGTTGGGACGATGATAAGGTTGGCAGCGCATCGGGCACAGCCAAACCACCGTCTGGCGCCAAACCTTCTAACAAAACGTCCTGAAATGATTGCGGCGCCATACCGCCGCGGGTAGAGATATAACGCATCAGAATGTCTCGACTCGCAAGCGCGTGACTTTGGAGCGCATGATCGCCATGGTCTCAATGGCGCCAATGGCTTCGTTGATATCGCGCTCCATGGCCACGTGCGTCAAAAAGATCAGCGTGGCAGTGCCCTGATCAGCAGGCTCTTGAATCATCGAACCGATCGAGATGTCAAACTTCGCAAGCTCGCCGGCAATTTGCGCCAGCACGCCAGACTGGTCGCTCACAGTCATGCGCAGATAGTAGCCACAACGGACCTGTTCGATTGCCAACACCGGAATGTCGGCCATCGAATGTGGCTGAAACGCCAAATGGGGCACGCGGTGACCGGGGTCTGCGGTGTGTAGGCGTGTGACATCGACCAAGTCCGCCACCACCGCTGAAGCGGTTGGCTCTTCGCCTGCGCCCTTGCCGTAATAAAGCGTCTGACCGACGGCGTCACCGTTAACGAGCACGGCATTCATGGCATCTTCGACGTTAGCCAAAAGACTCTGGCTCGGTATGAGCGTGGGATGAACTCTTAACTCAATGCCATCGGCGCGGCGTCGCGTGATGCCAAGCAGCTTCAGACGAAAGCCCAAACGCTCAGCGATCTGAATGTCTTGGTCCTGAACGTCGGTAATGCCCTCGATATAGGCACGCGAATACTGCACCGGGATGCCAAAGGCCATGGAGGCCAAAAGCGTGAGTTTTTGTGCTGCGTCATGCCCAAGCACATCGGCTGCCGGATCGGCTTCTGCGTAACCCAGTTGCTGCGCTTGCGCCAGCGCCTGGTCAAACGTTAAGCCACGGCTGCGCATCTCGGATAGGATGTAATTGGTGGTGCCATTGATGATCCCGGCGAGCCACTCGATGCGATTAGCGGTCAGGCCTTCACGGATGGCTTTGATGATCGGAATGCCGCCACCGACGGCAGCCTCAAACGCAACCATGACCCCTTTGGCGCTAGCTGCCTCAAAAATCTCGGTGCCATGCTGCGCGAGCAACGCCTTATTGGCTGTCACCACGTGCTTGCCCTGATCGATGGCTTGCAACACCAATTGACGCGCCAGCGTCACCCCACCGATCAACTCCACGACGATATCAATCTCGGGGTTATTGACCACTGCGAACGCGTCGTCCGTGATGACGACGTCATGACCCACGCGCGCGCGCGCCTTTGCCAGATCACGTACCGCAATCTGAACCACCTCGAGCTGCCGGCCAGCTCGCCGACTGATTTCTTCGGCATTGCGCTGCAGGACATTCCAGGTGCCACCGCCGACCACGCCCAGGCCAAGTAAGCCCAGCTTGATTGATTCCATCAGAGCAACCCATCCTTTCTGAACATTTCCTTAATACCCCGAACGGCTTGCCGGATGCGCTGCTCGTTTTCGATGAGCGCAAAACGCACGTATTCATCGCCCTGATCGCCAAAGCCAATCCCGGGCGAAACCGCCACCTTGGCCATCTCAAGCACGCGTTTGGCAAATTCAAGCGAGCCCATCTCGCGGTAGTGCGCCGGAATGCGTGCCCAGATGTACATGGACGCTTTAGGCACTTCGACCTCCCAGCCCGCCTCTTGGAGCCCTTTGGCCAAGACATCACGGCGTGTCTGATACTTCTTGACGATCTCATCGACGCAATCTTGCGGTCCATCGAGCGCGGCAATCGCGGCAACCTGCAGGGGTGTAAAAGTACCGTAGTCATGATAACTCTTGATGCGGCCCAAAGCCGTCACCAGATCACGGTTGCCCACCATGAAACCGATCCGCCAGCCAGCCATGTTGTAGCTTTTGCTCATGGTGAAAAATTCCACCGCGACTTCGCGCGCACCAGGGACCTGCATGATCGAGGGTGCTTTAAACCCGTCAAAGCAAATATCGGCGTACGCCAAGTCATGCACGACCAAGATGTCGTGGGCCCGGGCCAACTCCACCACACGCTCAAAAAAAGGCAGGTCAACGCACTGCGCCGTTGGGTTGCTCGGAAAGCCAAGCACCATCATCTTGGGCTTTGGAATTGACTCGCTGACCGCGCGCTCGAGCTGCTCTAAAAAGTCGACACCCGGGGTGATACGAACCGAGCGGATGTTGGCCCCAGCAATGACCGCACCGTAGATGTGAATCGGATAGCTTGGATTAGGTACCAAAACCGTGTCACCGGCGTCTAAGGTCGCAAGCATCAAGTGCGCCAAACCTTCCTTTGAACCGATGGTCACGATGGCCTCGGTATCTGGATCTAACGCCACATCAAAGCGGCGCGCATACCAGTCGGTAATGGCCTTACGCAAACGGGGGATGCCTTTCGATACGGAATACCCGTGCGTGCTGGGCCGGCTCGAGGCCTCAACGAGCTTTTGGACGATATGCTCCGGTGTGGGGCCGTCAGGGTTGCCCATGGACATATCGATGATGTCTTCGCCGCGTCGACGCGCCGCCATTTTCAGCTCGCCCGTGATGTTAAAGACGTAAGGCGGCAGGCGCTCAATTCGAGAGAAGGATTTCATGACCGGCAGGTATCCATGCAAGGTAAAGGGGTCTTAAGAAGGGTCAGTATTTATTGCAAAATCGTTCTAATCTAGCGCATCTGCGGCGTCGCAGCAAATTCATATTGTGAAACCCGGCGTTTCGTTTCGAATATGCGACAAAGCGCCCATGGATGTACTGAGCGCGACACAGAGCTCGGGTATGATCAACAAAACCGTAGGAGCCTTATTTGAAGCTGCACGATGATGGCAATCCAAGCCTAAACACCGTCACCGCGTACGGTGTTGGCTTCATCGAAATCAATCAAACGCGCTATGACGGCGCAGTCGTGTTCGGGCCAGAAGGCGATGTGGCTTCTTGGCCTGCGCAGCAGGCCTCAGACATATCCACGCAATTGCTGTTTCAGGCATGCGGCTTAAGTAGCCCTAAAAAAGACCCCATGGCCTTTCTCGAAGCCGAAAGTGGCGTGCCTGAGCTCGACCCAAACCGTCCTGAAGTGCTTCTAGTGGGCACCGGCAGCAAACAGGTCATGATCGCACCTGATGTACTGCTGCCCTTATTGCGCGCGGGCGTCGGCGTGGAATGTATGTCCACCCATGCCGCGGCTCGAACCTACAACATATTGATGGCTGAGGGCCGGCGCGTGGTCGTGGCCCTGATTATGGAGGATGAGTAAGATGAGTGGTTCACCAACCGTGGGTGATAAGGCGCCGCCATTCGAGGCGCAAAGCACAGCTGGCATTATTCGCTTAAGCGATACGCTTGGCCATAAGCTCGTGTTGTACTTCTACCCCAAGGACAACACGCCGGGCTGCACCACTGAGACCCAAGATTTTCGGGATCACCACCGGGCTTTTCAAAAAGCCGGTTGCTTTGTCGCCGGCGTCTCGCGCGACAGCTTGCGCTCGCACGAGAACTTCAGCGCCAAGCTCGGCTTACCCTTTGCTCTGATTGCCGATCCAGAAGAAAAGCTGTGTCAGCTCTTTGATGTCATGCGCGAAAAAAAGATGTATGGCAAGACGGTTCGTGGTATTGAGCGCAGCACCTTCCTGATTGACGCCAACGGTCATATTGCGCGCCAATGGCGCGGCGTGAAGGTACCTGGTCACGTGCTCGAAGTGCTAGAAGCCGTCCGGACCCTATGATCGGGCCCAACGCCGATTCAGGACCCTTTGAAAGACAGGTGCTCGTCTGGCTTGTGCCGGGCATCGAATTGGATTGACTCACCGGAGACTGTTGCCAATGCCCCTACCGAAGCTGCCCTCACGCCCTGCCGCATTGCTGGACTTAGACACGCTGCCAGTGCCCGAACCTAGCGCCATTGCGACTAAAGCGAGCTCTGATTTGCCAGACGGTGCTGCAGACACTGACGTGATCGAAGCCAGTAAGGCTGAGGTTTTAAAGCCACAGCCTGCGGCAAAGCGTCAGAGTGTGCCTGCACCTACTTCGGTTCACGCCGCGCCATCAAAGGCCAAGGACAGCGCCACCACACCCAAAAAGACATCGGCTCGTGTCAACCGCAAGCGAGCCGCCGGTGATATCAAGCTGTTTGTTCTGGACACCAACGTCTTGATGCACGACCCCTCTAGCCTGTTCCGATTTCAGGAGCATGACGTCTACCTACCGATGATGACGCTCGAGGAGCTTGACCATCACAAGAAAGGTATGTCAGAAGTTGCTCGCAATGCGCGCCAAGTCAGCCGAAGCCTTGACACACTGGTCGAAGATATTGAGAACTTTGAGCAGGGCATCGAACTGAATCGCATGGGCAACAAGGATTCGCTCGGAAGACTGTATTTCCAGACGACAGCGCTCTCGGGCCACCTGCCAGCTGAATTACCGATGGGTAAAGCCGATAACCAGATCCTAGGGGTCGTTCGGGCTTTGCAAGAACAACAGGGCAGCCGCGAGGTGGTGCTGGTGTCTAAAGACATCAACATGCGTTTGAAAGCGCGTGCGCTCGGTTTGGCTGCAGAAGACTACTTTAACGACCACGTGCTCGAAGACACCGACTTGCTCTATACCGGTGTGTTGATGCTGCCCGAAGACTTCTGGATGCGCCATGGCAAGGACATCGAATCCTGGCAACAAGGTGGCGTGACTTTCTATCGCATCAGCGGCCCGTTATGCAGCCAGTTCATGGTTAATCAGTTCGTTTATTTTGATGGCTCGATGCCGCTGCATGCCCAAGTTCGTGAAGTCAGTGGCAAGACAGCGGTTTTGGCGACCTTGCGTGACTACAACCACGCTAAGAACAATGTTTGGGGTATTACGGCACGCAACCGCGAGCAAAACTTCGCGCTGAACTTGCTGATGGACCCCGAAATCGATTTCGTCTCCTTGCTTGGTCAGGCCGGCACGGGTAAAACCCTTTTGACGCTCGCAGCTGGACTGACGCAAGTCCTAGAAACCAAGCGCTATAACGAAATCATCATGACGCGCGTGACCGTACCCGTGGGTGAGGACATTGGCTTTCTACCCGGCACCGAAGAGGAGAAGATGCTGCCTTGGATGGGTGCGCTTGAAGATAACCTCGATGTGCTCAACATGAGTGATGGCGACAGCAACTCGAGCCACGAATGGGGTCGGGCGGCGACCATGGACTTGATTCGTTCACGCATCAAGGTGAAATCGCTAAATTTCATGCGCGGCCGGACCTTCTTGAACAAGTATCTGATTATCGACGAGGCGCAAAACCTCACGCCCAAGCAAATGAAAACCTTGATCACCCGAGCCGGCCCTGGCACCAAGGTGGTTTGCCTTGGCAACATTGCCCAGATTGATACGCCCTACCTGACTGAGGGCAGCTCTGGGCTGACCTTCGTGGTGGATCGTTTCAAAGGCTGGCCGCACGCCGGGCACATCACGTTGCAGCGTGGCGAGCGTTCGCGCTTGGCCGATTACGCCGGAGATGTTTTGTAGTGACCGAGCCCATGCGCCTAGGCATCACCATGGGCGATCCGGCAGGGATCGGCCCTGAGATCATTTTGAAGCTCTTTGAAAAGCACAAACCCGATGACTGCGTCGTTTATGGTCAAGCGGCTTGGCTCAAGCAAACGGCAAGCCGGCTTGGCTTGTCGATACCGATTCAAACCGTCAAGAGCGCTCAAGAGCCGCTAGAAACGGGCTGTGTACCAGTTTTCGAGGCTTGCGAGCCCCTTGATCCTCATCTTGCGCTCGGTGTGGTGAGCGCTCGTGCCGGTGATGCCGCCTATCAGTGCTTAGAGCGTGCCATTGATGATGCCTTGAACCAAAAGATCGCTGGGATCGTGACCGCACCGCTCAATAAGAAAGCCATCCATCAAGCGGGCCACGACTTTGCCGGGCATACCGAGATCCTTGCTCATCGCTGTGGTGATATCCCCGTGGCAATGATGCTTTTGAACGCAGACATCCGAGTCGTCCTCGTGACCATCCACATCGCATTGCGTGATGTTGCCCACACGTTAAGCATCGGGCGTGAGCTACAAACCATTGAGCTTGCCCATCGCGCATGCCGTGAACTCGGGATTGAATCGCCACGGGTGGCTGTGGCTGGCTTGAACCCGCACGCCGGCGAAGACGGTCAATTCGGTGATGAAGAGTCACGCATCATCGCGCCGGCCATTGAACAAGCGCGCGCCAACGGTATCAATGTCACCGGACCTTGGTCGGGTGACACGCTCTTTGGTCGCGCACGCACCGGTGAGTTTGATGTGGTCGTGGCGCAATATCACGACCAAGGCTTGATTCCGGTCAAATACCTCGGGCTAGATCAGGGGGTCAATGTCACCGTTGGGCTGCCGTTTGTACGCACCAGCGTTGACCACGGCACAGCGTTTGATATTGTTCACCAAGGCAAAGCCAGCGAGCAATCGCTTTATGAGGCCCTTCTGAGCGCGCGCCAACTACGTGAAAATCGGTTTAGTAAGAACCCTGACCGGTGAAATTCAAGAACTTGGTACTCTCACCCTGAAACGTCAGTCGCACGGTGCCGATTGGACCGTTACGCTGCTTGCCAACGATAATTTCGGCAGTGCCTTTGTCGGGTGAATCAGGGTTGTAGACCTCATCTCGGTAAATAAACAGAATCAGATCAGCATCTTGTTCGATTGCGCCAGACTCACGCAAATCACTCATCACCGGGCGTTTGTTTGGCCGCTGCTCGAGCGAGCGGTTTAGCTGAGACAGCGTCACCACCGGACACTCAAGCTCTTTGGCCAAGGACTTTAGCGCTCGGCTGATCTCGGAGATCTCTGTGGCACGATTTTCACCTGCGCCGCTAGCTGACATCAGTTGGATGTAGTCAATCACGATCAAACCCAACTGACCGCACTGGCGCGCCAGACGGCGCGCGCGCGCACGCAGGTCGACCGCTGTTAAGCCCGGCGTCTCGTCGATGTAGACCTGGGCGTTTTGCATGCGCTGAACGGCATGCGTGACACGCGGCCAATCGTCAGTCAGCAGTTTTCCCGTGCGCATGCGATGCTGATCGAGCATCCCCACTGAACCCAACATTCGCATGGCCAGCTGTACAGCGCCCATCTCCATGGAAAACACCGCAACTGGCAACCCCTGATCGATGGCAACGTGTTCGGCCACGTTCATGGCAAACGAGGTCTTGCCCATCGAAGGTCGTCCTGCCACGATCACCAGGTCACCAGGCTGCAAGCCCGAGGTCATGCGATCCAAATCAACAAAGCCGCAAGGGATACCCGTGACATCGGTGTTGCCTTCGCGATGGTAGAGCTCATCGATGCGTTCAACCACTTGTGCCAATAGTGGTTGTATTTCTTGAAAACCCTGTGAGCTACGGGCACCTTCTTGAGCGATCTTAAATACCCGCGATTCGGCCTCATCGAGCAACTGGCGCGCCTCTTTGCCTTGCGGATTTAATGCGGTGGCGGCGATATCGTCAGCCACCGCAACGAGCTTGCGCAGCATGGAACGTTCGCGAACGATTTCTGCATAACGTCGGATGTTGGCAGCCGAAGGCGTGTTGTGGGCCAGGGCATTCAGATAGCTCAAGCCACCGGCCTCTTCTGCCTTACCCACGCTCGTGAGCGACTCGTTGACCGTAACCACATCGGCCGGGCGGGACAACTGAATCAGTCGGGCAATGTGTTGCCAGATCAACCGGTGGTCGTGGCGATAAAAATCAGCGTCGGTCAATAGATCAGTCAGACGCTCAAAGGCCGCATTATCGAGCAACAAGCCGCCAAGGACCGACTGCTCAGCCTCAACCGAGTGCGGTGGTACGCGCAAATACTGTAGGTCTGGCTCAGGTGCTTGATTCATTTGCAGATCATATGACATCTAGAGCGACAGGGTGTCGCGACTGCCACAAAAAAATGGCACGGGATTACCGTGCCATGACTTGCAGCACGAGCAGGTATTTAGACCAGCTCGCCTTCAACTTTGATGGTGATTTCGGTGACCACATCAGGATGCAAGGCAATCTGAACCATGTACTCACCGATGGCCTTGATTGCTCCTTCGGGCATGCGCACCTGGCTCTTGGCAACACCCTCATAGCCTTTGTTGACCAACTCCGCAGCGATGTCCATCGTGGTCACTGACCCAAACAAACGACCGTCCACGCCGGCCTTTTGCAGCAGACTGAGCACCAAACCTTCCATGCGGGCAGCCAACGCCTGGGCCTGTTCCAATTTCTCGGCCTGCGCACGCTCAAGCTCAGCGCGACGCTCTTCGAACTCTTTCAACGCCGCCTCAGTAGCCCGACGAGCCTTCTTTTGCGGGATCAGGAAGTTGCGAGCAAAACCATCACGCACGCGAACGACATCACCGAGGTTGCCGACATTAACAATTTTTTCGAGAAGAATAACTTGCATGATAGATCCCCCGGATTACTTGTGGTTGTCGGTAAACGGCAAGAGCGCCAAGAAGCGAGCGCGCTTGATGGCGGTATCGAGCTGGCGCTGATAGTGTGCCTTGGTACCGGTCAGACGGGCAGGAATAATTTTGCCGTTTTCCTGGATGAAGTCGCGCAACGTGTCGAGATCTTTGTAATCAATCTCGTCAACACCGGCTGCTGAAAAGCGGCAAAACTTGCGACGCTTAAAAAGCGGGTTTTGCTGTGTGAACTTCTTTTTTTCTTTACGACCTGCGAATGCCATTTGGACACCTCTTTCATAAATTAGGAGACAACGATTTCACTGGCATGAAGCACAAGTCTGGGGGAGTTTCGCCGCGCTGGCGCCAAAAATCCCTTGGCCTGTACTGTCTGACCCAGAGTGCTGCGCTGCCACATCAACGCTAAATCACCCATTGCCACAACCGAAATCTCAAACTGTATTAAACGCTTGCTGCCAACTTGCAGAACCTCTGACTCATGTGCCAGTGTTAACTCCAGCACAGGTACTGCTGCCGGTGTATAGCGCAGGCCTGAACATTCGATTAACTGGCCCGCGATTACCGTCTGGTTCAACGAGATGGCACCAAATTACTGTTGTTCTGCGTCAGGCGAGCTTGCCGGTTCAGTCGCGACTTTACGCGCTTCGTCACGCTCGACGGACTTCATCATCACCGATGCCCCGCTTGGCGCCGTATTGGTCTTGATGACCAGGTGACGCAAGACGGCATCGTTGTAGCGAAACGAATGCTCAAGCTCATCAAGCGTCGGTTGGCCGCACTCAATGTTCATGCAAACATAGTGTGCTTTGACCAGCTTTTGGATGGGATAAGCAAGTTGACGACGACCCCAGTCTTCTAGGCGATGAATCGTGCCCTCTTGACTGGTGATCAATGATTGATAACGTTCGATCATCGCTGGCACCTGTTCGCTTTGATCAGGGTGCACGATGAAAACCACTTCGTAATGGCGCATTAAGGACTCCTAAGCCTCTGGTTACGTGTCGAAACCGACACAGCAGCCCGCCAAGTTCATCGTCTGTCTGGATGTGCTTAGTCGAGCAGGACGTATGCCACTAATTAATGGCAAGCCAGCGATTATCGCACTAAAGGTCAAGACTGGCAAATCAAGATGCCGCAGGCAGATTCTCTTGGCCCATTAGCGAAAAATGAGATTGAATCTTCTGGCGCATCGATTCGGCATCGAGCCCAACACTGGCACGCAGCTGATTCTGATCGCCGTGGTCAATGAACTCATCGGGCAGCCCAATCTGAAGCACTGGCGTGTCGATACGCTGGCTATTGAGAAATTCGCACACCGCACTGCCCGCTCCCCCCATGACGCTGGCTTCTTCGATCGTGACAAACCCTTCGTGGGTTTTAGCCAGATTGATCAGCATCTGCTCATCGAGCGGTTTTACAAACCGCATGTCCAGAAGCGTCAGGTTTAATTGCTGCGCAACCTTGGCGGCCTCGGGCAACAAGGTACCAAACACCAATAGGGCTAGGCGGGCGCCGTGACGGCGCACCACGGACTTGCCAAGCGCCACCGTCTGCAAGTCCATGGCAACCGTGGCGCCAACGCCCGAGCCACGCGGATAACGCACGGCCGCCGGCCCCCGATGTTCATAGCAAGTGGTCAAAAGAAGACGCGCCTCGTTTTCATCTGAGGGGGTGGCGAGCACCATATTCGGCACACAGCGCAGGTAGGCAATATCGTAGTTTCCAGCATGTGTGGCGCCATCGGCACCAACCAA
>SKIZ01000122.1 GCA_007116135.1 Burkholderiaceae bacterium
ATCGTGGTCTTGGGTGGGCTAGGCAGTCTGGCTGGCGCGTTTTTGGGATCCATGATTATTGGTCTGGTCGATAGCCTTGCGGGCTATTACATTGCACCGGACTTAAAGGAGGTTGTGTACTTCCTGATTTTCTTGGGCATTTTGGTGCTGCGTCCTACAGGCCTGCTCGGTCTGGGCCGTGGTTCGGAATAAGGGGAGCGCACCATGAATCTGACTCATCCTCGTTTTTACGTGACCGCAATTTTGCTCTCGATGCTCGTGATCGTGCCGCTGTTATCGGGCTCGCAATTTGTGGTTCACATTTTTGTACTCCTTTGTTTGTTTGCCGCCTTATCAAGCGCCTGGAACATTGTGGGCGGTTTTGCTGGGCAATTGTCTCTAGGTCATGCGGTGTTCTATGGCATCGGCGCGTACACATCGATGTTGCTGTTGATCCGTTACGGGATTTCACCCTGGATCGGGATGTTTTTTGGTGCAGCGATATCGATTGCCGTCGCTGTCATCATTAGCTATCCGTGCTTTCGCTTGCGCGGCCCGTTCTTTGCGCTAGCCACCATCGCCGTACTTGAGGTGATTCGTTTGCTGGCCATTAACCAGTCAGGCATTACGGGTGGTGCAGCAGGCATTGCCCCGCCGTTTAAGATCGGGGTGGCCTGGATGATGGTTCGAGAGAACTGGATCTACCTGTTGATCGCCTTTGGCTTCTTGCTCTTGACGTTATGGGTGTCTTGGGCGATTAAGAATTCACGTCTTGGCTTTTATTTGGTGGCCGTTCGTGAACGCGAAGACGCCGCCTTGGCGGTTGGTGTCAATGCAACCAAGGTAAAGTTGCAAGCGGTCATCATCTCGGCATTCCTGACCAGTATTGTCGGCAGCTTTCATGGCATGTACTTGACCTTTATCGATCCGGCGTCGGCTTTCTCGCTTGAGTTGTCGATTCAGATTGCCATGTTCTCTTTGATCGGCGGCCTTGGAACGGTGTTCGGGCCTCTAGTCGGTACGGTGCTGGTCTTGCCGATTGCCGAATTGGCACGCGGCTGGTTAAGTGATTACGGCAATGGCTTTCATGGTCTGGTCTACGGTGTGGTGCTTGTGGTTGTGGTGTTGACCATGCCCAGCGGTATCGTGGGCCGGTTTGGCCCGAGCTTTGCGCGCTGGGTAGACCGTCTGCCTGGCGGGCGACGCGATGATGATCAGGCTGCGCAAGGCGAGGTTGAACTGCCCAAGGCACCGGTTTCGCCCACGGCTGGTCAGCCCATCTTGGTGGCCAATGACCTGAATCTGTATTTTGGCGGCTTGCACGCAACCAACAATGTGTCCATTGAACTTAAGGAAGGTGAAATCCTTGGGGTCATTGGTCCTAACGGCGCTGGCAAAACCACGGTGTTTAACCAGCTCTCGGGCTTCTTGCGCCCGGCAAGCGGCACGATCAAGGTACGCACGGCCGACGGTAGCTGGGTTGAACCCACCAATCCGGTTCAGTTTGCGCACGCCGGTATTGGTCGCACCTTTCAGATTGCTCAACCGTTTGCTGAGATGACGGTGCTTGAGAACATCATGATTGGTGCATTCATGACCACATCCGATGCCAGCCAAGCCAAAGCGCGTGCGCGCGAAGTCGCGCAGCTAACGGATCTGACGCCAATGCTGCAAACGCACGCCAAGAACCTGACCGTCGGTGGCATGAAGCGACTCGAGATGGCACGCGCGCTAGCAACCAATCCCAGGGTGTTGTTGCTCGATGAGGTCTTGGCCGGCCTGAACCCGGCAGACGTCAGCAAGGCCATTGCAACGATTCGTCGGATACGGGACGCGGGCGTCTCGGTCTTGATGATTGAGCACATCATGCAGGCGGTGATGCAGTTGTCTGATCGGGTGGTCGTGATCAACACCGGCAGTGTGTTGACTGCGGGCCTACCCAAAGAGGTGGTCAACGACAGTCGCGTCATCGAAGCGTATCTCGGTAAGGAATATTCACATGCTTAAGCTGCAAGGTGTGTCGGCCGGCTATGGCGGCACAGAAATCATTCGTAATCTGACCATGGAGGTCAATCGCGGCGAGGTGGTCACGATCGTGGGCGCTAACGGTGCTGGTAAAACCACGACCTTGCGCACCATCTGCGGCATTGTGCAGCCAACGGCCGGGCGCATTGAGTTCGAGGGCCAAGTCATCAGCGGCTTGCGTTCAGACCAGATTGTCAATGCCGGCTTGACCATGGTGCCTGAAGGGCGGCAGTTGTTTCCCTTCATCACGGTCTATGATAATTTGCTCATGGGGGCCTTTAAGCCTGGCGCCAGATCGGTGGCTGATCAGCGCTTAGAAGAGGTGCTTGAGATTTTTCCGCGGCTGCGCGAGCGTTTGACGCAACTCGGTGGCAGTTTGTCTGGCGGCGAACAACAAATGGTCGCCATTGCCCGCGGGTTGATGTCAAACCCGGCGATGATGATGTTTGATGAACCTTCGTTGGGGTTGTCGCCGCTTTTGGTGTCACAGGTTTTTGATGTGATTGACCAGATTGTGTCGATGGGCACCACGGTCTTGATTGTCGAGCAAAACATTGTGCATACGCTCAAGATTGCTCACCGCGGCTACGTGCTCGAAAACGGCGAAATCACATTGACTGGCACCGGTGCTGAGTTGCTAGACAACCCGCACGTCAAGAAAGCCTATTTGGGGATCTAAGGTGAGTGGCAAGCGTCACGCAGGTGTGGTGGTATTGGTCACCGGTTCGGCAAGTGGCATTGGTGCGGCCATCGCC
>SKIZ01000136.1 GCA_007116135.1 Burkholderiaceae bacterium
CCGCATTGGTCTCATCAATACCCAAACCAACCACGTGAACGGTTCGATGGGCCCAAGTGACCGAGACTTCCACCCCAGAGACAAATCCGAGCCCAATTTGGCGTGCCGCTTGGCGGGCTTGATCGATACCGGCTAGTTCATCGTGATCAGTCAGCGCCCACAATTGCACCCCATGAGCTCGCGCACGCTCGGCCAAGGCGCACGGCGCGAGCACCCCGTCGGAGTAAAACGAATGGCAATGCAAATCAGCACGCACGGCCTTATCGATCATTGCAAAAACGCCCTCACCACCTCAACTTGGTCAGCTTGCAACAAGCTTGGCGCATGCCCCACTCCTTTGACCGTGTGCACCTGCACGCGCGCTCTGGCGCGCTGCATCGCATCAACCGTATCGGCCAATAGCAAATCAGACTGCTCACCATGCAAGACGAGCGTGGGTGCTTCGATACCGGCAAACGCCTGCCACATCGCCGCTTCGCCTGCGGCAGCCCACTGCGGCGTTATCGCCCCAAAGGCCACCGCGATCGCCGGATCATAGTGCTTGACCCAACGACCATCGCGTTGAACAAAATAGTGTTTGGTCAACATTTCCCACTGTGCATCGGTATGCGGTCCAAATGAGGCCGCTGTGGTCTTGATGTACTGAACCGCTTGGGCAAACGAGTCAAACTGCACCGGTTCACACAAATAAGCAGTGATGCGCTCGATCGACTGCCCTTGCACACGCGGGCCCACGTCGTTTAGAACCAGGCGAGTGATCGGCACAAAAGGTTCGGGCAAGCTTTGCCCGCAGCGCGCCGGTGGCAAGCTTGGTGCCGGCACACTTGCCTGCGCGAGCAAGGCAGCATATGTCATGGCAATCAGTCCGCCCATCGATGTCCCGACCCAACGCAAGGTTTGCGGTTTGATCTGATTGATCAGGTTCACCATATCGGCGGCATACTGCGGCACCACATAATTCATGGGCAAGCTTAGCCAGTCAGACAGGCCGCGCCCGACCACATCAGGGCAGATGACACGATATCGCGATGACAGGGCTTGCGCCAAAACGTCAAAGTCTCGACCGTTGCGCGTCAGTCCGTGAACACACAAAACCACGTCAGGGTTTTGCGGGTCACCCCAATCGTAATAAGCCATGCGATGCAGCCCCGCCGGGCTGGTGCACGCAACGCTTGCGATTCGATGCGACATGTCAGTGGCCTGAAATAAAAGAAACAACCCTATTCTATGTCAGGGCGCCGTGCCGGGTGTCGATGCCAGTAGCGCTTGCGTTTGGCACGCGCGCTGACCACCTGCAAGCCCGCAGCGCTGGACTCAAATGACACCGCGCCGTCTTTTTGAGACTGCCATACAGTGCTGGCCGCTGCTTGCCAACGTGCAACCACCGACTCATCCGGATGACCATAACGGTTGTATGCCCCGGCTTGGATGACGGCATGCTTGGCTTGAAGCCGATCGATCCAGGGCTGGCTTGATGAGGTTTTTGAGCCATGATGGGCCACTAGCACCACATCAATGGCCTGCTCAATTTCGCCCACCAATTGCGCTTCAACCGTCTGGTCAATGTCGCCAGTTAACAAGGCTCTATGCCACTGACCCGACACCAGCAAGACGCAGCTGCAGCGATTTCGTTCGAGCCCTGCCAACACCTGCTCGCCACATTGATCAGACGGATGGATAAACGAGAATCGAACCCCATCGACTGACCACTGCTGCGAGGCCCCACAAGCTTGGGCATCCGGACGGTTCAATCCTGAACCGATCAGTTGGCCAACCGAGCGGGTCGCGAGCAAACGATCAAGCCCGCCCACGTGGTCCATATCTGGATGCGAAATGACCACCCGGTCAAGATGCTTGACCCCCAAGGCCTTGAGTTCAGGCAAGATGACGGCTTGCACGGCATCGCGCTGGTCATAGCGCCAACCCGTGTCGAAAAGCAGGTTCTGGGTGCGCGTCTGAATCAAGATGGCCGAACCTTGCCCAACGTCAAATGCGGTCATGCTCCAGTGTCCAACATCTGGCCGAGTCGGTGTGGTGCTCACACTAGGCAACAAAAGTAACCAGGCCAGCCACCGGGTCCGCCAAGGCGGCAGGCACATGGCGCAGACCACCCCTGCCACACCGAGCGCCAACTCCCACACCCCGATGGCATGTACTTCGAACGAAAGCCACTCAAACTGTGCCAGCCAACGCACAGGCTCAAGCGAGAACCACAATGCGGCATGCGCCAACCACGCCAAATGGACAAGCCAGGCATCGGCAATCGGCAACAAGCACAAGCCAGCGGTCAATAGCGCCAGGGGTGTGGCCACGAAGGTGATCCAGGGGATCGCCCAGGCATTTGCCAAAAGTCCGGCCACTGAGAGCTGCTGAAAGAGGTAGACCGTCACTGGTGTGATCGCCAGGGTCATGATCCATTGCAACTTGGCCCCAGCGACAAACGCCTCATAGGCTGCACGCGCGCGCGTGCGCGGCCTGCCGCTCAGAACCCCAAGCTGCTGGGCCAACATCACCAAGAGCATCATCGCCCCAAACGACAGCCAGAACCCGGTTGACAGCACCGCCCAGGGATCAAGCAAGGTCATGGCCACACCAGCTAAGAAAACCGCCTGATAGCCAGTCAGCGGCACGCGAGCGCTCAAGCCAATCGCGCCGGCGGCAAGCATAAAGAAGGTACGCTGCGCTGGCACCCCCCAACCGGCTAAAAGG
The DNA here is from genome assembly GCA_007116135.1 of Burkholderiaceae bacterium. Classification (GTDB taxonomy): domain Bacteria; phylum Pseudomonadota; class Gammaproteobacteria; order Burkholderiales; family Burkholderiaceae_B; genus Algicoccus. Next base: position 2,710 of record SKIZ01000136.1, read on the forward strand.
CAATAAAGAAAGGCCAACACACCAGCGGCCCAGACAAAGACCAAGCGCTGGGGCCAACGTTCCATGAGCAATCGGCCTCGCCAGCGCAGCCGTCGATACATCGAGGACACCACCCAGGCACCCAGTGCGGCAATCAGAGTGACATGCGAGCCACTGATCGACACCAAATGGGTGATCCCGGTGAGATTAAAAATTTGCCAATCCTCTTGGCTCACCCCTTGCTGATCACCAATAGCCAGCGCCACCAGCACATTGCGTTCGCGCTGATCACCAAGCAATCGCTGCAATCTTTTGCGGATATGACTGCGCAAGCGCTCAATCGCCATCGAGGGCTGCCAGGCACTGGCGTGCCCCAACCACTTGGGCGTGCCACGCACCGAGGCGCTCGCGCGGATGCCTTGTTGAAACAACCACCCCTCGGTGTCGAAGCCTGCGAAATTCATGCGGCCATGTGGCTGTCGAAAACGCAAGGCCATGCGCCACCGTTGGCCAGGTTCAATCGCCGCCGCACAATCGCCGGTGCACGCTTGCGGCCAAAAAATCATCGCCCGTTGCGGCAAACCATGCGCCTGAGCATCTTCCAATACCCCAGTAAAACGCACACCGTTGTCCGATTGCGCTGGCAAGTCAGCCACCAACACCTTGACCCGAGTGACCTTATCGTCCTCATGATCAGGCAACGCGTCAGCCAAGCGCCACAAAGCCAAAGCGGTGCTCCAGGTCAGCGCCAGCGACAGACTGATCAAGCACGCACCCAACAGTCGGATACGCGCTGCGCGCAAGCACATCACGCCAAATCCAAGTGTCACAAGCACCGCGGCGACCAACAAAGGCTGCTCAGGCAGCTCAGGCCACTGCTGCACCAAACAGACACCGATTAGCCACACGGCTGCCACCAGACTCAGACCCATTGCGCGCCACAGCGATGAAAAACGACAAGCGTGGCCGATCAAGGCAGGCGCGACAAGTCGCAGTTACCGAGGGTTTAAGTCCAAATCGTTTGTAAGCGTGGGATAACGCGCAACGCTGCTTGCTTGGTTTGCGCCAGCACCACATCTAGCTCAACACCGCGCAGTTGAGCCAAACTTGCTGCAATGGCTGCGACTTGTTCCGGGGCATTGCGCGCATCACGGGCAAGCCACGCCGGTGCCATGTCCGGTGCGTCGGTCTCAAGCACCAAGTCACTCAAAGGCAAGGTCGTCACCAAGCGTCTGATCTGCTTGGCACGGGTGAAAGTAAATGCACCGCCGACCCCTAGCGCAAACCCAAGCCCAATGAATTGCTCGGCCTGCTGAAAACTGCCGTTAAATGCGTGAGCAATGCCACCAATGGGCGGCATACGACGCAACCACTTAAGCAACTCATCTTGCGAACGTCTCACATGCAACAACACCGGCAACCCACAACAGTGGGCTAACTCGAGCTGGGCACGATAAAACTCGATCTGCCTGGCGCGTTGTGACCCATGACTGATTTCGGGCACAAAAAAGTCCAGCCCAATCTCACCAATGGCCACCAGACGCGGATCATCAAGATGGGCCTGAACAAAGTCACGCAGGGCTTGCAAATCGCTGTCAGTGGCGTAGCGCACAAACATTGGATGAATACCAACAGCATAAGCACCTTGCTCAAACTGCCACGCCAGACTGCGCACGTGCCCAAGCGCTTTGATCTCGACAGCCGGGATTAAAACGCCCGACACCCCAGCGGCCTGGGCCCGGGCAATGACCTCGGTGCGATCGCTGTCAAACTCGGCGGCATCCAGATGGCAGTGCGTATCCAGTAGCGCGCTCATTTAGTCACCCGCGACCTGCGCCAGCCGCCCCTGGGTCATCGTCAGGCATCGATCAGCCCGTTTGGCTAAAGCCAAGTCGTGTGTCACCAACACCACCGCGGTGGCGTATTGGGCGCGTATATGGGCAATCAGGTCAAAGACTTGTTGGGCAGTCTGTCGATCGAGGTTGCCCGTGGGCTCATCGGCCAATACACAAAGGGGTTTTCTGATTAGCGCACGCGCAAGCGCCACACGCTGGCGCTCACCACCGGAGAGTTGCCCCGGGAAATGCCCCAGGCGATCGGCTAGCCCCATGTCCGCAAGCAAATCACGCGCCTCTTGGCGTGCTTGGGCCAGCGCCATGCGCCCGACCACCAGCGGCATGGCGACATTATCGACTGCGTCGAACTCAGGCAACAAGTGATGAAACTGATAGACAAACCCCAAGCTTTGGTTGCGCAAACGACTGCGCGCAGCCTCACTGAGTTGGGCCGTTGCCTGCCCGGCCAACACCAATTCACCTGCGTCGGGGCGATCGAGCAGACCTAAGCATTGCAACAGGGTGCTTTTACCTGACCCCGAGGCGCCGACAATGGCGACCATCTCACCGGTGGCAATGTCGATATCGACGCCATCGAGCACAGACACCATGCGCTGGCCATCTTGAAAATGTCGACACAAACCACGCGCCTCAATCACCATCGTCGTCTCACTCATGACGCAATACCTGTGCAGGTTCTAGGCGCGCGGCGCGCCAACTCGGATAGAGCGTGGCCAAAAGCGACATCACCAATGCGGTCACGCCGATGACCGTAATATCACTTGCCCGCGGGTCCGAAGGCAGCGAGGAGATGAAGTAGATCTCTTGCGGCAGGAATTGCACGCCCAATAGCCGCTCAATGGCCGGCACCAACGTATCAACGTTATAGGCCAAGAGCGACCCACCGGTAATACCCACTAACGTACCAATCACCCCGATTAAAGCGCCTTGAATCAAAAAGATCTGCGCGATCGCGCCAGGGGTGGCCCCGATAGTTCGCAAAATCGCAATGTCAGCTTGCTTATCCTTGACAGCCATGACCTGCGAAGACAAGAGATTAAATGCCGCGACTGCCACAATGAGGGTCAGGATCAGAAACATCATGCGTTTCTCGGTTTGCACCGCGGCAAACCAAGTTCGATTGTTGCGCGACCAATCGGCAGCAAATACCCCAGGCGGCAAACTGGCATCAAGCGCCCGGGCCACGCGCGGCGCCTGGTGCATGTCAGCCACACTCAAGCGCACACCGGCAGAGCCTGTATCGCGAAACAGCCTGGCCGCGTCCAGGGCATCAGTAAAAACCAGCGAACTATCGTATTCATAGTGTCCGGATCGATACAGCCCAACCACAGTAAATTGGCGCAGACGCGGCGTAAAACCAGCCGGACTGACACTGCCTTGCGGCGCTAGCAACATGACCGTCTCGCCGGGCATGACGCCTAGCATTTGCGCAAGCGTCTGGCCTAAAACCACGCCAAAGCCACCTGGCTCTAGGTCGCTTAAGCGACCTGCGACCATTTGCCGATCCAACTCCGAGACCTGCGGCTCATAAGCCGGATCAATGCCACGCACTTGGACACCGCGCAATGCCTGGCCTCGCATCAAAATCGCCGGCGCCGCCACAAAGGGCGCTGTGCCACGAACATCGCGGTTCAGTAATGCCGCCTTTGAGAGCTCGTCAAAGCGCTGCAGCACTTGCTCAGGTTGCTGGCCCGGCACATAGAGCTCGATATGCGGCAAGACCGACAACATGCGATCGCGCACATCGCGTTGAAATCCGTTCATCACCGAGAGCACCACGATCAAAGCGGCCACACCAAGGGCGATGCCTGTCATGGCCATGGCTGCAACGAACGAGACAAACCGGTCTTTGCCGGACGCACCGCGGGCTCGACGCCCAAATCCCGCGTAGCGAAGCCCCACCCACCATACAAAAAATCGACCCATCTTCCCTTGACCCCGGCCAATTCCGACCGTTGAACTTTGCCAAGCACAGTACCACACCCGGTATGGTTCGATATTAGAGCTTGCACCGCTAAAATGCACCCATGGAACTAGTCCTTGCCCACGCCCTGCCCCCACCTGAGATGGCCGCCTCGCTCGGTCAAGCGCTCGCTGGGCGCCACCCCGAGCTCATTGATTGGTTCAAGAGCCGTCAGGCCGAACACTCAACCTGGTCAATTGCTTCTCATGGCTGCACTGCCATCGAAGGCCTTCGCATACAAAGCCTGGGCTTTGAGCCGCAAGGTGCGATGCGGCTTGGCGCCGCACTAGCGCCCTTGCTTGCTGGCATCGAGGACGGTGACGAGCCCATCTGGCTGGCCACGCTGTGCAGCACCCAGATTCGCCAAGAAGGTGCAACGCTCATCGCACAGGATTTCCTTGACATCACCGATGAGCAGCGCGCCGCCTTAACCGAGGCGGCAGCGCCTTATTTCGAAGCCGCGGGCGACGGCATTCGCATCCAAGCGCTGGCAAACGGACAATGGCGTGTTTGGGGCCCGTGGCCGGCAGACAGCCACATTCTGACCCCCAACGCTTTACTGGGGCGCGATCTTGGCGATTGGTGGCCCACCCAAAGTCACTGGCGCGACTGGCGCAAACGCGTAAACGAATTACAAATGATCTGGCATGAGCACCCGGTCAATGAGCAGCGGCAAGCGCAAGGCCTGCTGCCGGTCAATACCATCTGGCTGCATGGTGGCGCACCTGGTTTCAAACCGGTGACTCATCGACAGCAAGCGTGGCTCGATGACCTAGAGGCCGCTGGCATCAAGCAAGACTGGGCAAGCTGGCTAGATCGCTGGCAGGCACTTGTGCCGCGGCTGTGCCAGACGCCCCAAGACCAAGTGGTTCGCTTGGTCGGTCAAGACCGAATCGTTTTATTGCAGCCGTCACGCCCATCCTGGTGGCAGCGTGTGACAGGCCAGCAGCCAAAGCAAGACTGGAGTCAGTGGTGGAACAACCCAAACTAACCGTGCGTGAGGTCCCGCAATCCGTGGTTGAACACCTCAGTTCCCAGGGTTTGCACCCTCTTTTAGCCCGGCTCATGGCCGCGCGCGGTGTGCGCGACACTAAAGAGATCCAAACCGACTGGCAAGCCATGATCAACCCGGCCAACATGTCGCAGCTCGATCAAGCGGCGCTGGCCTTGGCGCAAGCCATCGAATCGGGGAAAAAATTGCTGGTGGTCGCCGATTATGACTGCGACGGCGCCACGGCCTGCGCGGTGGCCTTGCGTGGCCTGCGCGCGCTTGGCGCGCAGGTGGACTATCTGGTGCCCAACCGTTTTGAGACCGGTTATGGCCTATCGCCCGAGGTGGTGGCGTTGGCGCTTGAGCATCACGCCGGCAAGCCCGATCTTATTATCACGGTCGACAATGGCATTGCCAGCGTCGCCGGTGTTAACGCCGCGCGGGACCATGGCATAGATGTCATCGTCACAGACCATCACCTGCCTGGTGATGAGTTGCCCCGAGCGCTTGCGATTGTCAACCCCAACCAACCTGGTTGCGGTTTCCCCTCAAAGAATCTGGCCGGTGTCGGTGTCATGTTCTACGTGCTCATGGCGCTTCGGGCCTTGATGCGGCAACGCGGGCACTTCGAAGCCGGTCGTGAGCCCCGGCTTGACGGGTTAGTTGACTTGGTTGCCCTCGGGACCGTGGCTGACGTCGTCAAACTCGACGCCAACAACCGGCTATTAGTTGCGCGCGGGTTGCAGCGAATCCGTCAGGCGCAGATGCAGCCGGGGCTGCAGGCCTTATTTGCTGTCAGCGGCCGCGATGCAGCCCAAGCCAGCGCCTTTGACTTGGGCTTTACGATCGGACCACGCATCAATGCCGCCGGTCGCTTGACCGACATGAGTCTGGGGATAGAGTGCTTGAGCACCGATGACCCCAATCATGCCTTGGAATTGGCACGCGAGCTCGATCAAATCAATCAAGCCCGTCGTCAGATCGAAACCACCATGCGCGAGCAGGCCATGGCAAGCCTGCCTGAGGTCAGCGCCCAGGCACAACAGGCAGCACTTTGCGTCTGGCAGACTCATTGGCACCAGGGTGTGGTTGGGCTGGTGGCCTCACGTCTGAAAGAAAAGTTCTGGCGCCCGGTCGTGGCACTGGCACCGGCCGATGACGGCACATGGCGTGGCTCGGGTCGCTCGATTCCTGATGTGCACTTGCGCGACGTCTTTGACCTGGTTGCTAAACGCCACCCCGGTTTGGTGTTGAAATTTGGCGGACACGCCATGGCCGCGGGCCTGACACTATCTGGCGATGGCTTGGAGACGTTCGCCAGCGCCCTGTCTGCGGCCGTTGTCGAACTAAGTGGACGCAGCCACTTTAGTCCAACCATCGAGACCGACGGCTCGCTACCGAGCGGTTGGGCAAATGTCCAAACCGCCAACTTGTTGCAACAGCAAGTCTGGGGTGCCGGGTTCCCAGCACCACTATTTATGGACGAATTCGCCGTTCAAAGCCAACGCATCGTGGGCAGCAAGCACTTAAAGTTGTCTCTGATGCGAGATCGACAGCGATTTGACGCCATTTGGTTCAATCATGAAGAACCCCTGCCCGAGCGGATTTGTGCGGTTTATCGTCCAACGCCAAACACTTGGCAATCCTCTGTGACCCTGCAGCTGATCATTGAAACCGCGCAAGCGTGTTGAGCGCCAATTAGCCGATCTTGCCCAAGGCGTCTTGCATGGGCATGTCGTGGGCTAGAATAATGGATTAACTTTTAAGCTGATTCACACACCATGGAAGTCGATCGTCAAAATACCCTGCGCGCCCGCCTAGCCGATTACCTAGAGCGCCAACTCGCCGCCCGGAGGTATCTTTGACTACGATGTCAAAGCGTCACGACTTGAGGTTGTAAACGCCGAGCTTGAAGACCCTGCTGTCTGGAACGACCCTCAAAAGGCGCAAGCGCTTGGGCGGGAGAAAAAATCACTGGAAAACACAGTTCAGACACTGACCGATCTGGGCCGTGGCATCAGTGATGCACTCGAATTATTCGAACTTGCCCAAGCCGACACCGACAGCGACACCCTAGAGGCGATCGAGGTTGACGCCGATGCTTTCGAAAAAACACTGCATGCGCTGGAATTCAAACGCATGTTTTCCAACCCGGCTGATCCGCTGAACTGCTTTCTGGACATCCAGGCAGGTGCCGGTGGCACCGAAGCACAAGACTGGGCCAGCATGTTGCTGCGCCAGTACCTCAGGTACTGCGAGCACAAAGGGTTTGCGGTACAGGTCCTTGAAGAGTCCGATGGCGACGTCGCTGGCATCAAGTCTGCCACCATCAAAATCGAGGGCGAATATGCCTTTGGTCACTTACGCACCGAGACCGGCGTACACCGCTTGGTCAGGAAAAGCCCATTTGACTCAGCCGGCGGGCGCCACACCTCGTTTGCCAGCGTGTTTGTTTACCCACAGGTCGATGACTCGATCGAAATCGAAGTCAATCCAGCTGATTTGCGAATTGACACATACCGGGCCAGCGGCGCGGGTGGGCAGCACATCAACAAAACCGATTCGGCTGTGCGCATTACCCACAACCCCACTGGCATTGTGGTGCAGTGTCAAAACGACCGTTCGCAACACCGCAATAAAGCCGAAGCGATGGACATGTTGCGCTCTAAACTCTTTGAGCTCGAGATGCGCAACCGAATGGCTGAGCAACAAAAGATGGAAGACGCCAAGACCGACGTCGGCTGGGGTCATCAAATCCGCTCCTACGTGCTAGACCAAAGTCGGATCAAGGATTTGCGCACCGGCGTGGAAATCTCCAATACACAACGGGTGCTAGACGGTGATCTAGACCCATTTATCGAGGCAAGTCTCAAGGGGGGAGTATGAAACAAGGACC
>SKIZ01000109.1 GCA_007116135.1 Burkholderiaceae bacterium
AACATGGTGGATTCAAGTACGAAGTGCAACTTTGATAAATCAGGTGGGTTGGCTGAGAATGTTCTAGCATCTCAGATTTCCAGACCGCCAAGTCAAAGTCACCTTATGAGCTACAAACATCTCAGCCAAACTGAACGTTATCAGATTTATACGATTATGAAAGCAGGACATTTGCCCGTCGAGATTGCCAAACTGCTGGGTCGACACAAGCCCTCGATCAGCAGGGAGCTTTCGCGTAACACTGGTAAGCGCGGTTACAGACCCCAGCAAGCTGACCAACGTTACCGCGAGCGAGCCCAATCGAGTCGTAATGCTTGTCGGATAGGCGAAGCTACCCGGGCGTTGGTTGCTAAGGGGCTGAGTTTGCAGTGGAGTCCCGAGCAGATCGCCGCCTCGCTGCCTATTAGCCACGAAACGATTGACCAACATGTCTATGCTGACAAGGCCCAAGGCGGGTCGCTTTGGAAACACCTTCGTTGCCAGAAAAAGAAGCGCAAACGTTACGCCAGTGGGCGAGAGCGTCGCGGGCAGATCATTGGTAGGCGCCCCATTGCCAAGCGCCCGTATGTCTGCAAGCGGCTCAAATTGCCACCGACTGAACATGCTCACTTTTTAAGAGAGCATGCTCAGGCTTTTTCAACGGATAGGTGTTGCGTGATTTGTCTGCAACGGATGTAACCCGTGTACTCGACGCAGCAGTGCTTGGTATATGGGAAGGCACAGACTACTGAAGCGCGCTAGGTGAAGACCGCAGTTTTTATCCGTCTTATGAACAGCCGACACGCAAAGCCAGAAGCAGGATGAAACGATGACAAACCGCTCAACGCACGATTACCTTCGCGATAGTGTCTCAAGAATTATCGGTCTGCAGCTCTTGTTTACCTTGATTCTGCTAATCGTCGCCGCGGCTTCTTTTGGTTATTACGTACTGAGAGCGGATCTACAGTCCAAGGTTGACATCATTAGTGCGCGGGTGACCGCTGAGATGTCAACGATGTCAAGCTCAATGCAAGGCCTGGCGCAATCACCCGTATCCTGGACGGCTTTGACCGACGCAGTCGATCGAGGTATCTATTTAACGCCATTGCTAGAAGGCCTAAACCAAGCGCAAACGTTCCGTCTTGGTATCCTGGACCCTCAAGGATACGAGTTTGTTCTGCCGCCAGACTTCTTTATCGATCCCGAAACGCTACGACTGCCTCTGACTGACAAACCGGCTGAGCCGACACCATTGCAAGCTTTTATACGGGATTCTGATGCAGATACTAATTTTTTGCTGATCACACCAATCATGTTGCCGATGAGTGAGCAGGTCGTGGGCTATGCCGTGGGCGCCTATGGTTTAGCGCGAGCACTACGCCACATTCAAGCGACAGTCGGGACACAAGTCGAAGTAGGGTTTTCGGAACCTGCGACAGTCAACAGGATTGAGCTTAAACCGTTCGCACTGTCTCTTGCTACCCGGCAAGTCGTTCAGACGCCAAACGGCGATTTGGCACTCTTTGTTAGAGTGACCGATACGTTTAAGTCGGCTTTCATTGTGTTGATCGCACTATCTTTTTCAGTGTTGCTTGTAGGGTTATATGCTCGGCGGGTGGGCACTCGGTGGGCAGCTGGCTTTGCCAAGAAATTATTCGAACGCCTTGATCTACTCGTTGAGCAGTCGCGCGAGATTTGGCGTGGCAAACGGTTGACGGCATATCAGGACGATTTCTCTGATGAAATTTCGGAAATACGCAATACATTAATAAAGCTTTCACTGGAGCAAAAGCTAGCGCTTGATCAACTCAAAACGGCTGCTAGGATCTATGAAACTGCAGGTGAGGCCATCCTGGTTGTGGATCAGGCCGGGTGCATCACCAATGTCAACGCCGCCTTGCTGGCGATGACAGGCCATGACGAAGGCACCCTTTTAGGACAGACTGCAGGTCTACTTTATGTCGCGCCAGGTGCAAGTGCCCAGGCCGCTGCAATCGAGACAGCGAGTTTCATGCAGCGAGGCGATTGGCGCGGCGAGGCTCTGATCTACCATAAGGCAGGCTGGTCAATCCCTGTGCAGCTTGCCGCGTCAATTGTCAAAGATACAGACGGCTTAAACACCGGTATGGTCGCGGTTTTCTCGGACATACGAGAAATCAAATTCGCTCAAGAGCAGCTACGTGACTTGGCCTACAAGGACGCATTAACCAGTTTGCCAAATTACAGAGCATTCATTGATTTTTTCAAAGAAAAAGTCAACCAAGATCGAGGCCAACGCGAGAGCTACGCACTGATGTTTTTTGACGTAGACCGACTCAAACAAGTTAATGACTTGTACGGCAGAGATAAAGGAGATGAGGTTATTCAGGTGGTTGCTAGGCATTTAGGCCAGAGGCTACCGCCCGGGCACTTCCTTGTCCGGCGAGGGGCTGGCGAGTTCTTGGCTCTTGTGCCACTTGAAAATGATGGTGTTCTCGATTCGATGCGGTTGCAAATTGGACCCGAGTTGACTCACTTTAAGGTTGATATCAATCCACTGTCCTTAGAGATCACCTGCAGCACTAGTATCACGACCTTTGATCAGGACGCCCCGCGCGTAGATCTGTTGCTTCAACAGGTCAGTTTCGCTATGCGCGAGGCAAAACGCCAGGCACATAAGGGGGGTGTTGTTTGGTACGACGATGCGCTCGGGGAGCAGGTCGAACGAAATTTAAAAATAAAGGCTGCATTGCCAACAGCGATACGGGAAAGCCAAATCGAGCTGCATTTTCAGCCCGAAGTCGATCTGGCTACAGGTGCCATCGTTGGTTTTGAGGCGCTCGCTCGATGGTTTCACCCACAGCTCAAGGCCGTCAGGCCAGATGAGTTCATCGACGCTGCTGAGCAGTCTGATTGGATTGTTGAACTGTCGGACTTGCTGCTTGAAAAGGTTGTCAATTCAATTGCGCCCTTGCAGCAAAGGTTTCCCGGTACGAAAGTTGCATTTAATGCGTCACCGAGGCTTTTTGCAAACAACCACTTGTTAGAAAGCGTGCGGGCTATCAGCAAGACTGAACCGGCTTTGTTGAACTCACTGGTGATCGAAGTGACTGAAACTAGTTTATCGATCGAGGAATCGCTATTTAATGAGCAGTTGGAAAGAATCAAGGCGCTCGGCGTGCAGATAGCTATTGATGATTTTGGTAAAGGCCATTCGTCTTTGGCTCGACTCGCCGGGATGCGTATTGATAAGTTTAAGATTGACGCGGGTTTTGTAGCTGGTATTGGCGCCAAGAAGCAGGAAGATATTCTGGATGTACTGGTCAGCCTTGGTAAGACGCTCGATGCGACGATCACGGCTGAGGGTGTCGAGACGCCAAGCCAAGCCGCTTGGCTTAGGTCGGCTGGTTGCACAAACGCGCAGGGCTGGCTTTTTTCTGAGGCTTTGCCGATCGACGAGGTGTTGCTTTTGACCAGTCCGCTTACAGGGCGATTCGAATAAAGCTCTAGTGGTTTGAATCAAGAACAATCGTCTGATCGCGACCGCCGCGCTTAGCGCGGTAGAGGGCTTTGTCAGCGCGCGCGAGCAATTCGTCTATCGACTCTTTCTCGATGTCCTTTGAAAACGCAATGCCAATGCTAATTGTTTGACGAATGGGCTCGTTAGCTCCAGCTACATGAATAGCGGTTGCCGAGGTATGGGTGCGTAATTTTTCAGCAACCTGTTTTGCCTGATCCTTTGAGGTTCGAGGCAAGAGTAAAGCGAACTCCTCGCCACCGATTCGAACGAGTAGGTCTGAGGATCGAATCAGTTGTGACCATAATTTCGTCATCTCACGCAATACCTCGTCGCCGGCTGCGTGCCCCCAACGGTCATTGACCTGTTTGAAGTGATCTAGATCCATCAGCAATACTGATAGTGACGTGCCAGATAGATCCGCTTGTTGACGGATACCAAGCAAAAAGTCATCAAGGCGCCTACGGTTGGCAAGGCCTGTCAGAGGGTCGCTTGTCGCTTCGGACTTCAGTTGATTGTTCAGTGCTTCAAGCCGACGGCGAATACCCTTTTCGCGTTCATATTCGCGTGAAAGAACAATTGCGTCAGTAATGTCGCTATAAAGCGTCACGTATCGCTCGAGCTGACCCCATTCGTCGTTAAATGGAATGATTGTGGTGTTTAGCCAAAGGATCTCACCGGACTTGGTTTTGTTGCGTAAAGTTCCGCGCCAGATTTGACCCTCAGCAATGCTGGTCCACATTTGCTCAAAAAAAGCATGAGACTCGAAACCGCTATTGAAAATCCGCATATTCATGCCGATTAATTCATCGGCGCGGTAACCAGTCACGTCGGTGACAAGGGGGTTAACCGATCCGATGACCCCCTCTAGGTCAGACTCAATCATCATGATGTGCGAGGTCAAGCCAGTGAGTAAACGGTCAGAGAAGTTCGTCGCTCTGATCTGGCGAAGATAAAGTAGGTATAAAGTCACGAACACAATTGAGGTCAATGCCGTTGCGAGCAAGGACATCAGCAATAAGAAGCGTTGAGTTTTCCGTGTGGGTAGTCCAAGGGTCGTCATGTCGGCAATGCTTGCCACGACCAGCGGGCTCTGCACATTTGTGCGATAGACAACAAGGTAATTGTCATCGGTAGTTAGCTCAAAGTGACCGAGATCGGAAACCGAGGCGGCTTGAGCAATTTTGGTATATATATCGCTTTCTATAGGCTGTTCGTGATGAGCAATAAGCTTGACGCCGTCATAATTAAATACCGCGATTTCCACAGCCGGACTGTGCCCAATGCGCTCCCAGACATTGTGAAAGTAAGCGACGTTCACAGTGGCTACCCAAGTCAGCAATTCGCCGTCACGCTCAAGCGGGTAGACAGCTGGCATCATTTGCTGCGTCGGTGACGTCTGATTGCGCGACCAGTCGTTGATATCGCGGTGAGGTAGTGTTTGCCCAAAATAAACACCGTTAACTCTGAGTGCTAGTGAGGTTTCGTCATTAATAAGCTCAGGTATGTCGACGGTTTGCCCAAGATTGGCGGGGTTCGAGCTCGTGACCACAACACCATTGGCGTTAACTAAGGAGACGCTTCTGATGACCTGCGTGTTTGCGATTACGTGGCGCAACTCTTGCGTTGTCAAAATTTCCGGCGATATCATCAAGGCGTTGGTTATTTCGCCCAAAGTCACCAAAATAGTTGCGGTCAAATTAAGTGATCTGAGGACTTGCTCTTCAAGCAAAGTTGTCTCGGACGCCACCGACTGAAGTGTCGACTGCTCAAAACTCTCTTGAACTGAGCGGTTAGCCAAGAGGTATGTGATCCATACAAATCCAAGTAAGAGCAAGCCGACAAGTAACCCTAAGGTTCTAACAACCCTGGGTTTGAGCCGTGAGCTCTCAGGCGTTCTCAATTCACTAATCCTTGAGAACAATCGGCGCTAGGTTATGTTGCTTGGCTGATTGGGCAAGCCTGCCGTCGGATTTTATTCGTTGGACAAAGTCGTTGATTATTGCGAGCCATTGAGGGTCATTCTTGCGCACAGCATAGGCGTAGTCCGTTGTCTTTAGCTCTGTCGTCGGTTTGATCACGCGCGCCCAATCTGTATTATTTAGCATGCGCTGGCTGTATGGATAGTCTGTTGCAAACGCGTCAGCCCGGCCAGTCTCTACTTCAACCTCGCGCTCAGATGGTCGGGAGACCACAGAAATAGTGGCGTTTTTGAAATAATCAAGTGCGAACGGCTCCATGTAGGTACCCTTTTGCACTGAAATGACGACGCCGGGCTGATCAAGGTCTTCGACCGTCTGGAGAGCCTTATTGGCTTTTGTCGTAATGAAGTAAATATCACTGCGCAGGTAAGGTTCTGAAAAATCAATATCTTCCTGCCTTGCTGGCGTTACGCCCACGCCCATCATGGCTATGTCGCAGTCACCCGCTTGCAGGCGAGCGATGAAGTTAGCAAAATCGGTCTGTACGAACGTTAGTTTGACACCAAGATCAGTAGAAAGCGCATAGGCCATATCGATGTCAACACCTTGAAGTTCGCCAGTCCGAGGGTCTTCAAAGCTGATGCTGAAGTATTGAGGCCAGTGGCAAACCCGTAATTCCCCGCGCTGCTCGATCGCCGACAGCGTGCTCGCCTGGGCTGTGAATGAAGCCAGGCAACCTAGGGTGGCCAATATTCCGGTTCTAACAGCCGCAATAGAACTTCTGTATGAGTCTGCCATTTATATCTCCCAAACCCAATAAGTAATGATCATTTTTTATGTGAGAGGTTCCCCGATTCGGGGCAGTGCAAAAAGGTTAGCAGGCTTTTGTCTCGGGAGGGTCAGGTCACTTCTTAGCAAAACGAGGCCTATTTTAGTCGATTGAAACTAAAGCGTAGATGTACGCAAGCCTGTCGTGCACTTGCGTTTCAACCGATATACTGTGTCGCGGAAAAAGCCGCCAGATAATTATGGGCGCGGCGCAATATGGCTATAAGCGGTCATGATGCCAAGCAAGAAGGCAGCCTTAGTGCGCGCGCGAAGCGCTCAGCCTTTTTGAGCAAAGTCGGCGGGATCAAACAAGTGGCCACCGCGTGCGCCTTTGGTCATGAGGTAGCCCCTGTTATGACGATTGGCCGGGAATATATGCGCGACTCTTTCAACGACATTGACGCCGAGGCGACCGAGTGCGTCGACTTTGCGAGGATTGTTGGTCAGAACACGCACCTGCCGCACGTTCAAGTGTTTCAGCATTTGAACGGCCGGAACATAACTCCTTTCGTCTTCTTCAAAGCCCAGCTCGAAGTTAGCGTCAACCGTGTCAATGCCGGTGTCTTGCAATTGGTATGCCCGTAATTTATTGACAAGGCCTATCCCCCGACCTTCCTGAGCCAAGTACAACAAGATGCCGCCTTGCGTGGATGCCATCAGTGATATGGCACCGCGTAGTTGGCTGCCGCAATCGCAACGCAGTGAACCAAGCAGATCACCTGTGAAACACTCGGAATGCAAACGAATCAGCACCGGACGGTTGCGATCGGGTTCGCCTACGATGATGGCTAAGTGCTCTATGCTGCCGTCCTCAGGGCGAAACGAAATAATTTCTACATCTTCACAGTCTTCGAGCGGCACTTTTGCCTGGCTGATTTGTCGCAGTGTTTTGGCTTGTGCGTAGATCCCTTGGCTGATGTCACCTTGTTCAATTTCGATGGCATCGGGTAATGATGCGTGACCTAGCGGCGCGACGATGCCGGCAGGCAGCAAGCGCGCGTGCTTCAAAAGCTGAACGGCCGAGCCATCAATGTTTTGCCCGTCTTGCAAGTCGTAGTCATCGAGTGCCAACACCTGTGCGTTACGGTTCGCTCTTGTCGGGTCGATGATGGCGGCCAAGTCCGAGGCGGTTAAGCGCATTTTGGAGCGCATTTGATATACGGACTCCTGCGCATTGACATCAAAGCCAATTCGAACCGCTCGCTGCCCAGTGAGCACGACGTGCCACGATTGGCCCGCGGCATCCTGTAGCTGATCAAGCACCGTCTGATTAACGCCTTCGGCAGCTATGATGGCGTAGTTACCTTCGGGAGTTTTGATCACAACGGTCTCGGCACGACGCAGACCAAAAGCAGCTCTTTCGAGCTTGGATAAAGAGGTCGCGTTGGCGAAAGCGGGTTCGAAATTGACTGATGGGGAATTCATTCTGTGACACCACTATCGATTGGACAGGTGCGCAGCGTTGCGATTTAATACTTTGAAAGTACAACACCTCGTTTGTGATTCTATCCGACTAGCAGTGACTCGCATAGTTCAACCTTTTAACTTGCTAGGGTGGTTATGATGGATGTCAGCGAAGCAGCCGACTCCGACTACGCTTTTGACAGACCAACGACTTCTGTGGATGGTTTGACCCTGATTGGCCAGCTTGGCCAGTCACTTGATGGTCAGATTGCGACTGCGACAGGACACTCCAAGTACATTAACGGGCAGGGTGGGCTGGCTCACCTTCACCGTTTGCGTGCTTGGGCCGATGTCGTGCTCATTGGGGTCGGCACGCTTGTGGCGGACAATCCGCGCCTGAACGTGCGTCTGGCTTCGGGGTCCGACCCAGACCGGGTGATTATCGACCCGCGGGGCCGCTCGCCCAAGGAGGCGACCTGTTTTGCTGACACCAGTTTGCGACGTGTCGTACTGACGAGCTCGCACGCCCAGCCAGGACAGTGGCCCCATGGTGTCGAGGCGGTTCGATTTCCCACGCCAGGGCCCCAAGACCCGATTGCTACCCAGGAGATCCGCCGCTGGCTTGCAAGCCAGGGTTGGCGGCGCGTGCTCGTTGAGGGTGGTGCAGGCACGTTGTCGGCGTTTCTTGCGCAAGGCACGCTAGACCGTCTGCATTTGATTCTATCGCCGATGTTGCTTGGTCCGGGCATTTCGGGTGTGGGCCTACCAGGTGTGTCACAACTGAGCCACGCACAACGCTTTCGGGCCGCTAGCTATCGGCTTGGCGATGACTTGCTGATCGATTGCTTATTTGGCTAATTAGGGCGCTGGCGAACTGCTCACCGACTTGCCCCCAGGTCAGCAGACGCTGGGCGTGTTCGAGTGCTGCTTGTCGCATTTGTTGACGCAGTGCGGGCTCGCTTACGACCCGTTCGAGAGCGTTGGCCAGTGCCTGTTGATCCTCGACAGCGACCGCAATGGCGCCAGGCCAAGCGAGCGTGTCGCGCGCAGCGCCGGCTTGAGTGCCAATGACCGGCAGACCCCAGGTCATTGCTTCGGCGTACGCCATGCCATAACCTTCATACCGAGATGCCAGCACAAAAACATCAGCTGCTTGGTAGTGTTCGGTCAGCACATCATTGGGCTGGGCGCCCAACAGATCAATCCTGCCCACGAGTCCACAATCAGCAATCAAGTTGCGAATTTGCGATGCGGTGTCCGGTGCCCGTTGATCATCGCCAATGACACTGAGATGCCAGTCGAGCTGTTTGATCTGTGCCAACGCTTGAACCAGGATGTCAAAACCTTTGCGTGGCACCAAGGAGCCGACTGACAAAAGCTCAACAGTGTTGGTGTTCGTTGAGGATGGCACATCGGTGGCGCGATGAGGTGTGCGCAAGGGTATGTCCACGCCCGGCATGATGACCGTCACCTTGCTTGCTGCCACACCGAATTGGTCGATCAGGGTCAAGCGAGTCAGATTGCTTGTCACGATGATATGACTAGCCTGTGCCAAAGCTGCTTGCTCACTTTGTTGCCATGCCTTTGCGGTTTGTCGGTCTAGGCCAGACTCAAGCGCCAAGGGGTGGTGCACGAGCGCAGTAAATGGTCGGTTGCGTTTGATTAACTCGGCGTAATGCCCCATCACGCCAAGCGCCAAGCCATCGACCACCAAATAGTGATTGGTGTCGACTTGGCTAAGGCGCCGCGCAGTCCGCTCTTTGGTGCTATCGCAAACCCATGGAAACCGATCATCCAGACTAAGCGCATCCACCTGCCAACCAAGGTTGGCGAGTTCGGCCATCACACGCTTGTCGTAGAGATAGCCGCCTGTCAGGGTGTTGATATCGCCTGGAAAGGCAAACGTCAGGCTTCGGGCCACAGCGTGTTCTCATACCAGGCGCGCGCGACATGCGACTCTGCTATCTTGATGCGAATGGCATGCAACTGCTTGCCATCGCGACCGAGCTCGTTGGCACGTGCTGCTTTAGCCAATCCGTCAAATAGGTACTTTGTTAAAAACTCAGTGGTGGTGTTTTGACCCTTGAATTGCGGCAGTTCATCGAGATTTTGATAGTTCAAGGGCGTAAGCAGTTCTTTTAAAACCTCGTGCGCACGTGCGATGTCAATCACAATGGCATTTTCGTCAAGCGTTTTGGCGAAGATGGCGGCATCGATGACAAAGGTGGCACCATGCACCTTTTGCGCTGGACCAAAAATTTCGCCTCTAAACGAGTGCGCAATCATGATGTGTTCTCGTACTTCAACGGCAAACATTTTCATTCCTTATTTGTAATTAATGATTTGGCACAGTTTTGAGGGTTGATCGCCTAGGATCGTGCCAAGGGATTGGGGTAGGTCAGTGAAGTTGATTGCTGACTCAAGCAATGACTCAAGCCGCTCGTCAGCCAGTAACGTCAAGGCGCTGGCTAACCGACGCGAATGACTCCAGCGCGGTTGATGGCTTGCCTCGATATGACCGACCTGGCAGGAAATGAGTCGCAGCTGTTGGCTATGAAACGCGCCACCGAGTGGCACTTCGACCGAGCGGCTGCCATACCAACTCAGTTCGATGATGCTAGCTTGTCGACCGGCTATGGCAATCGCATCACGTAAACCAGCGCTACTACCACTGGCGTGAAACACCAGATCACAATCTTGTAGTTCATCGGCTCGATCGAGGTAGCGAATTCCAAGTTGCTCACAGACCG
>SKIZ01000101.1 GCA_007116135.1 Burkholderiaceae bacterium
AGGTTCAGTAGGTAACTAACGCAACGCCCCGGCTTTTTGCCGAACGACAGTCTCCGGTGTACGCCTGGCTAACCCCATGCCTTGCCATCTTCGCGCGCCTGTCACCACACGCCGCCATCGATCCGGTGCCCCCAGTGCCTGAGCCTGTGGTGCCGCCAAGCCCCGTGGTTGAGCCCACGAATCTCATCAGCACAGCCGGTGTCTTGGAGGTGCAAGTGCAAAATGCGATCGCGCAATCAACGCTTGATGGTTCTGAGACACACACAGGACTCTTGCAAACCTTGTGCTTTGGGCTCGAGCGCGATGAGCAGACGCAAGACGCCGATAGACTTGACTGTGATCCGCTTGACGATAGTGTGATTCGGATGCACGACTAGCGCGCGTTGTCAGGCTGAGTCGGCGCGACCGTCACTGTGATCACGGTCGCGAACTAGGGCGATTTCGCTATGAAACTCGTCACAAAACCGAATCAGGTCAGCTAAGCTCTCCAAGCCTAGCTTCAAGGCAATATTGGCCCGATGTTTTTTTACGGTTCTAAGCGCAATCCCAAGTTCATCAGCGACCTGTTGCTGTTTGTTGCCTGCAGCCAATAGCAATAAAACACCGGCCTCGCGCGGCGATAGCTCTTTGAGCAGGTTTTTGGCGTATTGCAACTCGGGCGAGCGCGCGCCAATGCTTGCTTCAATTTGCGCAAAGCAGCGTTCAAGCGTCTCGGTCAACTCGTTGATGTCAAAGGGCTTGAGTAAAAAATCATTGGCCCCATCACGCCAAGCTTTGACGATTTGGTCTTGGCGCGCCACACCGCTCATGAGCACCACGCCAATCCGGGTGGGCTGCTGTTGCAGGTGTTCAAAGAGCTTTAAACCATTCATTCCCGTCAGTTGCACATCAAGTAGCACAAGGCTGCGCGCCAGAAACACCAGCCGGCCCGTGCTGATCGCTTGCAACACCGCTTCGGCACTCTCGAAGCTGAGCACTTCGTAATCGGTGGCAAGCCAAGCCACTAAAGCGGCGCGGATATCAGGATCGTCGTCAACGATGACGACTTGGCGAGGCGTGTTCTTGCTTGGACTCATCGGAGTGAACAATCGGAAATAAGACAGTTACCGTTGTACCACCATCGGGGTGACTGTTTATGGATATTTCCCCATCGTGTTGCCCCATAATGGTGCGGCTTAGCCAAAGGCCAAAGCCCATGCCGCTGGGGTTGCTGCTGTCAAAGAGGTTAAAAGCCTGCTGGGCAGCAGCTTGACTGAGCCCGCAGCCGTTGTCGCTCACAGTCAGTACCGCCTTCGCATCGATCTGCTCGACTACGAGCTCGATCAAACGATGGCCGGGTTCATTCTCGCCACAGGCAGCTGCGGCATTGTTAATGACGTTTAAGAAAACCTGTTGCACTTGTGAGTGGCTCACGTTGACCAAGGGGTTGGCCTTGCGTGTGAGCGTGAGCACGATCGATTGCTCGGCCAGTATGGGTTTGAGAAATTGCGAAACCTCGTTGGCCAAGTCGCCAAGCGAGCTCGTCTGACGGACATAGCCGGTGTTGCTAAAGAGGCTGTGCAGGCTGCGCACCAGATCGGTGAGTTTGAGTGACAGGCCACCAATGGCTTGGCTGGCAGCGCTCAGTTGAGCCTCGTCGCGGA
Source organism: Burkholderiaceae bacterium (assembly GCA_007116135.1). Classification (GTDB taxonomy): domain Bacteria; phylum Pseudomonadota; class Gammaproteobacteria; order Burkholderiales; family Burkholderiaceae_B; genus Algicoccus. The sequence goes on from SKIZ01000101.1 coordinate 1,644, forward strand.
TCGGGCTTTGAAGCTGGCGTTTGAGCACGCTAGCCTGCATGCTCAGCGCAGTCAGTGGCTGGTTCATCTGGTGAGCCAAGGCCGCAGCAAATGCGCCCAAGCCGATGGCTTTGTTGGTGGTGATTAGCCGGTTAAAGAAGCGATCTCGCTGTCTCATGGTGTTGACGAGTTCAGCATTGAGTTCATTGGCGTCACGATAATCTTGCATCGCCCAGCTGACTCGAATGCCCAGGTATGCCAGCACACGCACCAATAAAAAGGCGATGTAGGCGATGATAAGTACAGTCGAGAGCTGGCTAGGTTCCATGACTGAGACTGGCATTTGATTGCTCACCAGCATTGCACGGGTGACCCAAAAACTGATCACACCGACTTGGCTAATGAGCACCAAACGCACAAATAGGTGCTGGCGAAACCGGTCGCTAGATAAGCGCAACAAAAGGTATAGGGTCAGGCTCGCGAGAATCGCCGCGACCGTTGAACCCATCGTTTGCAAGGTTGACAGCGCAATGACCGGGCGTAGCAGTTCGAGCAAACCGGCCCAAAGACAAGCGGCTATGAACGCCCAGCCAAACCAACGCCTCGGCACATCGCGATTTAGCGCCAATAAGCCAAACAGGGTGCTTAGCTCAGCGACGACGATCGTGGCATTGATCATCAGCATGTGCAAGGCACCGAGATCGAATCGAAGCGAATCGGATAGGGCAAATAGACCGGCAGAAAAGGCGATGGTCAGTTGACCAATTAGCATGTAGCGCGCTGAGTCGTCCTGATGCTTTCTGAAGCTAAAGTAAAGCAGGCCGGCTGCGCCAAGGGCCAGAAATGTCAGTAACCACATGGCCGCTGTGATGGGGTGTATCGCCAAAACCGATTCCTTGTGTGCTTTACGCGATGTTTGTGGGCACGATGACCTAGTTACGGCTGAAGTTTAAACGGCTTGACCACAGATGCGGCAATCAGGCGGTGTCCATAAAGGATTAAGATGACAAAAGCTAAACTGCTGTCTAACTCGAGCGATCATGAATAAATCCTCGCCACTGGTGATTGCGCATCGCGGTGCCTGCGGCTATTTGCCAGAAAACACGCTGGCGGCCAAAGC
>SKIZ01000068.1 GCA_007116135.1 Burkholderiaceae bacterium
CATCGCGATGGTGGGTAAATATGTCGACTTGACCGAGTCCTACAAGTCCTTGACCGAGGCGCTTACGCATGCTGGTATTCACACCCGCTCCAAGGTGAGTGTGAGCTATATCGACTCCGAGGACATCGAAACACAGGGTACGGGCGTTTTGGCGGATTTTGATGCGATTTTGGTGCCCGGCGGCTTTGGCAAGCGCGGCACCGAGGGCAAGATCGCTGCGATCCAGTATGCACGCGAGCATGATGTGCCTTATTTGGGTATTTGCTTGGGCATGCAGTTGGCCGTGGTGGAGTTTGCCCGTCATGTGGCCGGTTTGGGCGGGGCCAACAGCACCGAGTTTGACCCGGCTGCACCACACCCGGTGGTGGCGCTGATCACTGAGTGGATGGATCGCGAGGGAAAGATCGAGTCACGCACAGAGTCCTCGGACCTTGGTGGCACCATGCGCAAGGGTGCACAACGCTGTCCGGTCAAGCCCGGCAGCTTGGCCCACCGGATCTATGGCGCCGAAGTTAACGAGCGGCATCGTCATCGCTACGAAGTCAACAACGTTTATGTGCCTAGGCTTGAAGCGGCTGGCTTGGTCATCAGTGCCAAGACACCGACGGAGAACTTGCCCGAGATCATGGAGTTGCCATCGCACCCTTGGTTTGTCGGGGTTCAGTTTCACCCGGAATTCACCTCAACACCGCGTGATGGTCACCCGCTGTTTATTGGTTTTATTCAAGCCGCGCTCGCGCGTCAGGCCCGTGGTAAGGAATTAGCATGAGAATAGGAAATTTCTCGGTCGGCCTGACGCATCCGTTCTTTCTGATCTCAGGGCCCTGCGTGATTGAATCGCGCGACATGGCGATGCAAACGGCGTTGGCGCTCAAGGAAATAACCGATGCTTTGGGCATTGGCTTTGTTTATAAGAGCTCGTTTGACAAAGCCAACCGCAGCTCGGCAACATCGTTTCGTGGTTTGGGTATGTCTGAAGGGTTGCAAATACTGGCCGATGTTCGCGAGTCGGTTGGGGTGCCTGTGCTGACCGACGTGCATGACATTGACCAGATCAAGCCGGTGGCCGAAGTCGTCGATATGCTGCAAACGCCTGCCTTCTTGTGTCGCCAGACCGACTTTATTCAGGCCTGCGCGGTCAGTGGCAAACCGGTCAATATCAAAAAAGGTCAATTCCTGGCACCCGAAGACATGTTGCAGGTGGTGCGCAAGGCGCAACTTGCTGCAAATGAGGCCGGTGTAGAGCCACAAGTGCTGGTGTGCGAGCGTGGGGCTTCGTTTGGCTACCACAACCTTGTCTCAGACATGCGCTCCTTGGCCATCATGCGTCAGACCGATTGCCCGGTTGTGTTTGACGCCACGCACTCGGTGCAGCTGCCCGGCGGGCAGGGCACCGTCTCTGGTGGGCAGCGTGAGTTTGTGCCGGTTTTGGCCCGCGCTGCCGTCGCCGTTGGGGTCGCTGGGTTATTCATGGAAACCCATCCGGACCCCGCTCGTGCCTTGTCCGATGGTCCAAATGCGGTACCCTTGGACAAGATGGCGGCTTTACTTGCAAGCTTGGTGCAACTTGACCGGGTGACAAAGTCGGGGCCGTTGCTGGAAAATGAGTTTTAACGATGAGATGGGCCAGCTGAGTGTGTTGGCCGATGTGATGCAAAACCAACGAACTGGGAATTGATTATGAGTGCAATCGTCGACATTATTGGCCGTGAAATCCTCGACTCGCGCGGCAACCCCACAGTCGAATGCGACGTCTTACTCGAATCGGGCGCGATGGGGCGCGCCAGCGTGCCCTCGGGTGCATCAACGGGCGAGCGTGAGGCCATTGAGTTGCGTGATGGTGATCCCCAGCGTTATCTGGGCAAAGGGGTGTTAAATGCCGTGCAAAACGTCAACACCGAGATCTCTGAGGCGCTCATGGGACTTGATGCCCAGGAGCAGACCTTTATCGATCGCACGCTCATTGAGCTCGACGGCAGCGCTAGCAAAGAGCGGCTAGGCGCCAATTCAATTCTGGCTGTCAGCATGGCGGTTGCGCGAGCCGCAGCAGAGGAGTCGGGTTTGTCGCTCTACCGTTACTTCGGCGGCAGTGGCCCAATGAGCATGCCTGTGCCGATGATGAATGTCATCAATGGCGGTGCGCACGCCAATAACTCACTTGATATGCAAGAGTTCATGATTCTGCCTATCGGTGCGGACTCCTTTCATGAGGCAGTGCGCATGGGTGCTGAGACGTTTCATGCGCTCAAAAAGCTCATTGACGAACAGGGCATGTCCACTGCGGTGGGCGATGAGGGCGGTTTTGCGCCTAACGTGGCTAATCACGAGGCCGCCATCGAGTTGATTTTGCGTGCAATCCAGAATGCCGGTTACGAGCCGGGCTCGCAAATTGCCTTGGGTTTGGACTGTGCAGCCTCTGAGTTTTATCGCAACGGTCAGTATCACTTGGCAGGTGAGGGTGGTCTGTCATTGGCCAGTGCTGACTTTGCGAATCTGTTGGGGACTTGGTGCGACAAATATCCCATCATCTCGATCGAAGACGGCATGTCAGAAAACGATTGGGAGGGTTGGAAGATTTTGACCGAGCTGCTTGGCAAGAAGGTTCAGCTTGTTGGCGACGATTTGTTTGTGACCAACACAGCGATTCTCAAGCAGGGCATCGAACAAAACATCGCCAACTCGATTCTCATCAAGATCAATCAGATCGGAACCTTGAGCGAAACATTTGCTGCCATTGAGATGGCCAAGCGCGCTGGCTACACTGCTGTGGTGTCGCATCGTTCGGGTGAGACCGAAGACGCGACGATCGCCGATATCGCGGTCGCAACCAACGCCATGCAGATCAAAACGGGTTCCATGTCTAGATCCGACCGCTTGGCTAAATACAATCAGTTGCTGCGTATCGAAGAAGAGCTTGCCGAGGTGGCGAGCTACCCCGGTCGAGACGCTTTCTACAACCTGCGTTAATAGGAAAAACCGTGCGGCTTATTGTAGTGACGCTGCTGGTTTTACTGTTGTTGATCCAATACCCGTTATGGTTTGGCCAGGGTGGTTGGTTGGCGGTTTGGGATTTGCGCAACAAGGTTGCGCAACAGGCATCGGTTACTGAAGGTCTGAGGGCCCGCAATCAGGCCATGCAAGCCGAAGTCGAGGATTTGCGCTCAGGCACCGAGGCCAGCGAGGAACAAGCCCGCCGCGAGCTTGGCTTGATGCAAGAGCACGAGTGGTTTATCCAAATACTGCCAGCGCAACCCTAGGCGACTGGCTTACGAGCGTTGATCGGACTCAAAGCACGGTTGCGAGAGGTTCGGTCTGTGACTTTGCATAATCGCACGGTGCTTGATTCTCATGATCACGGGGTTGACGATTTGACGTACCCACGGATTGACGGGTCGGTATCGTATGGTCACCTCGATACTCAAGAGATTGGCAGCAAAGATGGTTGCCCGACTTTTAGGGCCTCGGCCACCCGGCCAGCCTCGCTTTAAGGCATCTTGGTGTTGTTGCTCGATGTGATCGTGCCGAATCACCTTTTTGCCTAGCCGCCGGCTTAACGCGAGGTCAGCAAAGTCAGCCACGAGCTTGGCCACTGGATCAGTCACGCACACGGTCGCTGGTGCCATCGCCCGAGCGGGTTGGTTTTTAAGCCAATGTTTGCGTAGAGCGGCGGTGGTGCCGCCGTCGAGGGCGGCTGCATCGACTGTGCGTTGTGCGAGCAAAGCGAACTGCTGGCGAGTTGCGTGCCACTGGCTTAGCTCTATGCAGATCGATCCAAGTATGAGTAAGGGCAAAGCAGCAATACACCACTGTGCCATGGCACTGCCGCGCTGGCGATGAGATAAAACGGCATGTAAGGTGCGATACGGCATCGACGCCAGTGTATCGAGCTACAGTTAGCCGTGACTTGTTGGCTAGATAAAGTTGCCCAAGTGCTAGGCGCAGTTAGTGCAAGCGCGGCGACTCTTGGGGTGCGAGTGTTTCAAACAACGCAGCGGCATCGACGCGATCAAACAAATAAGGCGACCCACAAAACTCGCAGGTCACTTCGATACATCCTTGTTCGCGCACGATATCGTCGACCTCTGTTTGTCCAAGGCTGCGCAACATGCCCGCCACACGCTCGCGCGAGCAGTCACAACGCCACTGAATCGGTAAGGTTTGTAGGCTGATGACCGGCATCTCCCAAAACAAGCGGTGCAACAGCGTGTCTTGATCGAGTGAAAGCAGGTCCTCGGACGTCACTGTCTCGCACAGTGCCTGTGCCTGAGCCCAAGTGTCGCTTTCGGGCGATGGCATGTTGTCTTGCGCCGGCATGCGTTGCAGCATCAAGCCACCAAGTTCGCTGGCATCAGCAGCTAGCCAAATCCGTGTCTCAAGTTGCTCAGACTGTGCCATGTAGTCTTGCAAGACACCGGCAACCGAGTCCGCACGCAACGGCACGATACCCTGATAGGGTTGGCGCTGTGGTTTGTCTTTAGGCGGGGCAAGAATGACGCTAAAGCGGCCCTGACCATCGGCGTTGAGCAAAGCCTGCAAGCCCATTTCGTCTGGCTTGGGCTCACGATTTAAGCGGATCGTGGCGCGCAGGCTCAGGTCGTGACGACACTCGACGACGATCAATTTGACGACGCCATTGCCTTGTAATTGCAGCAACAACGAGCCATCGTGCTTGAGGTTGGCGCTCAAAAGCGTGGCTGCAGCCACCAGCTCACCGAGTAGTTGGCGCACACAAGGTGATTGCGGCTGGTTTTGTTGGGCGCGTTGCCAGGTCTGATCGACTTGGGTGCATAGCACCCGGGCGCTTCGATCATGCAACAGGAACTTGCTTAGACAGTCTGCTCGCATTGTTAGCCAATCCGCTTGAGTGCTTTGGCAAACAGCTGTGCGCGCTCTTGATAGCCCAGATTGCTTTTAAGCATTTGCTCAATTTCCTCGGCGCTAAGCGTGCGCACAATCTTGCCAACCCCAACGACCAGACTGTTGGGCGGGATTTCGCGTCCCTCGGGCACGATGGCGCCTGCGCCAATCAAGCAGTTCTGGCCAATAACGGCGTTGTTCAAAATGATCGCTTGCATGCCGATTAACGCACCGCGGCCAATCGTACAACCATGCAGCATGGCCTGATGGCCCACGGTGACGTTTTCTTCGATGGTCAGCGGCTTGTCTGGGTCAACGTGCAGCACCGATCCTTCCTGAATGTTGCTGCCCGCACCCACGTCAATCCAGGTGTTGTCGGCACGGATGCTGACATGCGGCCAGACGCTGGCGCGTGCGCCGAGTCGGACCTCGCCGATAAGGACTGCGGATTCATGCACCCAAGCGCTTGGGTCAATTTGCGGAATCAATTGCTCGAGTTGATATATGGCCATTTGTCTATCGCGTCTCTTTGAGTAAGGGGTTCAAGGCTCAAGACGCTAGCACTTGTCGATCTATAAAAAATCGATAAGCGCTTGCGCTGAGCGCGACTGCCAGCGTTGCCGCCCGTGCACGTCGTCCTTGGGGATTTCGTCATGGTTCACGAGCCCAATGCGCACATGCAGTGACTCAGGGCTTTGGTCCAGCGTCTGCAAAACTTGATTGTACAGACGAGACTTCAGATCATCGCGCCAAGGTTTTGAGCCTCGCTCGGTGCTGTTTCGAACATCAACGAGTAACCAGACTTCCGTTGCACTCGGCGACTGCCGTCTATCGGGTTGAATGAACGCTTCAGACCAGCAAACCTCGGGTTCGAGCCAGGCTGCTTGTTCGATGAGCGCGATCTCAATCGTGCCCGCCTCGGTGTGGTGCCAATGATGTCGTTGACCCAGCAACTCAAAAGTGCCGTCTGGCTTGGCGTGCGCGTACAGCCCACTGCGCCACCAATCCGACAGTTGTGCGGCCACATCGAGCTGATCTTTGAGCGGCCACTGTTGCATAAAAAGTCCCGGATCGGTCTGTCCGGTGATGTCGGTTCGCGCGACTTCAATTTCTTGCGGGCTATTTGCGCCACCTTGGCTGGCCTGCGATTCATCTGCGAGCCTGATTCGGTGGCCAGGTACCAGACGAAGGTGAGGAGATTGCGCCGTTGTCCACTTGTCGTGGCTTTGGGCCAGCAATAATCCCGCGCCAGCCAGATAAGTCGCACGGTTGACCGTGCAGCCATATAGGGTTTGAGCGCGTTGGACCCAGTGCGCCAAAAGTCCATGGTGCGCCAGTATGGCAATGGTTTTGGGTCCGCCCGAGGCGCTGATCAAATCATCGCCTCTGAGCGACTCGATTAGCGATTGGGGTGTGGTGACAACGTGGCTGACTTGATCGGGCCATTGAGCGGGCTTGGCCAGTGAGGGCTGCAACACCACGGTGTGCCCGAAATAAAGGGTTGGCAATATGGCCGCCCAAAGCCCTTGGTCGTCCCAGGGTTTGAGCGTTGTCAGCAGTTGTTGTGCCTGTTGTGGAAACCAGTCGAGTGCGGCCACAAAGCCAGGCAATTGACCAATGAGGCTTTGGTGGGCTTGCACCATGGCGCATTGTGCGGGCCAGTCAGCCGGCACCACGGCAGGCCACACCACCAGGGCTGGATCGGAAGGGATTGAATCCGATACGAGCAGCCTATCAGGTTGGCGTGCGATCAGGCCGCGCCAACTCATGACCCGACCGTCGTAGACGTCATGACCAACAATGAGCTTGATGCGTGGGCAGCGGCTAGCGGCCGACAGACTTGCCTCGTGGGTGCTTGAATCGATCAGCAGAACCTGGCTGCGGGCTTGCTTGAATTTGGGCAATAAAGCCTCTGCATCGAGCTCAGGCGAGAGCACCACAGCGACGGCGCGAATCGACCAGCACGCCAACAACGCCGTCATGACCTGTTCGGCGCGCTCAAGCACAATAATCACCCGATCACCCGGGATCACGCCTAATCGAATCAAGCCGTGGGCCAGCTGGGCGCTGGCTCGGCCTAACTGGGAGAAGGTCACAATGTGTTGGTTGCCAGCTTGGTCGTGTTCGATCAGAGCAGCACGACGCTCATGGCTAGGCAGGGCAGACCATTGATAACAGCAGGCCGTTGCAAGATTAAAGCTCTTGGGCACATGCCAGCGAAATGTCTCGTAAAGCTCAGAATACTGATCCACCATCGGTCTTACGCCGCTCTTTTTTATGACAAAACGTAAAGCATCGCCTAGTCAGTGCACGTTTGCAAGGATTTATCTAAATTACTTTGAAGATTTTTGTTGCGCCGCAGCAAGTGCCACTTGCTCACGGACATCCACAATTTGAGTGCCGGCGAGTCGATCGTGCAGGAAATGGCCGCCCGGAATAAAGAAAGTGGGAATGAAGATGAGAAATGGCGTGACGATGGCAAACGTGTAGATGCCTGGCCAGTTAGTAACAAGCACCAAGGCGTAGATGAGCGCCATACCGGCCAGTGGCACTGGCCAAAGCATGATGTAGCGCACAATCAGTTGGCGCATGCTCGGTCGGTAGCCATCGGCATCGATGAGTTTGATGTGCCAAGCGCGCATCGGTAGCGTCTGTCCGCCGCGACGCCAGCACAATAAAAAGTAAACACCGATGATCAGAAATAGCCACGCTTGGCGCTCGGGGCGAAACATCAAGCCATGCCGGCTTTGGGTCAGCGTGTCAAAAAGGTAATCGGCGGTAAAAATCACGCCAAAAAGCAGCGCACTCTCATACATCATGCAAACGAAGCGTTTGCCACGGGAGGCGACAGGGGTAGCTGCGGTAGCAGGCGAGAGGGTTTGGGTAACCACGGGTGTATCGGTAGACATGGCCGACATTATCGGCCATTGTCTAAACCTTTGCAGCCCAAAAACCTAAAAAACGGCAGTTTTAGGCCGAACGCAGGTCACCAGTACGTGCTGGTACACGGCTGCCGGTGAAGAACTTACGGACGCGCAAAGCGGTGCGACGAACTGCACGGGCTAATGCACGGGCTGCTGCACGTTGGGCTTGGGCGCGCAGCTCAAGCTCCATGAGGTTGCTCTCGAGCATGTCGACGTTGGCTAGCGAAAAAGTGACTTCAGTGTTGTCTTGCTTGTTCATGTTGGGCTCCATCAGTTGAATCAGGGATAACCCTATTATAGGGTTATCACTAATATTACGCAATGGGCGCATCCCAGCCCCGACTCAGGTGCGCGGCAACTGTTGTTTTTTTGTCGCATCGTAATGCTCAGCGACCATGTCAAAGATGAACAAGCGGCAATCAAGCGCACCGTTAAAGAGCGGGATTTTTCGTCGCGGCTTCAGTCGCATGGCGCCAGGCAGGGCATGGTCGGCGCTAATGACGTTGACTTGCCAACCTGTGAAATTGCGTTTGAGTTGGCTGGCCCACTCTTGCATGAGCTCATCGCTGCGATCGAGCCGCTCGCCGTAGGGCGGATTGGTGACAATCACCCCGGGTGCGCAGCTCGGCGTGACGCTTTGCGCCTTGCCCACTGAGAGCTCGATGAGATCTGGCGCGAGACCGGCGCGCTTGAGGTTGGCGCGCGCGGCCTCGATGGCCAAGGTTGATTCGTCTGAACCAATGATTGGGGCGGTCAGTTCGTGGCTCATGGCCTCGGTGGCTTGGACGCGCATGGCTTGCCAGGCCGGTGCATCGTGCACGCTAAGACGCTCAAAAGCAAAGGGTCGATTAATCCCTGGTGCGATGTTCAGCGCAATCCAGGCTGCTTCGATCAGAATCGTGCCACTGCCACAAAACGGGTCAAATAGCGCCTGCCCAGGTTGCCAGCCCGATAAAGCCAGAAGGCCGGCGGCCAGATTTTCCCGGATGGGCGCTTGCATCTTGTCAAAGCGCCAGCCGCGCTTAAAGAGTGACTCGCCCGAGGTATCGAGATACAAGGTTGCGGTGTCTGCGCTTAAAAATGAATGAACCCTGACATCGGGACGCACGGTATCGATCGAAGGTCGTTCGCCGCGGCGATCGCGCAGTCGATCGCAAATCTGGTCTTTGACCAACAGGTTGCAAAACTGCAGGCTTTTCATTGGGCTGCGAATGGCCGAGGTATCGACTCGCAGCGTCTTTTGTGGGGTGAACCAACGTTCCCAAGGGGTTTGTCGCGCCAGCTCAGCGAGGTCACGTTCGTTGCGAATGGGCCCGTGTGCTAGACGCACCAGAATCCGGGTTGCCAGGCGACTATGTAGATTGGCCCGCCAAACATCGGACCAGTTGCCTCGAAAGTGGCATCCAGCCATCGCTGCCTTGACGCCATCAAAGCCAAGCGCTCGCAACTCATTGGCCAGGGCATCTTGCAGGCCACGCGGGCAGGGGGCAAAGAGTTCAAAGATCTCTTGCGTCTGCGGCTTTTGGGCGTCCTCGCGTCTGGTTTGGCTCGCTGGGCTAGGCGTTTGAGTCGGCCGGCGTTTCAATTGTTCGGTGGCTTGGCGCGCCTTTTGATGTGCGCGCGCACCGGACTTCTGAGTCGCACGAGGCTTGTCTGGCGCGCCTTTGGCGCCAAGCTCGCTGCTTGAAGCCTGACGCGGCTTGACTTTGAGCGTGGTTTTTTTGTTGCTTGTGTTGTCCTCGGTCATGGCGTCATCTTCAGAACGGCTTAATGACGACTAGCGCGGTCACCACTAGCATCAGCACCACCGGTGCTTCATTAAACCAGCGGTAAAACACGTGTGAACGCGTGTTGCGGTCTTGCTCAAAGAGCGTCAAATAGTGACGACATAAAAAGTGATATCCCAAAACCACGGCCACAAATAACAGTTTTAGATGCATCCAGAGGCTGCTTGGCCCAAGCCCCACACCGTAGTAGATGTAGAGCACCAGACCGAAGCCTATCGCCGGAAAAGCCAGTATCGACATAAATCGATAGAGCCGACGACTCATGCCGATGAGGGTTTGTTTAACAGCAGGATCAGTCGCTTGGGCCAAGTTCACATAGATGCGTGGCAAATAGAAAAGACCGGCAAACCAGGATGCCACAAAGAGAATATGAAATGTTTTGATCCAAAGGTAGCCCATTGTTGTCTCCTTAGCCGCGAATCTGACCGTCGCCGCGCAAGACCCACTTCATGGTGGTCAAGCCCTCAAGGCCGACTGGCCCGCGGGCATGCAGGCGATTGGTCGAGATGCCGATTTCGGCCCCAAGACCGTACTCATAGCCATCAGCAAAACAAGTTGGCAGGTTCACGTAGACTGAGCTCGAGTCGACTTCGCGCTCAAAGCGCTGGGCCGCATCAATGTCCTGAGTCACGATGGCATCGGTGTGGCCTGAGCCCCACTGAGCGATGTGGTCAATCGCTTGGTCTAGCGACTGCACCACCCGTACCGCCAAGACCGGTGCCAAGTACTCGCAGGCCCAGTCCTCGTCGGTGGCCGGCGCCATCTCTGGACA
>SKIZ01000029.1 GCA_007116135.1 Burkholderiaceae bacterium
CAGGCAGCTCCAAGCTCGCGCTAGCGAGTTGCTCGGGTTTGCCGGTTCGATCAAAGCGCGCCAGCACGCCATCGACGCCATCAACGCTTGTGCCTGACATCAAGCCGATGATCAGGCACGAAGCGTCAGCGGCCATGTGCCGTCGCGCCAGCGTTAGCGCGCAGCTACCGAGACGTTTGGCTCAGTCGCTTCCAGTTGGGCAATACGCTTGAGTTGGTCGCGCCAGGGGCTAGCCTGTGCCAGGAACACTTCTTTTTGTTGTTTATCAAGCACGACTGCTTCGGGCATCTTCACACCCATTGGGTCAACTGGTTTGCCGCTAATGTGAAACTCGTAGTGCAGGTGAGGACCCGTGGCCCAGCCGGTCATGCCAACGTAGCCAATCACATCACCTTGAGCGACGCGATCACCGCGCTTTAACCCACGGGCAAAGCGGCTCTGGTGGGCATAGAGCGTTTTGATGTTGTTGGCGTGTCTGAGCACGATGAGCTTACCAAATCCGCCGCGGGTGCCAACGAACTCGACCACGCCGTCACCTGAGGCCCGAATCGGTGTGCCAGTCGGTGCGGCAAAGTCAACGCCATTGTGGACGCGCCAGCGCCGATGGATCGGGTGTTGGCGCATACCGAAGTTTGAGCTGATTCGGGTGAATTGAATTGGGTTGCGCAAGAACGCGGCCTGAATGCTGCGGCCTTCGCTGTCGTAGTAGCCGCCGCGCTCGCCGTCAGGGGCAAACCACATGCCTTCGAGCAACGTGCCGTTGTTGATGAACTGCACGGCGAGCACGCGCCCGGCGCCGGCCGGGCGGCCTTCGAAGGTGCGGGTTTCATACAACACTCGAAACTCATCACCGCGACGGATGTCACGCAAAAAGTCGATGCGCCCGCCAAGGATCTCGGCCATCTGCAAGGTGATGGCGTCTGGCACGTCAGCTGCGTCGGTCGCCCCAAATAGGGATGAATTGATGATGCCTGCAGCCAGGTGCATCTGTGATTCAGTTTGTTCAGCCACTTCCTCGGCGACAAATGAACGGTCATCGAGTTTGGAGATCTGCAGGAATTCGGTCTGATATTGACCACCGCTTTGCGAGCTCGGCGTGTGGTAGTAGCGAATCCATTTCATCTGGCCTTCTGAGTCAAGCGCTGCGGCCACGGTGCGACCGGGCACGAGCCGGTGCGCGGCTTTGCGCGTGATGGGGTCAGAAGAGATGAAAGCCATGAAGCCTTCTTCGCGCACACCGAGCCGTGAGAGGATGGTGGCGACTGTGTCGCCTGACTCAATGCGGGTCTCAACCCGATAGTCATACGGGTGCTCGTGCGCATAAAGCGGCCCTGTCACTGGCAACTGAAGCGTCAGCGCGTCCGAGACAATTCTTTGAGTGGGGGCGACCGAGCGATCGGGCGCGACCATCGCAAAGGCGCCTGCGGCGATCAGTAGACCCCCAGCGGCTAAGCCCAGTGCGGTTTTGATCGGCCGTCTGCGCGTTGTACCGGTCGCAGGTCTTTGGGATTGATATCCGGATCCAGTCACAACGTTGCGAGTTACGGGCATCGCGATAGAACCTCGTGTCAGTTAAGGGTAGAACTGAACCGCGGGCACGATGGTGTCCGAAGTAATTCCTGTCATAATGTTAGCTTAACTCTCAATGAGTTAACAACCATTGATCCTAAGCAACGTGAGAAGTTCCATGTCTGAATCAATGTTTGAACTCTCTCGCCAAGGCTCTGGCCAAGCATCTCATTTTATTTTGCTATCTATCGTCTGACATGACCCAGCCCACACAAACGCTTTCTTATCCCGTGACTGACTCGGTTGAGCACGCTTTGGCCGTGACGCTCAGGCGGTGCGATGAATTGCTGGTGCAGTCAGAGTTTGTGCAAAAACTCGCTAAAAGCGAGGCCACAGGCCAGCCGCTGCGGATCAAGTTGGGCTTGGACCCAACGGCGCCCGATATTCACTTGGGTCACACGATTGTGTTGGACAAGTTGCGCGCGCTTCAAGATCTAGGTCATACCGTGATTTTCTTAATTGGTGACTTCACCTCGATGATCGGTGATCCGTCGGGGCGCAACTCCACGCGCCCGCCGCTTACGCGCGAGCAAATTGAAGAAAACGCCAAAACCTACTACCGCCAGGCCAGCCTGGTGCTTGATCCGGATCGCACCGAGATTCGCTACAACTCCGAGTGGTGTGACCCGCTCGGTGCGCGCGGCATGATCGAGCTGGCCTCGCGCTACACGGTCGCACGCATGATGGAGCGTGAGGATTTCACCCAACGCTTTCGCAACGGGGTCTCGATCTCGGTGCACGAGTTTCTCTATCCGCTCATGCAGGGCTATGACTCGGTTGCGCTGAAGTCGGACCTTGAGCTCGGTGGCACTGACCAGAAATTCAACCTGCTCGTGGGCCGCGAGCTGCAAAAGGAGTATGGCCAAGCGCCGCAATGCATCTTGACGATGCCGCTGCTCGTGGGCCTTGATGGCGTCGAGAAGATGTCCAAGTCCAAGGGCAACTACATCGGTATCAACGAAGACGCGCAAAGCATGTTTGGCAAGCTGATGTCGATTTCGGACACCTTGATGTGGGATTACTACGATTTATTGTCGTGCCGCAGCCAGGCTGACATTGAAGGCTTGAGACAGCAGGTTCGAGACGGACGCAACCCACGCGATGTCAAGGTGCTTTTGGCTCAAGAGATCGTTGACCGGTTTCACGG
>SKIZ01000006.1 GCA_007116135.1 Burkholderiaceae bacterium
GGTCAGCAGCTGTCCTACCCTTGGTCGAGTCGCTGCGCGCGCCGCTTGGCACACGCACGCCTGTGGGATATGAGCGCAGTTTTGTGGAGGACTACATACCAAACCAGTCCAGTCTGCTCCCCCCTCAGCTGGCCACGGATTTGTTCAACGCCGGTCGTGGCAAAGATCAACAACCCGCAGGCACCTACGCCCGCGAGGTCCTTGAGCAACTGCTCATCGACCTGTCCTGGTCGTCCTCACACTTGGAAGGTAATTCCAAGAGCTTGCTCGACACCAAGGATCTCTTTGCCCTTGACGAGCAAGCAGGTCCAATCGATGAAGACACCGTGATGCTGCTCAACCACAAGGATGCTATCGAGTTCATGGTAAGCGCTGTACCCACTGAAGGCATCACGGTGCCCGTGATCGCAGACGTTCAGGCCAATCTCATGAGAGACCTCATGAAGGACTCCCGCGACATCGGAAGCATCAGGCGGCGCGTGGTGAATATCGATGGCTCTGTCTACAGCCCGAGCAACATCCCCACGCTACTTGAGGAAACACTGAAGTCCATCGTCAACAAGGTACGGCACATCCGAAACCCCGTTGAGGCGGCATTTTTTCTTTGGATCAACTTGGCTTACCTGCAACCCTTCGCCGATGGCAATAAGCGCACAAGCCGTCTGTGCGCCAACATGCCACTCATGCTGGACAATTGCGCACCACTTTCCTTTCTAGATGTAGAGCGCGTGGACTATGCAACAGCCATGCTCGGCGTCTACGAGCAACGCAACGTTACCGCAGCAATAGAACTATTTGAATTCATTTACCGTCGCTCCATACAGAAGTACAGCGTATTACGAGCGTCGCTAGGCGTACCCGATCCGATTCGGGCTCGTTGCCGACAAACTCTAAATGAACTCATGCAGTTCGTCGTGTTTCACGGCAAAACGCTGGAAGACGCGTTCACTGAGACATTCGTCGAATCGGATGACCTAATGGCCTTGCACATTATCGCCAACACCGAACTAGACCATCTAGAGCAATACAACTGTGCTCGCTATAACCTCTCTCGTGGCATGACACAGAAATGGATAGATGCCGGACGGCCGCGGTAACCGCCACGTGATCTGCGATACTCGTCGGTCACCCGATGTTGCTCATCCTGGACCGCGGGCGTGGTGTCAGCCTACTGGAGGTGTAGTGTTGCGACTTGCGCTCACTGATCAGCGTCAAATGATGCCCCACGCAAATGATGACCTGTCTAAAATGACACGCTGCCTGAATGAGTCCCTGCGTGACGCGCATGCAGGTTTCAGGCGCAAGGTTTAAATGTGCTGGTATGTTCAACGACTGAAGAGACAATCATTAGAGTGACCAACCAAAACACTGTCTACATGTCACAGCAACATTCGCTAAAGCCTCTCGCAATCGAAGTGAGCACCCATGGGTAACTCGCGCCCTATTCTGCTGTTTGTGGTGAACATTCCTGAGTTCTTTTTGTCGCACCGATTGCCACTTGCGCTGGCGGCGCGAGAGGCGGGCTATCAGGTTGAGATTGCAACGGGTCCGGGCCCTGCCTCAGCAAGCATTCGGGAAATGGGTTTTGTGCACCACGAGTTACCGCTAACACGCAGTGGTCGCAACCCCTTTGGCGAGCTAAGGTTTTTATGGGCGCTGCAAAGGCTGTTGCGATCGGTTCAACCGGATATTCTGCACCTCGTCACCATCAAACCCGTGCTGTACGGGGGCATCTTGTCGAGATTTTTAAGGATTCGCGCGGTGGTGGCTGCCATTTCCGGTTTAGGCACGATATTTGTGTCCAAAGAGAGCCGCCATGGTCCGATCCGGCGCGCTGTCCTCTGGCTCTACCGCATCGCACTGGGGCACCCAAACATCAAGGTCTTATGCCAAAACCCTGACGACCGAGCCATGGTTCTTGAGCTTGGGTCGGTCAGCGAACAACAAATTGAGCTTATCCCGGGCTCTGGCGTCGCTCTTGAGGACTACCCCGTCACGCCAGCGCCTGACGCCACCCCTGTTGTCGTGTTGGCGGCACGCTTGCTCGCAGACAAGGGGGTGCTTGAATATATTGAGGCGATTCGTATTCTGCGTGCCAGGGGTGTGCAGGCCAGGTTCTGGTTAGTGGGTGCACCCGATCCTGACAACATCACAACAATTTGCATCGATCAGGTTTACAACTGGCGCGACCAAGGCTTGATCGAGTATCTGGGCTTTAGGCAGGACATTGCAAGTGTCTTTGGACAGGCCAACATCGTGGTTTTACCGTCGTACCGGGAGGGTTTGCCCAAGGTGCTGATTGAGGCTGCAGCATGCGCTCGGGCGGTCGTGACAACCGATGTGCCTGGCTGCCGTGATGCGATCGTTGCTGGCCAGACGGGGGTACTCGTGGCGGTGCGCGATCCGGTATCGCTGGCTAATGGCATCGAGTCACTTATTGGGGACCGTGACAAATGCGAGCAGATGGGGCAAGCCGGTCGAGCGCTGGCCGCAAGTCGGTTCTCTGTGGAAACTGTCATTGAGCGACATTTAACAGCCTATCAAAGCCTTTTGGCGCAAACCAAATCGTCAAGCCAGAGGCCGCCCAAGCCCCGCCTACCCTGACCTATGGCAAAATCTCGTATCAAGCTGTTTAGGGAGATACGAGTTGAAAGTGCTCGTCACCGGCTCGGCCGGATTTATTGGGTCCACATTAACGCTA
>SKIZ01000096.1 GCA_007116135.1 Burkholderiaceae bacterium
CCACTACCAAATCCAGGGCAAAAAACGCTTGGTACGCTTGCGATAAAGAGCGTAGTCAGAAAAGTGCTGGGTCAACAAATGCTCTTCCATGGCCGATTTGAACCATAAAACCAACAACAAAACCGTCCACGTATACCAAGCCCACCAGCCGTCAATGGCCAGTGCCATCGCGCCTGCGAATAATAAGAGACTGGTATACATCGGATGCCTGACCCACTGATACGGACCAAAGGTCACTAATCGGGCGTCTTCCCGGGGTTCGGGTGAAATATTGAAGTTGCCAGGCCGGTTACTGACTAGCGCCCAAGCCGCCAATGTCACCGACGCCGCAAGCAAGGCCACACCCACCGAGCCAAACGTCAGCGCCGGCCAAGCTTGATAGATCTGCCAGAACAGGACCGCCAACAACCCAAACTGGGCAAACACCAACCCGTACGCCATCGCCTGACCTCCTTCTGAATCAACCCGCCCGTTGCGCGCATCATTTCAAGCCGCGCGCGACCAAAAACGTCTCAGAGGACTTGTCGCGCGATGCCTTGGGTTTACGCTCAACCACGCGTTTGAACTGTGTCTTTAGGTTTTTAACGGTCTGTGAAAAACCGCTGCCATGAAACGCTTTCATAATCAGCGCGCCCTCAGGCTTTAAATGCCGAATAGCAAAGTCTTGCGCCAACTCACACACATGGGCAATTCGGGCCGAATCGGCACTGGCCACACCGGTCAGATTGGGTGCCATGTCGGACATCACCAGATCGACTTTCTGCCCTTGCAGCTGTGCCTGAAGGTTCTCCATGACCGAGTCCTCACGAAAATCCCCCAACAAAAACGACACGCCCGCAATGGGCTCCATCTCCAGCATATCCAAGGCAATGATTTGTCCGTTAACCGAACCGTCAGAGCGCTTCATGCGCTCGCGTGCCAGCTGCGACCAGCTGCCAGGCGCTGACCCCAAGTCAACCACAATATCGCCTGGATTTAGCAATTTCTCAGTCTCGACGATTTCAAGCAATTTGAACGCGGCGCGCGCGCGATAGCCCTTTTGCTGTGCCAACTTGACGTACGGATCCTGTATATGCTGATTTACCCAGTTTTTTGAAAATTTCTTCTTGGCCATTACCGTACAATTCCACGATGACTGATACAAACACAACCATGACCTTGTCAAGCAAGGTCCGAAGCGCTCTGAAAGGTGCCGCTCACCCATTGCGACCGGTCGTTCTGATTGGCGACCAAGGCTTAAGCGACGCCGTGCTCAAGGAAATTGACCTGGCACTGGCTTCGCATGAGCTGATCAAAGTCAAGGCCGCCGCACAAGACCGTTTGGCGCGCGAGGCGTTGATCCAGAATATTTGTCCGGCACTTAAGTGTGCACTGGTCAGCCACTTGGGCAAAACCTTGATCCTGTATCGCCCGGGTGCCAAGGCATTGTATGCCGTTATCACCGGCCAGCAAGTGCCAGCAACAACGCAATTGCGTCGTACAAACGAGCCCCACACCCCCAAAAAACTCGCAAGCCAGGGCAAAAAGATCACCAAAAAACGTACGACCAAAGCCCCCGAAACCACAGGCGCCGAAAAACCGTCGCTGCGCGTGTTTTCTGCAGAAAAACGGGCTGGGGCCAGCACCGCCAAACGACCGGCCAGTGCGGGAAAGGGGCGCGCACGTTTGGGCAAAGCCCCAAAAAAATCGGCACGCAGTGCATTAAGCCTGCGTGCCGGGGCCAGACGAGGCGCGCGCTAGTTATTCGTAGCGCACTGACAAGATCTCGTACTCACGGGGACCCGATGGGGCTTGAACTTCCACCACATCCCCCTCTGTTTTGCCGATTAGTGCACGCGCCACGGGGCTAGACACTGAGATCTTGTTATGGCGAATATCGGCCTCGATGTCGCCCACGATCTGATAGATCACCTTATCGCCTGAATCAAGATCCTCAATCTGCACGGTTGCACCAAACACAATCCGGCCTTCGGCATCAAGCTCAGCCGGATGAATGACTTGGGCATTGGACAGCACGCCGTCAAGCTCGCTGATGCGACCCTCAACGAACCCCTGGCGCTCCCGGGCCGCATCGTACTCCGCATTCTCAGACAAATCACCCTGAGCGCGCGCCTCGGCAATTGCCTCAATAACGGCAGGCCGCTCAACATGCTTTAGACGGTGCAACTCTTGACGCAGGCGCTCGGCACCTGCAGCGGTAATCGGTATGGCAGACATGGAAAATCCTAAAAATAAAACCCCGAATCAGCATGACCCGGGGCGCGACGAACTAGGTCTATTTTGTGGCAAGTTGCAACAGTTTGCAAGCCCTTGCGGTGAAGTTCACCAACAGACCTAAGATTTAGATGCGATCTGTAGAAGCAACCGATCGAAAGCCTGCACGCACAGCTCGATATCGTCGCTCGTGGTCATCTCAAGCGGATTATGGCTAATGCCATTATTGATCCCGCGCACAAACAACATCGCCTGCGGCATGACATGGTGCAGTTTCATGGCATCGTGGCCTGCACCGCTTGGCATCGTAAAAACCGGTAGCCCCAGTTCACTGATCGCGCGCTCCCAGCGCTGCTGCCACAGCGCATCCGATGGCGCAGCCGAAACCCGCATGAACTCGCGCAGCTCGTAAGTCAGACCTCGCTCAGAACAAATCACCCCGAGTTGCTCACGAACGTCAGCCACACAGGCATCGCGCACCACATC
>SKIZ01000164.1 GCA_007116135.1 Burkholderiaceae bacterium
CGTCGCAACAGCCATTTCTCGAGCTCAAGCACTAACAGGATCATGACGCCGGCAAAGAGCACCACAGCGAGTTGACCCACGCCAAGCGGCTCGGTCTGAAACACCGTTTGCAAGGCTGACCAGTACGTCATGGCGATTTGCAGCAGCACCACCAATCCAACCGCTGCTAGCACCCGCGGCGTGCCTTGTACGCCAATCCAGCTAAATGAGGGCGATTTTAGATAACGCACGCTAAAGAGATAAAAGATTTCCATACACACCAGCGCATTGACGGCCATGGTGCGCGCGGTCTCGATGGCATAGCCTTGGCTTAGGCTCCAGTGGTAGACACCGAAGATGCCAATCAGAAAGAGAGACGATACAAACAGAATTCGCCAGATCAGAAAGCGCGACAACAGGGGCTCGTTGCGATCGCGCGGCGCGCGATTCATGATGTCAGCCTCAGGCGCCTCAAACGCCAGCACCATCGCCAGGCACACCGAGCTGACCATGTTGACCCACAGAATTTGCAGCGGGGTAATGGGCAGGCTTGCGCCAATTAAGATGGCCGCTGCGATGGCCATGGATTCACCGCCGTTAATGGGCAACAAGAAGGCAATGGTTTTCTTTAAGTTGTCATAAACGGTTCGGCCTTCTTCGACGGCATTGACAATCGAGGCAAAGTTATCGTCTACCAGCACAATTTCGGACGCTTGCTTGGCGGCTTCGGTGCCTTTATTGCCCATGGCAATGCCAATATCGGCCTGCTTGAGTGCTGGTGCGTCATTGACCCCGTCACCAGTCATGGCCACCACGTTGCCTTGAGCTTGCAAAGCCTGCACGATGCGAATCTTGTGTTCAGGACTTGCACGCGCAAACACATCAACCTCGCCAATGGCTTGTTGTAATTGCTCATCCGAGAGCGTCTCAAGCTCTTGGCCCACTAGCGCATGTTGCCCGTCGCCGATACCAAGCTCGTTGGCAATGGCCACCGCAGTGCCGACGTGGTCGCCTGTGATCATCTTGACTCGGATGCCGGCCTTTTTGCAAAGCGCAACCGACTCGATGGCTTCATCGCGTGGTGGATCCATGATGCCCACCACACCGATAAAGACCAGGTCTTCTACGTGACTGGCAATGCTGTCTTGATTTAAGCCTTTGATGCCGGTTTTGATGGCAAGCCCGAGCACCCGTCGCCCGGCCTCGGCGTGCGCGGTAATGGCTTGCATCCAACGCTCGGTTTGAAGTGCGGCGAGGTGGTCACTATCGCAATACTCGTGGCTTGCGAGCGCTAACAACTTCTCAGGTGCACCCTTGACCAGAATGAAGCCGCCGGTGGCTGAATCAGTATGGCCTGTGACCATGTAGCGGTGCTCGGACTCAAATGGCACGGAGCACTCACGGGCGAAGCGTTCATGCAAGCCTTTAAGATCCAAGCCGGTTTTCATGGCTAGGGTCAACAAAGCGCCTTCTGTCGGATCGCCACTAAGGGTCCAAGTGTCATCGTCGACTTCTTTGAGTGAGGCGTCATTGCACAGACCACTGACGAGCCCGGCCCATTGCAGCGCCGTGGCCTTGGCTAAATCCTGCGGCTCGCTATTGCTCACGGGTTCTTGGGTGCTGCTGTCTTTGATCTCCCCGTTTGGTGTGTAACCGCTGCCAGCGATGTCGTAAGCGGCTTGAGCCAAAGTAAGACCTTGAGCAGTCATCTCATTTCTTGTCAGCGTGCCGGTCTTGTCAGAGCAGATCACCGTGACTGCGCCAAGCGTCTCGACAGCGGGCAAGCGTCGAATCACGGCGCGGCGTTTGGCCATGCGCTGCACGCCGATGGCCAGTGTGATCGTCAGAATCGCCGGCAGCCCCTCAGGAATCGCTGCTACCGCCAGGCCCACCACTGCCATGAACGCCTCATCGACCGATAAGTTGATGATGTAGGTTCCATAGGCTAGAAGTAATGCGGCAAACACCAGAATCGTGACCGTGAGCCAGCGCGAGAACTGTGCCATGCTGCGAACCAGCGGTGTTTGGAGCGTTTGAACCTCTTTCATGAGCCGGCCAATGCGACCCATCTCCGTTTGCATGCCTGTGGCGATGACGACGGCGCGACCTTGACCGTGTGTCACCAGCGTGCCGGCAAATCCCAGGTTGGTTCGATCGCCCACCGTGGCGTTGATATCAACGACGTCGGTGGTTTTGGTAACCGCCACCGACTCACCCGTTAATGCCGATTCGTCTACTTGTAAATTCACAACACGCAGCCAGCGAACATCGGCTGGCAAGTTGTCGCCCGAGGCGACCGTTACGATGTCGCCTGGCACAAGGCCTTGAGCATCGATGGTCTGGGTCGTGGCATCACGCAACACATGCGCCTTGGGCGCTAGCATTTGTCGGATCGCCTGTAACGATTTCTCGGCCTTGCCTTCCTGATATAAGCCAATCGAGACGTTGATGACGACAACAGCCAAGATCACGATTGAATCAATCTTGTGGTCAATGAACCAGGTGATGATGGCTGCAGCAAGCAGCACGTAGATCAAGAGATTATTGATTTGTGCAAACAAGCGCGACAGAAAACCAGCCGACTTCTCTTCTTCATAGACATTGGCGCCATATCGCTCTTGGCGCTCGCGCGCCTGCGCGGTACTCAGACCAGTGGCGCTGGCATCAAGGCTTGAGAGGACCTCGTCGGCAGCCTTGGCGTGCCAGCCGGTGTGATCCGGTTGGTTTGCTGCCTGGTTGTCGCTTGCGGGTGTTGGCATTTGGCTTGACTCGATAAAACGTCATGAATTTGATGTCTGTCAGGCCATGATAGCGAATTCGGCGCGTGCGGATGTGATTGAGATCAATTCGATGCCAATCACATCCCATGGGTTAGAACTGGTAGGTCAAGCCCGTGGTCAGCGCATAGCTCCATGACTTTTGTGAAGCGTTGATCGCGCTGGTCCCCAAAACGCCAAACCCGAGCTGTAAGTTCTCGCTCGCGGCATATTGCAGACCAAGTGATGCGACCGCCTGCAAGCGGCTGGTGTCTGCCGGGTTGGTTTGCAGCCCGAGATCGAACCCGGCTTTCCAGTGATCGTTCAATACGTAGACTGGCGCAACCGACACACTCCAGATGTGCTGCTTTTCGCTGTCGTCGCTGGCTGCTTTGCTGGCGGCATTGCCGGTGTAGTTGACGTTTAGATGTAGCTCATAGCTTGGAGCCATGTAGGACCCAATTAGCGTGATGGCACCGTTGGTTCGAGCGTTCCCAAGGCCACGGTCTTGCATGGCGGTTGTCACTGGCGCGAGCACTGCAGGCTTGATGGCAGCACTCCAGCCTTGGCTCTGGTCACCCCAGAAAACCCATTTCAGGCCGACCTCGGTATTGAGCCAGCCGTGCGGGCGACTGATTTGTCTGGCAACGCCAACAAAGAGATCGAGATCCTCGGTCACACCATAAGTCCAACTTGCAGGTACAAGATTGATGCTCGATGCCTGGCTGCCGATCACGCGGTCATCAAGCTCGAGCAAGGCCTCGTGCTCTTTGGCATGCTCAAAAACAATCTCGACTTGGTTGCCACCGGTGCCTTGTGTACCTGTGTCGTCCGTCAAAAACGGGAAAAAAGCGTGAGCGCTCCAAGGCGTGATCAAGCTAGCGGCCACAAGCAGCCTGCCAGCGGTTTGGCGATACAACATTTTGATTTCTCCAAATACAAAGGGATGTAACTAGATGACGGTGTGCCTAAGCGCACCGCATCAACAGGAGAAATCCCCGGCGCGTCCTGCGCCGGGGGTCAAGCTGGCGTTGTGATGATTCATTGCTGGCTTGTTGGGCTTTGGTGTAATTGCCACTCATAGAGCTCGACTGACTCGGGCTGGCATTTGTTGCAGCCGCCTTGGCAAGGTGTGGCTGCAGGCAGTCGCCTGACGCGACCACTTGCTTGGAGTTGCTGCAAAATGGCGCGCAGGGCATCCGGTTCGATGCGCAACACGGCAGCCATGTCGCGCAACGCCGCACGGCCATTGAGCTTGAGATATTGGCAGACGCGGGTCACAATCATCTTGCGTGCTCGGCGGTGTCGTGCGCAGGCGCAAGCGCATTTTTGGGGCCGGCGCCATAGCGCCTCATGGCCAAGATGGCACCGGCTAGCGCCAGGGTCACCGCCAGGATCCAGACAGTTGAGGTCAATGGGTCGCGCTCAAGGCGCGCAGCCTGGTACCAAAGCGTGGCCATGCCATAGCCCAAACCAGTAGTCCAGGCAACCACAAACAGCATCCAGCGAGTGCCGCTTTCCTGATAGACCGCGGCTGTGGCAGCGGTGCACGGAAAGTAGAGCAAGATAAACAAAAGGTAAGCAAATGCGCCTGCAGCCCCGTCAAAGCGCTCGGCCATCACACCAAAGGTGTCTAGAGAGACGGACTCGTCTTGCGCGACTTGTTCGCTGTCGGATAAATCGCCAACGGCTAGACCGAGTGGATCAGCCCAATCACCAAGCGCTTCGACAAGGTTGGCCGGAATGGTTGCAAACGCCTCGGCAAGTGCGTCGCCAAGCTCGAATGCCTCGGATGGTTCATCGTCCTCGGTTTGCTGGTCTTGCCGAGCCAGTGCCTGGTAAGTGGCATTGAGGGTTCCGACCACGACTTCTTTGGCCAACACGCCTGTGAAGATGCCCACAGCGGCAGGCCAATTTTGTTCGTTCAGGCCAAATGGTGAGAAAGCTGGCGAAATGGTGCGCCCAATTTCGGCGAGCACGGACTGCTCGGTATCTTCATGGCCAAAACTGCCGTCTACACCCCATGCGTTAAGAAAGTTAATTACCAACACCATCGGCACAATGATCCGCCCGGCCCGAATCACAAATCCGCGCAAGCGATCCCAAGTGTGCGTGAGGATCCCTCGAAGGGTTGGCAGGTGATAGCGCGGCAATTCCATGATGAATGGCGTCGGTTCGCCCTTGAGCAAAGAGCCTTTTAGGACAAGCCCAGTGAGCACGGCCGCGGCAATCCCAATGAGGTAGAGCGCAAAGACGACATTTTGTGCCTGGGTTGGGAAAAAGGCCGCCGCAAACAGCACGTAGACGGGCAGGCGCGCACCGCAAGACATGAACGGCGCCATCGCAATCGTCAGTAAGCGGTCACGTTGGTGCTCAAGCGTGCGGGTGGCCATGATGGCCGGCACATTGCAGCCAAAGCCTACGATCAATGGCACAAAGGATTTGCCGGGCAAACCGATCATGCGCATGAATCGATCCATCACAAAGGCCGCTCGGGCCATGTAGCCAGAGTCCTCCAGAATCGACAGGAAAAGATAAAGAAATCCGATGATGGGAATAAAAGTGGCAACAATCTGAATCCCGCCACCTAGGCCTTGGGCCAGCAACGTGGTCAGCCAGGGGTAGGTGCCTAGACTTTGGAGGCCATGGGCCAAGCCGTCGACAAAGACAGCCGCGGCAGCCTGATCAAAAAAATCGATGAACGCCCCGCCAAGCTTGATGGTGAACATAAACATCAAGTACATCAGGGCCAAAAAGATGGGGATGCCCGCCAGACGATTCAACGCAATCGCGTCAATACGATCAGTCAAATCACGTCCAAGCTCACCTTCACGGGTTTTGACGGTTTGGCTGATATCGTTGGCTAAGCTAAAGCGTGCATCGGCAATGCGCAAATCAAGTTCAGTGCCTAGGTCTTGAGCCAGTCGCTGTGCTTGTGCGGCGAGCGCCGGACCATGATCGCCGAGCTGACGTTCAGTCAGTTGGTCTGCTTCAAGCAAATCGAGCGCAATGGCGCGTGCGCTGATCGTGCTTTGCGCCTCAGAGGGCAATTGTGCAGTCAATGCATCGATGGCCCCTTGCAATTGGGCATCGTAGGCGACAAGCAGGCTTGGTGCGCTTAATTGGTCGCAGCTTCGGGCGATTTGGTCTTTTAACTTGTCGATCCCTTTGCCGCTTGCCGCACTGATGCCAACGACCGGACAACCGAGGCGGCTCGAGAGGGCCGCCAAATCGATGCGCAACCGTTGCTGCTTGGCCACGTCCATCATGTTCAAAACAACCACCATCGGTCTACCGAGCTCAGCGAGTTCGATGGTCAGGTAGAGGTTGCGCTCGAGGTTGGCCGCATCGAGGATATTGACGATCAGGTGCGGCTGTGCGGACTGCAGAAACTCTCGCGTAATGGCCTCATCGAGCGCTGTGTCCTGATCGACCTTGTCCAAACTGTAAGTGCCAGGCAGATCCACGATCTCGTAGGATGAGTTGGCGTGTTGGTAATGGCCGGTTTTGCGCTCGACGGTAACGCCAGGCCAATTGCCCACACGCTGTTTGGAGTGGGTCAAGGCATTGAAGACTGTGGTTTTGCCGCAATTGGGGTTGCCGATGAGGGCAATTTGGTAGGTTTGGGTTTCTTTCATTGGATCTGTTCCACTTCAATCATGTTGGCTTCACAGTGCCTAAGCGACAGGTGGCTGCCGCGCACAGCGATCTGCACTGGATCACCAAGCGGGGCCACGCGCAAAACGGTCAACGTGATCTCGGGCGTGATGCCTAGTGCGAGCAGACGCCGGCGGTAACTCAGTGCGCCTTGGCTGATGCGAATCACGCGCGCGCGATCACCCGCACATAGTTGGCTCAATGTGGTCATGGGTATTCCTTACGAAAAGCGGTGGGGTAGTTGGCTAGGCAGCCTTAGTTTCGACTTCGATTTGGCGGGCGATCGCAGCGCCCAGCGCATAGCGTGCAGCCCCAATCAAGATCAAGGTGCCGGCCTCGCGCTCGAGCACCCGGATTGCGGCGCCGGGGATCAAGCCCAGGGCAACCAATTGCGCTCGAAGCGGCTCGCCAGTGGTTATGGCCTGAATTGTTAGATCCAAGCCAACAGGCGCTTCTTGAAGATCGAAATGAGATGAGGTTTCTTTCATAATATATTGATAATAGATAGTTATTGGATTTAATTACCAAATTGACTATCAAATTATACACGAATAGCAATCATTCGCATTTATGAAGTGTACGAACTTAGGTCGGTTGGATTCGGTGATCCAAAACGGTGCTCAGGTCAGGCTTTGCTAGGTGTCCGTGCCGGCAAGTAGCGCTTGGCGACGTTCTTTCAGACTGCTGCAGATAAACAGATAGACCGTCATCGGCACGAGCAACTGAAAGGGAATGATCAGCAACAAAACGAACAAGCCCGTCAGCATAAAGGACTCGAAACCCGTCTCGCTCGGTGCAACTAAGGCAAAGCCGATGAGCGTCAGTATGGACAAGACCGGCCCACTGGAAGTCACTAGCGCTGTCCAGCGCCAGAAATAGGGTGGTTCATAACGCTTGGTTACGATCATCGGCAACCAGCTAACCGAGCAAACCAGTGCCAGGTAAAGCGTGAAATACAACACAGTACTAAAACTGGTGCTCTCGGACATGATTCTCTTGACCAGCCGCGAGGCGGCTTTTGATGCGGATTCGATCGCATTGTAGTGGTCTTGCTTGTGCCCAGACGCCCTTAACCCGCATTGGCGTCATGGGCATGCGGGCACAAGCACAGGGGTTATTGAATGAAACGGGCGAATACGGACACGGGTTCGCGTTCAGTTTGCAGGCTGTTGACCACCGCGCTTTGGTCGGCCTTGCCTAGAGCCATGCCGCACATCAGGATCTCGCTATCGGGCATCCCGATGTGGGGCCGAATGATGCGATGGTAAGGGTTAAATGCTGCTTGCGGACAGGTATCGAGGCCTCGAGCGCGCGCTGCGGTCATGACATTTTGTAGAAAGCAACCAAAATCAAGCCAGGAACCAGCATTCATGGTTCGATCGACAGAAAACATCAAACCCACAGGTGCATCAAAGAACCGGAAATTGCGCCCATGTTGGGCGCGCATCCGATCTTTGTCCTGTTTGCCAATACCGAGCAATTGGTACATGGCAATGCCTACAGTGCGGCGGCGCTCGATATAGGGAGAGGCCCACTCGTGAGGGTAGTACCGGTACTCTTCTTGAAGCGGCCCCCATTTTTCAGGATCCTCGTAAGCAGCAAGCAACGCATCACTTAAAGCGCGTAATGGCTCGCCAGTGATGACATAGGCTTTCCAGGGTTGAATGTTCGAGCCCGATGGCGCGCGCGAGGCCACGGCAAGGATTTGCTCAATGTCGGCGCGATCAATTGGGTCAGGCAGAAACGCACGAACCGATTTTCTGGAAGTGATGGCCTCGTCGACGTATTGTTGTTGTATGGTTTGAATCATTCGGTAGCTCCTTGGCAGCCTGGTACTGAGATCATGTAATCAATGAGTTTTTCTAAACGACAACGACTACCCGCGTCCGAGGCAATCACGCTTCCAACGCAACTAGCCCGCCTTGATCGTGCTGAGCGTCGCTTGCCGCTTATTGTGCTGCTGCGGCAGACGCTTGATCAAGCGTTGGTCGACAGTTTCGAACATTTGCCTGATGATTTGCTCGAAGCGCTAGTGATCTATGCACCGCAAACTGCACCGGCACAATGGCCCAAGGCCTTGCGCCTGCAAACGGTTGCGAGCGACGAGCTGGCAAGCGCGCAGGGTTGTCTTTGCTGTGCCATGGGCTCAGCATTTGCCGAGTCCTTGAGTCGCCTGTTTTTCAGGGTGCTGCGCAGGCAAGAGGCAGCGGTGCGGGCCGTTGTGGTGCTCACGCAAGCTGATGACGCCCATGCGCTGGCTCAGACACTGCAACATGCGCCTTTTCTGGGGCAACGCTTCTACCTCGCCGGTTGTTTGCTGCCAAATCGGGCTTGAGATACACTTCGTAAATCTGAAGAGCGGGTTTGTGGGTCACGAGTAAGCGTAAAATGACCAAAAACACGAACCCGACAGTGCCTGTTAAGGCAAGCGCCAGCCCAGCTGGTGCATGCTCAGAAAAATACAATCGTGTGTTGTTGGTTTTGGAACCGTCGCCTGTGGAGCCAACGCGCTCGGCTGGCTTGCGCGACTGGCGCACGGTTGCATGCGCCACATTCCTGCACCGCCGATTCAAGTCGCAGTAGGCATGGACCCATGAGCGTCACGCTTGCGGCATCTTTTTAAGATGTGCCTGTCGTTGTTGGCAAGGGATGTTGTAGCAGGTGCAGGGGTGAACGGGGTAAAGGGTTAAGTTACACGGACACAAAAAAGCCGACCCAAGGTCGGCTTTTCGAAAGTGGTTGCGGGGGCAGGATTTGAACCTACGACCTTCGGGTTATGAGCCCGACGAGCTGCCAGACTGCTCCACCCCGCGTCTGATGAAAGAAGTATAGCAAATTGACGCCCGCGGTTCAACCGAGGGTGTTTCAGTCGTAAAGCCGATTCGGTATTGATGGATCTGGAGGATCATGGAAGACCAACAAGCAATGCAGGTCGTTGAAACGGCACTTTTGTGTGCCGAGGGACCGATGAGCGTGGCGTCGCTGCAAAAATTATTCGAAACTGACCAAGTTCAGTCCGAGCAGTTAAAGGGTTGGCTTGAGCAAATTCAGATCGCCTGGCAAGATCGCGGCCTAGAGTTAGTTGAGTTGGCCTCAGGATGGCGCTTCCAAAGTCGCACTCAGATGCACCGATACTTAGAACGCCTAAATCCGGAGCGTGCACCAAAGTACTCGCGCGCGGTGCTCGAGACCTTGGCGATCATTGCGTGGAAGCAGCCAGTGACGCGCGGCGATATTGAGGCAATCCGTGGTGTCACCGTGTCTTCGCAAATCATCAAGACGCTCGAAGATCGCGGGTGGGTTGAGACCATCGGTCACCGCGACGGGCCAGGGCGCCCGGCATTGCTAGGTACAACCAAACAGTTCTTGGACGACTTGTCGCTTCGCGCGCTAGATGAATTACCCGCATTGCAACCCATTGCGGCCGAAGTGCAGGGCGAGCCAGCCATGCAAACACCTGAACAGGCTGCAGCCTTGCTCGCTGAGCACGACGTTGAGCTGTCCTCTGAGTCAGCTAGCGGCAGTGATGGTGATCTCGCGCCTGGTTGCTCTGATGAAATGGATCACGAGACCGACGATGCAGCCCCAGAGCATCAGGCGTCCTTGGCTAATGAGGCGCAGGCACCTGTCCAAGAAACGATCCTTGTGGACGTTGAAGACCAACCGAATGCTGCCGATGACCATCGCAGTGTAGAAAGAGAATCGGAGTAAATGTGAGCGTATCGAACAACGAGCACGAATTAGACCAAGCGGCCAAGGCGGATCAACCGGCAGACCAAGGGCCAGCCAGCGATGCAGCGCCTGGGCCTAAACGGCGACCCAAGGCAAGCAAGGTGCGCGCGCCGTTTCGTCGTCGACGTGCTCAAGCCGAGCCCAGTCAGACTGATGGCACCACGGCACAGGCTGACAGTGCCGCGGGCGCGGTCTCGCCAATAGACAGTCAGGTGGCCATTGAGCAGTCCGAGGCGCCTTCAGAGGCGTTGAGCTACTTAGGCAACAGCCCAAAGACCGCGCAGCGACTCGGCAAGTACCTCCAGAGCGAGGCGCTGATGCCCAAGTTGCACAAGGTCTTGGCCCAAGCGGGCATTGGGTCGCGCCGTGAAATGGAAGAGCTGATCGTGGCTGGCCGGGTTTCGGTCAATGGGGAGCCTGCGCACATCGGCCAGCGTGTCGGTGCAAATGATGTGGTTCGGGTCAACGGCAAGACTTTGGATCGGCGCGCGAGTCAAAAGCCGCCTCGGGTGGTGCTCTACCATAAGCCAGCCGGTGAAATTGTCAGCCACGATGATCCTGGCGGACGGGCGACCGTTTTTTCGCGCTTGCCGCGCCTAAAAACCGGAAAGTGGCTCTCGATTGGCCGGCTTGATTTGAATACCGAGGGTCTGTTGATCCTGACGACATCGGGCGACTTGGCCAATAAACTCATGCATCCACGTTACGGCAATGAGCGCGAGTATGCGGTGCGCGTTCTGGGGGAGTTGACGCCTGAAATCAAAACCCAATTGCAAACCGGCATCGAACTGGAAGACGGGTTGGCCAAGTTTGGTCAGGTCGAGTTTTTAGGCGGTGAAGGCAGCAATCGATGGTATCGGGTGACGTTGCAAGAAGGGCGCAATCGCGAAGTGCGTCGAATCTTTGAGGCGGTCGGTTTAACGGTCAGCCGGTTGATTCGCACACGATTCGGTGAGGTGGTGCTGCCGCCTAATCTGCGTCGCGCACGGTGGGAGGAGCTCAATGCCGATTTGGTCAACGCGTTGCTGGTCCAAGTGGGTTTGCTCACCGACGATGATGCCGCGGGTGCCAAGCGTGGCGCGCGTGCGCGAGCACCTAAGCAACCTGTTAGCCATGACAGTGCGCTGCCGCCCGGTTACGGGCAGGCCAAAGGCTCAGCTCAGGGCCCCGGTGCGCGTGCACGCCCGGGTTCGCGCGTACGCGGTGGCGCTGGCGCTGGTCGCGGCGCGCAACCGGATCCGCTGACGAGCTCGGTTTTGATGATTAGTGGCGGATTTGCCAATGGCCACCCAGCCAAAGGCAATACAAGCCCGCGCAAAAAACCATCGGGCGCCGCTGGTCCGGCCGCAGCACCCGGGGTGCCAGGCAAGCGTGGCCCCAAAAAGACAACCAAGGCTCTGGTGGGCAAGCCACGCAAACCCAAAAGTGGCGCAGCATCAACACCGGCGCGCTCGCGCGACGATGACTGGCAGCCATCGGGCGCTAAAGCGCATGAGTCCCATTTAGGGTTCTTAAAGCGCCGATAATATTGATTCATGCTAAAATCATGGGCTTAGCATTAGGTTTGCATAATCTGCCTTAATGTGGATTGAGCAAGCGGGATTGCCGGATATCACTGGGCTGTTCAACAGCCCTTTTTTTTTATTGGTATGAAAGACTTACTTGAGTTGACCCAGCAGGCACTAACGGGCATGGATCTTGAGGTGGTGGACGTTGAGCGGGCACCACTTGGATTGTTGCGCGTGACAATTGACCGGGTCGACCAAGAGGCCGGGCAAGTTTCGGGTATCAAGATTGAAGACTGCGAGAAGGTCTCAAGACAACTCTCGCGGGTCTTTGAAGTTGAAGGCATCGATTATCGGCGTCTCGAGGTCGGTTCGCCAGGGGTGGATCGCCCTTTGCGCACTGAAAAGGACTTCGATCGATTTATCGGTGAGCGCGTAGAAGTGAAATTGCGCGAGCCTATCGACAACCGCAAGGTGTTTCAAGGCGTTTTGGCGCCGTCTTGTGAGCAAGACGGTCTAAAACGATTCGTCATTGAGTATCAGGAGAACAAGGGCGAGAATAAGCAAATCACGTTTGGCATCTCGGATGTCGAGCGCGCAAAGCTTGATCCGCTCTTAGATTTCAAGGGTAGAAAGCGATGAGTCGCGAAATTTTATTGCTAGTGGATGCGTTGGCCCGCGAGAAAAACGTGGCTAGAGATGTCGTCTTTGAGGCGCTCGAAGGCGCTTTGGCCTCGGCCATGAAGAAGCGCTTTGACGAAGATGCTGATATTCGGGTGTCGGTCGATCGAGCCACAGGCGAGCATGAAGGGTTTCGTCGCTGGCTCGTGGTGCCAGATGAGGCCGGTCTGCAAGAGCCCGATCGTCAAGAGCTATTGACCGATGCGCTCGATGCCATTGCTGATATTCAGGTGGGCGAATACATCGAGGAGCCACTAGAGCCGATCGAGTTTGGTCGCATCGGTGCGCAGGCCGCCAAGCAGGCGATCTTGCAACGCATTCGCGATGCCGAGCGTGAACAAATGCTCAACGACTTTTTGGAGCGCGGCGAAACCATTGTCTCAGGCACAGTCAAACGCATGGACAAGGGAGATGCAGTGATTGAGATCGCCAAGATCGAAGCCCGCTTGCCCCGCAGTGAAATGATCCCTAAAGAGAATCTGCGTTTGGGTGATCGGATTCGTGCCTGGGTGTTGCGAATTGATCGTGCCGCGCGTGGCCAACAGGTGATTCTGTCGCGCACGTCGCCGGAATTCATCAAGCAGTTATTTGAAAACGAAGTGCCAGAGATCGAGCAAGGTTTGCTCGAGATTAAGGGTGCAGCTCGTGACCCTGGAGTGCGCGCCAAGATTGCCGTGGTTGCTTATGATAAGCGAATCGATCCGATTGGTACTTGCGTCGGTATGCGCGGCTCGCGTGTGACAGCGGTGCGCAATGAGCTTGGCGGCGAACAGGTTGACATCGTGTTGTGGTCAGAGGACCCAGCGCAGTTTGTCATCGGCGCGTTAGCACCGGCGAACATTGAATCGATCGTCGTCGATGAGGATCGGCATGCCATGGATGTGGTCGTTGACGAAGAGAACCTGCCTAAGGCGATTGGCGCGCGTGGCCAAAACGTGCGCTTGGCATCAGACCTGACCGCCTGGCAGATCAACATCATGACGCCTGAAGAAAGCCAGAATCGGCAGAGTCAAGAGCGTGATGAAACACGTTCGATGTTCATGAAGACACTGGACGTTGATGAAGAGGTGGCCGACATCCTGATCGATGAGGGGTTTACCGGTTTGGAAGAAATTGCGTACGTGCCGCTTGCGGAGTTACTCGAGATCGAGGCTTTTGACGAAGATACGATCAACGAGTTGCGCAACCGGGCACGTAATGCACTCTTGACCCAAGCCATTGTGCAAGAAGAACGGGTTGAGTCTGCGCAGGATTTGCTGCAAATTGAGGGAATGACCGCCGATCTCGTGGCGAAGTTGACCGAGCACGGTGTCACCACGCGTGACGACTTGGCTGATTTGGCCACGTATGAGTTGGCAGAAATGGCTGATTTGGAATCGGACGTCGCCGCGCAGTTCATTATGGCTGCGCGCGCACACTGGTTTGAAGATCAGCAATGATGTTGTAGAGACGCAGGACAGGTTCGGTGCAAACGACGGTGGTCCTTTGGTGTCGGATCTGAATTAAGGTAAGAGAGAAGCTAATGTCCAGTATTACTGTTGCCCAATTTGCCACTGAGCTGAAAATGCCGGCCGAAGTGCTGCTTGAGCAGTTACGCGCGGCCGGCGTCGCCGTTGGGGCCGTGGACGATTCGGTGTCCGATGCCGATAAGGAGCAATTGCTCGAGTCGTTGCGTCGATCACACGGCGCCAAAGACGGCAAGAAAATTACGGTGACGCGGCGTCAGACTTCTGAGATTCGTCAAGCCGATGGCGCCGGTCGCTCGCGCACCATTCAGGTTGAAGTTCGCAAAAAACGTGTGTTTGTTAAACGCGATCTGACAGCAGATGCGACCGAACAAAAGCTTCAGGAGCCAACTGCGGCCGAAACCAGCGTTCAGTCGCCGGATCAGGCCACCGCGACCCCATCGACAGATCAGAGCATGCCGCTTGAGCAGCATGAAGCGCCCACGGCGGCTTTGGCAGTTGAGCCTGAGACCGAGATCGAGAAGAAGGACTCTGCAGGGCAGGCAGATGAGTCAGTCAAGGCGCCCGAGCCGTCCGAGGCTGCTGAGTCGCCACAGGCAACTGAGGTGTCAGATACCACAGCGGTGACGCAGTCAGCGCCTGAGTCGGCAGACGAGCCGAGCTCAGAGCCTGCGCCAGAACCGGTCTCGCAAGAGCCAGCCGTGCCAGTTGAGCCCGCACCGGCGCCCAAGCGTGCCAAGGCACCTGCGCCAGCGCAGGCAGCCGAGCAGTCAAGTTCGGCGCGCGACGAAGCTCGCCGTAAGGCTGAGACCGAAGCCGCTGCCTTGCGTGACATGCTTAACCGGCCCAAAAAGGTGCTGCGCGCTGAGCCAGAGGCCGAGCCCGCTGCGCTCAAGGGAACATTGCATAAGCCTGCCGGCACCAAGACATCGGACAAGAAACCCGAGGGTGGCAAAAAGACGATTAAAACCGGTGCCGTGGCATCGACCTGGTCTGAAGACGCTGGGCGCAAGAAGCCCACAGGCAAGCAGGCGCTAGCACCGGCGCGTGATGGCTGGCGCGCTGGCAAAGGCGGCAAGGGTGGTCGACGTGGCAAAGGCGCCGGCCAAGCAGCACCCGAGGTGACGCAGGTGGAATTTGTCGCTCGCGAGATTCATGTGCCAGAGACCATCACGGTCGGTGATTTGGCTCACAAGATGTCGGTCAAGGCCGCTGAGGTGATCAAGCATCTGATGAAATTAGGCCAGATGGTGACGATCAACCAGGTGCTTGATCAAGAAACCGCGATGATTGTGGTCGAGGAGCTCGGTCACACTGCGGTTGCGGCCAAACTTGATGATCCCGAAGCATTTCTGGAAGTCGAGGGCACGGTCGATTTCGAGCTCAAGCCACGCGCACCTGTGGTCACGGTGATGGGGCACGTCGATCATGGCAAGACCTCGCTGCTTGATTACATCCGCCGCAGTAAAGTCGCCTCAGGCGAAGCCGGCGGCATCACTCAGCATATTGGTGCCTACCATGTCACCACCGATCGCGGCATGGTGACCTTTCTCGATACACCGGGCCATGAGGCCTTCACAGCCATGCGAGCCCGTGGCGCGCGTGCTACGGATATCGTGATTCTGGTGGTGGCAGCCGACGATGGTGTGATGCCCCAGACGCGCGAAGCCATTCACCACGCCAAAGCCGCCGGTGTTCCGCTTGTCGTTGCTGTCAATAAGGTCGATAAGCCAGAGGCTAATCCTGAGCGGGTCAAGCAAGAGCTTGTCGCCGAAGAAGTGGTGCCCGAGGAATATGGCGGCGATGTGCCGTTTGTGCCGGTCTCGGCAAAGACGGGCCAAGGTATTGACGATTTGCTGGAAAACGTACTCTTGCAAGCAGAGATTCTCGAGCTGCAATCGGCCGTTGAGGCGCCAGCCAAAGGTCTTGTCATTGAAGCGCGACTCGATAAGGGGCGCGGACCTGTGGCGACGATTTTGGTGCAATCGGGTACCTTGAATCGTGGCGATGTGGTTTTGGCCGGTGCGAGCTTCGGGCGGGTGCGTGCGATGCTCGATGAGAATGGCAAGCAAATACAGTCAGCCGGGCCTTCGATTCCCGTTGAAATTCAAGGTCTGACCGATGTGCCAGCCGCTGGTGATGAGATCATTTCGATGGTCGATGAGCGCAAAGCGCGCGAGATTGCCCTCTTTAGGCAAGGCAAGTTCCGTGACGTCAAACTGGCACGCCAACAGGCTGCCAAGCTTGAGTCAATGTTTGAGCAGGTCGCCGAGGGCATGCAAACGCTGTCTTTGATCGTCAAGACCGATGTTCAAGGCTCTCAAGAAGCCTTGGTGGCAGCACTATTGAAGTTGTCCACCGAAGAGGTCAAGGTGCAAGTGGTGCACGCTGCAGTTGGCGGCGTGTCTGAAAGCGACGTCAACTTGGCGATCGCGTCCGGTGCGGTGATCATTGCGTTTAACGTTCGTGCAGATCAAGCCACGCGCAAGCTTGCCGAGAACAACAGTGTTGAGATTCGCTACTACAACATCATTTATGACGCCGTCGATGAGGTCAAGGCCGCGATGTCGGGCATGTTGACCCCAGAGCGTCGTGAAGAGGTCATTGGAATGGTCGAGGTCCGTGAGGTCTACCATATTTCCAAGATCGGAACGGTGGCCGGTTGTATGGTGACCGAAGGGTTTGTCAGGCGTGATGGGCAGATTCGATTGCTGCGCGATAACGTGGTGATTTGGAATGGCACGATTGACTCGCTCAGACGGTTTAAAGACGATGTCAAGGAAGTGAAGTCAGGCTTTGATTGCGGGATTACGCTCAGAGGCAATAACGACATCAAGGTTGGCGATCAGTTCGAAGTGTTTGAAGTGCGTGAAGTCGCGCGCAGCCTCTAAGGGGCCGGACAATGGCGCGACACAAGCAACGAGTCGCCGGTGGACGAAACATCCGCTTGGCCGATCAGATTCAAAAGGATCTGGCGCATTTGATTCAGCGAGAGATCGACAGCACGCGTGCGGGTCTGATCACCTTGTCGGGCGTGGAATTATCGGCTGACTATGCCCATGCCAAGGTGTATTTCACCGTGCTTGGTGCTGAACCAAGCGCCGCGCAGGCCGTACTTGATGAAAAGGCGGGTTGGTTGCATTCGCAGCTACTTAAAATGTTGCATATTCACACGGTGCCGACATTACGGTTCTTCCATGATCCGCATTTGGAGAGGGGAATCGAAATGTCGAAATTAATCGATCAAGCCAATGCCTCAAGTCCGTCGGTCACCGATGAGGATAAAGACCTCTCTTCGTGAGGGTGTCTTAGGTGAGCTTGAATGCGTAAGCGGCGTGGACAGATCATTGATGGATTGCTTTTGGCTGATAAACCAGTCGACTGCTCTAGTAATCATGCCTTGCAACGAATCAAGCGATTGGTTGATGCACAAAAGGCTGGTCACACAGGCACCTTAGACCCATTTGCGACTGGCTTGTTGATCTGTTGTTTTGGGCGCGCAACCAAGCTGGCAAATCAAATGCTTGAAGCCGACAAAGAGTATGTGGCAACAGTGCGCTTTGGTATTGAGACCGACTCGGGCGACTTGACTGGTGAAGTCATGAGTCACGCAGGTGACGATTTCACCATGCCTAGCGAAGCCGACATTCAGGCCGCCTTGGTTCAGTTCACGGGCACGATTGAGCAAATCCCGCCTATGACCTCGGCCTTAAAGCACCAAGGCAAGCCGCTTTATCACTACGCTAGACAGGGCATCACGATTGAACGCGCTGCTCGGACGGTTCAGATTCACAGGCTTGAGCTGCTGAGCATCGAGGCCAAGTGTGCGCGCTTGTTGGTCCATTGCAGCAAAGGCACCTACGTGCGTACGCTGGCCCAAGATATTGGACGCACGCTTGGGGTGGGCGCGCACTTGATTGAACTTCAACGCACCCAGATTGGTCCTTTTAGTTTAAAGGACGCCTGGCGCTTGGCTGATCTGGAGCAGCTGCCAAGCCCGCAGTCGGCGGTGATTGCTTTAACTGATTTGCCGGCGCCGTATCGGTTGCCAAACGCTGCACCATCATCGATTTAAAAGGAATATTTATGTCACGCGCTTTGCGTAATGTCGCCATCATCGCTCACGTTGATCATGGCAAAACCACGCTCGTTGATCAGTTGTTGCGTCAATCTGGCACTTTCCGTGAGAACCAGCAACTCGATGAACGGGTCATGGATTCCAACGACTTGGAGCGCGAACGTGGCATCACCATCTTGGCCAAGAATTGCGCGGTGCAGTACGAAGACACCCACATCAACATTGTAGACACACCGGGACACGCCGATTTTGGTGGCGAGGTCGAGCGGGTGTTGTCGATGGTCGATGGCGTTTTGTTGCTTGTCGATGCTGTTGAAGGTCCGATGCCCCAGACCCGATTTGTGACGCGCAAAGCGCTAGCACTGGGTCTGAAGCCGATTGTTGTGGTCAACAAAATCGATCGGCCAGGTGCTCGAGCTGATTATGTTGTCAACGCCACCTTCGATTTGTTTGACAAGCTTGGTGCAACCGAGGAGCAGCTTGACTTCCCCGTAATCTACGCATCAGGCCTTGACGGTTATGCCGGGCTAGACGCCAGCGTACGTGATGGAGACATGCGTACTCTTTTTGAAGCGATCATCGAGCATGTGCCGATGCGTGATGACGACCTCGATGGTCCGCTACAACTGCAGATTATTTCGCTGGACTACAGCAGCTATGTCGGCAAAATTGGTGTGGGTCGAATTAATCGCGGTCGCATCAAATCCGGCAGTGAGGTGGTCTATCAGTTCGGACCAGACGGCCAGTCAGGCAAAGGTCGAATCAACCAGGTCCTCAAATTTCAAGGCCTTGACCGCGTACTGGTTGATCAGGCGCAGGCCGGTGACATTGTGCTGATTAATGGTATTGAGGACATCGGGATTGGTTGCACCTTGATGGACCCGTCAGCCATTGAGCCACTACCAATGCTTCGGATCGATGAACCCACCCTGGTGATGAACTTTATGGTCAACACCTCACCTTTGGCAGGGCGTGAAGGGAAATTTGTCACCAGCCGTCAATTGCGCGACCGTTTAGATCGTGAGTTGAAAGCCAACGTGGCGCTGCGTGTGCGCGACACGGGTGATGACACGATATTCGAGGTCGCCGGGCGCGGCGAGCTGCACCTGACGATCCTGCTTGAGAACATGCGTCGCGAAGGCTACGAGCTAGCTGTGTCACGTCCACGGGTGGTCTTTAAAGAGATCGATGGCGTGCGTTGTGAACCATTTGAAATGCTCACCTGCGATGTCGAGGATGGTCATCAAGGCGCAGTGATGGAAGAACTCGGTCGTCGCAAAGGCGAGCTGCAAGACATGCAGTCAGACGGCCGTGGCCGCACGCGCTTGGAATACCGGATCCCCGCGCGCGGCTTGATCGGATTCCAAAGCGAGTTTCTGACGCTCACGCGTGGAACCGGTTTGATGAGCCATATCTTTGACGACTATGCACCGGTCAAGGAAGGCTCGGTTGGTGAGCGTCGCAACGGCGTATTGATTAGCCAGGACAATGGCGAGGCGGTCGCGTACGCGTTATGGAAGTTGCAAGAGCGTGGTCGGATGTTTGTGGGGCCTGGTCAGGCTTTGTATGAGGGCATGATCATTGGTATTCACAGTCGCGACAACGATCTTGTGGTTAACCCCATACGCGAGAAGAAATTAACCAACGTACGCGCCTCAGGCAAGGATGAGCACATCGATCTGACAACGCCGATTAATCTGACACTTGAGTATGCGGTTGAGTTTATTGATGATGACGAGTTAGTTGAGGTCACGCCCAAGTCAATTCGTTTGCGCAAGCGTTACCTTCAAGAGCACGAACGGCGCCGCATGTCGCGCGAAAGCGCGGCTTAAGTCGCTGGCTATTGCAAAAGATATAAAGAGCCTGTTACCAAGAAAGCCGCCCTTTGAGGGCGGCTTTTTGATTTAAATCCCACCGAGGCAGACATACTTCATTTCGAGGAACTCGTCGATTCCGTAGACTGAGCCCTCGCGGCCCAAGCCCGATTGCTTAACGCCACCGAATGGCCCGACTTCGCTGGAAATAATGCCTGCGTTGACCCCAATAATGCCGTACTCAAGGGCTTGTGCCACCTTAAAGACCCGACCAATGTCGCGGCTGTAGAAATAAGCCGCCAGACCGAATTCGGTGTTGTTGGCTTGTGCGATGACATCGGCGTCATCGTCAAACTTCACAATCGGTGCGACTGGCCCAAAGGTTTCCTCACGCATGCAGATCATGTCGCGATTGACGTTGACCAAGACGGTGGGCTCATAAAATCGTCCGCCCCGGGCATGTGGTTTGCCACCGATTAAGACCTTGGCTCCTTTAGCAATCGCATCCTCGACATGCTCTTGCACCTTGGCGATGGCAGCCTCATCGATCAGTGGCCCCGTGGTGGTGCCTTGATCAAAGCCTTCACCGACGTGTAGGCGCTCTTTGACCGCTGCAGCGAGTTTCTCGGAAAAAGCGTCATAGACCTTGGCGTGCACGTAGAACCGATTGGTGCAAACGCAGGTTTGCCCGGCATTGCGGTACTTCGAGGCGATCGCTCCTTCGACAGCGGCATCGATGTCGGCATCATCAAAAACGATGAATGGTGCATTGCCACCGAGTTCAAGCGAGAGCTTTTTGATGGTGGGCGCACTTTGTTTCATCAAAATGCGACCGACTTGTGTCGAGCCGGTAAAGGTTAGCTTGCGCACCACCGGACTGTCACAAAGCACATGGCCAATCGCGATTGACTGCTCGCTGTCGGCCGTCACAATGTTTAAGACACCGGGTGGTACACCAGCGCGCTCGGCAAGCTCGGCTAAGGCTAGTGCTGAAAGGGGCGTTTGCTCGGCCGGTTTGAGTACCACGGTGCACCCGGCTGCAAGCGCTGGGGCGACTTTGCGGGTAATCATCGCGTTGGGGAAGTTCCACGGGGTAATGGCTGCACACACGCCAATGGGTTCACGCAACACCAAAATGCGAGTATTGGGCATTGGTGCATCGATGGTGTCACCCATGATTCGTTTTGCTTGTTCGGCGAACCACTCGACAAATGAGGCGCCGTAGGTGACTTCACCCCGGGCTTCAGCCAATGGCTTGCCTTGCTCGACGGTCATCAAACGTGCGAGGTCCTCGGCGTTCTCGTTAATCAGGTCAAACCATTTGCGCAAGATCGTCGCACGCGCCTTGCCTGTCAGTGCACGCCAAGCCGGCCATGCGGCATTGGCTGCTTCGATGGCAAATTCGCATTCGCGCGCTCCTAAATTAGCCACGCTTGCGATCGTTTGCCCATTGGCCGGATTGTCCACGCTAAACACCGCACCATCGGCGCCATCAATCCACTTGCCATTGACATAGGCTTGTGAGCGCAACAAGGCGGGGTTATCAAGTTTGACGGGAAATGCTGCTTGCATGAGCCAAGCTCCTCTTGTTGTGATTCATATTCAAACGCGATCCGGTTTGTTTGTTCCGGGGCAACGGCTTTAGTGTAGCCAATGGCGCGCCATAGCCTGCCGGTTCATTTAGGCGCCCCTAGCGTGGCAGGCTGCTTGGCCGGTTGGCTTGTGCCATATGGCTGTATTCGTAGGCTAGCACCATATCGACCACCTTTTGTGGGTCATCCTCAATGTGAAAAAGACTCATGTGACGATCAGTCACCATGTCTAAGGTTCTGACTTTGGCCTCTAACCAATCGATCAATCCCTGCCAAAACGAGCGCCCCATCAGCACGACCGGTCCAGCTGGCACCTTGCCCGTTTGGATCAAGGTCAAGGCCTCAAACAACTCGTCAAGCGTGCCAAATCCGCCTGGCAAGGCGATATAGGCCATGCTGTGCATAAAAAAGGTGGCTTTACGCGAGTAAAAGTACTCAAATTGCAGGTCAATCGTTTGGTACGGGTTGCCTCTGTGCTCAGAGGGTAGGCGGATATTTAAGCCCACACTGGTGCCGCCGGCATCAAAGGCACCACGGTTGGCGCACTGCATGATGCCGGGGCCGCCGCCGGCAATGACCGCCAGCCCAGCCTTGGCAAACCGTTGACCAAGATCGAGTGCTGTTTGGCAATAAGGTGATTCAGGCGGCAGGCGGGCACTGCCGAAAATGCTGACTGCCGGCCCAATTTGCGCGAGCGCTTCGGCCGCGCGCATCATCTCTGACATAATTTGGGGTGTTTGCTCGCGCGCGGGCAGTGAATTCGAGTTGTTATCCATGAAAAAAAACCTGTTGCTAGTTGATGGCTCAAGCTACCTTTACCGGGCATATCATGCCATGCCAGACCTAAGAAATGCGCAAGGTGAGCCAACCGGCGCCATTTATGGGGTCATCAACATGATGCGCAAGCTTACACAAGATTATCAGCCGCAGTATGCCGTCTGTGTATTTGACACCAAAGGCCCGACGTTTCGAGAGGAACAATACCCGGCCTACAAGGCCAATCGGGCGGCCATGCCAGAGGATCTGGCGGCACAAATAGAGCCCATCCATGAAGCGGTCGCCGCGCTCGGTTGGCCAGTGCTCGGTGTCAGCGGGGTAGAAGCCGATGATGTGATTGGCACGTTGGCGCGTCTGGCACAAGCGCAGGGCATTGACACGATTATCTCGACTGGCGATAAGGATCTGGCGCAATTGGTCACCCCGCACTGCAGATTGGTCAACACCATGAACGGTGAGGTGTTAGATCAAGAGGGTGTGCGCGCCAAGTTCGGTGTGCCGCCTGAGCGCATCGTTGACTATTTGATGCTGGTCGGTGATACGGTTGACAACGTACCT
Organism: Burkholderiaceae bacterium; assembly: GCA_007116135.1. Lineage (GTDB taxonomy): Bacteria > Pseudomonadota > Gammaproteobacteria > Burkholderiales > Burkholderiaceae_B > Algicoccus. The sequence continues at coordinate 22,596 of SKIZ01000164.1, forward strand.
GGTGTGGCCAAGGTCGGACCCAAGACTGCAGTCAAGTGGCTCAGCGCATACGACAGCGTGGCAAACCTCGTGGCCCATGCCAATGATATTGGCGGCGCAGTTGGCGAGAATTTGCGTCAAGCGATCGGACAGTTTGAGCTCACCCGCCACCTCTTGACAGTGCGCACGGACTGCACACTGCCAGCCTCAGTCCAATCAATTGCTGAACTCGCCCCGCGCCGAGCCGATGAAACGACATTAAAGCGCTTGTATGAGCGCTATGGCTTTCGCAGTTGGTTGCGTGAGCTCACAGGTGAACCAACCCGCGTGCCGACCGGCGATAGCCGAATTGCCAAGCCTCAAACAACCGATAGCGCACCAGCTGAGTTGACCCGACTAGATCCTGCAACCTTGTCCTATGAAACGGTGAGCACCGAGGAGCAGGCGCGTCAGTGGTTAAAGCGCATCGAACAGGCCGAGCTCGTGGCCTTGGATACGGAAACCACCTCACTGTCTGGTATGCAGGCGCGCTTGGTTGGTTTTTCTTTAGCCATTGAACCGGGGCAGGCTTGTTATGTGCCCTTAGCGCACCGCATGGCTCAGGGCCAACAACTCGATAAGGCGCAAACGCTTGAGTTATTTCGGCCTTGGTTTGAGTCCACGAAAGCCACCAAGGTGCTACATCACGCCAAGTACGACACCCATGTGCTGGCTAACGAGGGAATCAGCCTAGCTGGCATTGCCCATGACACGATGTTGCAAGCCTATGTTCTTGAGTCGCATCGCAGTGTCGCATTGGATCAATTGGCGCAACGCTGGTTGCAGTTAAAGGGGCTCAGTTATCAAGACCTGTGCGGCAAGGGTGCGCAGCAGATCGGCTTTGACGAGGTCGATATTGCAAATGCAAGCCAATACGCCTGTGAAGATGCCGATTACACCTTGCGTCTGCATCAAGTGTTGTATCCGCAAGTGCAGGCTGAGGCAGATTTGCAGGCGATCTACGCCCTTGAGCTTGAAGTCTCACGGGTTCTTTGGTTCATTGAACGCGCCGGGGTGTGTATCGATGTCGAGGTCCTGCGCGATCAAAGCCAAAGCTTGGGTCAACAGCTCGTGACCCTTGAGAAGCGCGCCCACGAACTGGCCGGTCAGCCATTTAATTTGAATTCGCCCAAACAATTAGGCGAGATCTTATTTGGACAAATGGGACTGCCGGTTGTGCGAAAGACGGCCAGTGGCGTGCCTTCGACCGATGAAGAGGTCTTGAGCAAACTCGCTCAAGACTATCCCTTACCCAAGCTGTTGTTGCAATACCGCGGCCTAGCCAAGCTGAAGTCGACCTATACCGATAAGCTGCCCAAAATGGTCAACCCGCAGACACACCGGGTACATACGAACTACGCGCAGGCTGCAGTCATTACCGGGCGATTGTCGTCTTCAGACCCGAACTTGCAAAACATCCCAATTAGGACCGCTGAGGGTCGGCAAGTGCGCCAGGCCTTTGTGCCAAGTCAGGCCTACGGCAAGCTGGTCTCGGCTGACTATTCACAGATCGAGTTGCGCGTGATGGCCCACGTCTCATCAGACCCTGGCCTGTGTCAGGCCTTTGCCCAAGGCGAGGACATACACCGGGCCACGGCGGCCGAGGTTTTTGGCGTGGCCATTGATGAGGTCACAAGTGATCAGCGTCGCACCGCTAAAACCATCAACTTTGGGCTCATTTACGGTATGGGGGCTCACGGTTTGGCTAACAACCTGGGCATCACGCGTGATGCCGCCCAGACCTATATCGATCGATACTTTGCCCGCTATCCGGGGGTAGCTCAATACATGAGCCAAACCAAGGCGCTCGCCCATGAACAAGGCTACGTGCAAACGGTTTTTGGGCGACGCTTGTGGCTGCCTGATATCAACGCCGGTGGTGCTAGGCGCGCGGGCGCCGAGCGTGCAGCCATTAATGCACCCATGCAGGGTACAGCGGCCGATTTAATCAAGATGGCGATGGTCCAGGTGCTAAAGTGGCTCGAGCAAGAGAAGCTGCAAAGCAAGGTGATTATGCAAGTCCATGACGAGCTCGTTTTGGATGTCACCGCTGACGAACTCGAGTTGGTTTGCCAGCATTTGCCCTCGTTGATGTGCGGTGTGGCGCAGTTGCAAGTGCCATTGCTCGCTGAGCTCGGACAGGGAGATAACTGGGATCAGGCGCATTGATCGGTTCTGCGCTTGAAATTTATGAAATAAGGAGGCTTAAATGAATGCATCAAGCATCACGCCCATCAAAACGCCCGAGGATGGGTTAAAGACGCAGTGGGTCAAGGTTTTATCTGAAGGCACTGAGGTGCCGTGCTTTGTGGCCGCACCGGATAAGCCTGGGCCATTTCCGATCGTCTTGATCATACAGGAGGTCTTTGGGGTTCACGAGCACATTCAGGATGTCTGCCGTCGCTTTGCGCACGAGGGTTTTATGGCGCTTGCGCCTGAACTATATGTGCGCCAGGGTGATCCGGCCGATTACCCGGATATCCCAACCTTGATTGAAAAAATTGTCAGCAAAGTGCCGGATGCCCAAGTCATGGCTGATCTCGATGCTTGCATGGTCTGGGCGGGCCAGCATGGCGGTGATCTGACTCGCACGTACGCCACGGGGTTTTGTTGGGGAGGGCGCATCACCTGGCTTTATGCCGCGCACCAGCCGATGTTGAAATCCGCAGTGGCCTGGTATGGGCGCTTGGTGCAAGGTCACGGACCTTTGCACTTGACTAACCCGATCGATGTCACTGGTGATCTAAAGGCACCAGTGCTTGGGATGTATGGAGGGCAGGACGCCGGTATTCCAGTAGACGGTGTACGGGCCATGCAAACAGCGCTGACCAAAGGCTCTGAGAAGGCCAAAGCCAGCCAGATTCGTGTCTATGATGATGCCGATCATGGTTTTTTTGCCGATTACCGGCCGATGTATCACGCCGATTGCGCCAAGGATGCCTGGCCTCGCTGCCTGGCGTGGATGCGCACGCACGGCGCCTAAGAAAAACCGGCCCCTATCGGGGCCGGTTGCATCTGTGTTTGCCTGTCTGTGCGAATTACTTCAGATCGCGCAGGGCTGCGATACGTTGCTCGATTGGCGGGTGGGTTGAGAACAAGGCGCTAAAGGCACGACCGCCACTGATGCCTGATGCTTCAAAGCTGCGCGGCAACTCGCCCGGGTTTAAGTTACCCAGCCTCGCTAGCGCTTTAATCATCGGCTCACGCGACTGCATCAGCCGTGCCGAGCCCTCATCGGCGCGAAACTCTCGCTGGCGCGAGAACCAGGCAACGATAATGCTGGCGATCAGCCCGAAAATGATTTCGGCCACAATGACAGCTGCAAAGTAACCAATGCCAAGACCTCGATCATTTTTGAGGATCACTTTATCGACAAAGTAGCCCACGATTCGAGCAAAAAACACCACGAACGTGTTCAAAACACCCTGAATGAGCGTCAGCGTCACCATGTCACCGTTTGCGACGTGGGCAACTTCGTGACCCAAGACGGCGGCGACTTCCTCTTCGGTCATGGTTTGCAACAAACCGGTCGAAACCGCTACGAGCGCTGAATTCTTGAATGCGCCCGTGGCAAATGCGTTGGGTGCTCCTTCATAAATCGCCACCTCTGGACGACCAATCTGTGCCCGGTCAGCAAACTGATAGACCGTCTGCAGCAACCACGCCTCGCGCGCGTTAGCCGGCGCTTCTGGGTCAATCACACGCGCCTTGGTGGTGAACTTTGCGATCGGTTTGCTAATTAACAGCGAGATAAAAGAGCCGCCAAAGCCAATGATGGCTGAGAACACGAGCAAGACCTGCAAATCGAGGCCTTCCTCGGTCATAAACCGATGTGCGCCAGTCAAATTGAGCACAATGCCCAACACGATCAAGATTGACAAGTTAGTAGCTAGAAAAAGTCCGATGCGTTTCATGGTCTCGACTTTGAAATAAAAGGGTAAATAGAACGTGATGTTAGACGAAAAAAAGAAACGGCAGTTCCAGAAAAAAAACCGCCGTTAAATTAAATCCAGCTTAGTTTCTGACTAAGGCAATACTACCCCTTTGCCCGCATCATGGTCTGGTACCACTCGTGGAAGTGTTGCATGCCATCCTCCATGGGTGACTGATAGGGGCCCATTTCGACGTCGCCGCGCTTGTAGAGCGCCAAGCGCCCGGCATCCATGCGCTCGGCAATCTCATCGTCTTCGACGGCCGTTTCCATGTAAGCCTCTTGCTGTGCTTGAACGAATTCCCGTTCAAACTCAACGATCTCTTCAGGGTAGTAAAACTCCACCACGTTGACCGTTTCTTGCGGCGACACCGGATAGAGTGTCGAGAGCACGAGCACGTGCGGATAGAGCTCAATCATGTGGGTCGGCAAGTAAGTCACCCAAATGGCCCCAAAATCAGGCGCTTGACCGGCACGAAACTCGAGCAACTTGTCATGCCAGGTTCTGTAGGCCGGCGTACCCGGTTGCGACAAGGCGCGATGAACGCCAACGCGTTGCACACTATAGAAGGGCGCAAACTCCCATTGCAAATCATCGCAGCTCACGAACTGCCCGAGCCCGGGATGAAAGGGCACAACATGGTAGTCCTCTAAGTACACCTCGATGAATGTCTTCCAGTTGTACTTGCATGGATGAACCTCAACGTGGTCAAAGACGTAGTTCGAGAAGTCAAACTCCGGTCGCTTAAACAGGCCGGCCAGGTCAGAGGCGGGATCACGCGCGCCTTCAAACAAGAGCCCATGGAAGTTTTTCAGATCGTAGCGCTTGAGGTTCAAGCACGGTGTTTGGTCAAAGTGGGGCGCGCCAAGTAACTGACCTCGGTCATCGTAGGTCCAGCGGTGCAACGGGCAGACGATATTGCCGCCTGTGGCAGACAGATTGCCACTGGCGTGGGCGCTGCCTGTGACATTGCCGGCTTGCCCGCCAAGCATGATGGCTTGTCGGTGGCGACAGACGTTAGAAATAAGTTCGATACCCTGTTTGCCATGCACGAGCGCGCGGGCGTTGCCATCTTGCGCAAGCGCACGCCAATCGCCTCGGTGAGGGATTGTTTTTTCATGGCTCACGTAGATGCTCGATTGGTCAAAAATCAGCTTCTTTTCTTGATCCAAAATGGCTGGATCAAAGTACACCTCTGGAGCCAATTGTGTCAGAGCCGGCGACACGTGTGCATTGCGACCAATATCAGTCATGATTCCCTCCGCCAACATAAAAAAAAAGCCAGTTGTACATAACCCCTGGCGCGAAGAAAAATCGGAGATCCGATCTAATCTGTATTGTACTCGAACCTTTTGACCCAAAGGCAAGGCTAAAATCGTTCTTTTGCGTTAGATCATGTAACCCTGCGCGAACGGATATTTTGACAAAGGGGCTCAAGTGGCCAGCAAAAGTAAACCGAGCGATAAACCCGATGAGCTTGATGTCTCGACAAGCTATGAGCAAGCCATTGAGGAGCTCGAACAGATTGTGCGTGCGATGGAGTCTGGCGATATGAGTCTGGAAGCCTCGCTCAAAGCTTATCAACGGGGTGTGGCGCTGGCGAAGTCTTGCCAGACCCATTTGTTGTCGGCTGAGCAACAGGTCAAGGTGTTAGAGGCCGATTTACTGCGGCCCTTTGAAGACAGTGCGCAGGAATCTGATCAATGAATGCGAATGGCCAGGGCGATCGCGCTCGACTTGACCAATGGATGGCGCAGCGGGTGTTGCAAGTCGAAGAGGCCCTGCAGTCGCTTTTGGTGGGCAGTGAGGTCGAACCCGTGGCGTTGCACAGCGCGATTCGCTGGGCCGCGCTTGGCGCTGGTAAACGAATTCGTGCCTGCATGGTCTATGCCGCAGCCCACGCCTGCCATCGCACGCCTGATTTGGCGCTGCAGCAAGCATTAAACCGCGCTGCCTGTGCGGTTGAATTGATACACGCGTACTCATTGATTCATGATGACTTACCGTGCATGGACGATGATCCGGTGCGTCGTGGCAGACCAGCGACCCATGTGCAGTTTGGTGAAGCGATCGCACTGCTAGCCGGCGATGCGATGCAACCGCTGGCTTTTGAGTGGCTCAGTGAAATGCCAGTGGCCCCAGCTCTGGTCGTGCAGGCCGTACGGACATTGGCTGCGGCCATTGGCAGCCAGGGAATGGCCGGCGGGCAAGCGGTTGATTTGTTGAGCACCGGACAAGTGCTTGACCAAGAAGCGCTTGCGCAAATGCATGCCAAGAAAACAGGCAGCCTTTTGAGCGCGAGTGCGCAGCTTGGGGCGATCGTGGTCGGGGCCAGTTCGCAGCAGCGCGCGGCACTACGGGCCTACTCAGAGGCCATCGGACTTGCCTTTCAGGTCGTTGACGATGTGCTTGATGCCACGGCTGACTCGGCCCAGCTCGGTAAAACCGCTGGCAAGGATGCGCAAGCCGAGAAGGCCACTTATGTGGGCCTGCTCGGGGTCGACGGTGCAAAGTCACTGGCGCAAGACTTGCACCGCAGCGCCAATGATGCGATTGTGACGTTTGGCAGGCATGGTGAGTATTTGCGCGCGCTGGCAGACTTTATTGTGCAACGAAGTTATTGAGGAACAGAGGGCATGGCCTACGAACTGCTCGAAACCATTGACTCACCGCACGCGTTGCGGGGTCTGGAGCGTGCAAAGCTTGATCAGCTCACACAAGAGCTGCGTCAATTTGTGCTCGATTCGGTCTCCAAGACGGGCGGGCACCTGTCGTCAAACCTGGGTACTGTCGAATTGACGGTGGCGTTGCATTACGTATTCAGTACGCCTCACGATCGGATTATCTGGGATGTCGGCCATCAGTCCTATCCGCACAAGATTTTGACCGGACGGCGTCAAGATATGGGTGGCCTGCGGCAATTTGGCGGCTTATCTGGTTTTCCCAAGCGCAGCGAATCGGATTACGACGCTTTTGGCACGGCGCACTCATCGACCTCGATTTCTGCTGCGCTGGGCATGGCGGTGGCATCACGCAACGCCGGCATCAACCGGCAACACATTGCGGTCATTGGTGATGGCGCCATGTCAGCTGGCATGGCCTTTGAGGCGATGAATAATGCGGGTGTGACACCTGATGTGAATTTGTTGGTTGTCTTAAACGACAACGATATGTCGATCTCGCCGCCGGTCGGTGCGTTGAATCAGTATCTGGCCAAGTTACTGTCTGGTCAATTCTATGCGGCTGCTAAAAACGTCGGTAAAGCCGTATTGCAGCATATGCCACCGGTGCTCGAGCTTGCGCGTCGTTTCGAAGAGCACGCTAAAGGCATGATTATGCCCGCAACCCTCTTTGAGGAGTTTGGTTTCAACTACGTTGGACCCATTGATGGCCATGACTTAAATGCGTTACTGCCCACGCTGCAAAACCTCAAAGAGCTTGGAGGTTTGCAGTTTCTACACGTGGTGACCAAGAAGGGGCAGGGCTATAAACTGGCAGAAAGTGATCCCGTTCTCTATCACGGTCCCGGAAAGTTTGACCCGGAAGTTGGCATTCAAAAGTCGAGCACTCCGGGCAAAGCGACCTTTACCCAAGTCTTTGGGC
>SKIZ01000085.1 GCA_007116135.1 Burkholderiaceae bacterium
ATCAATACCAAAACCACAATGGTCGCCAGATACGGCAGCGCGGACAATAAGTGCGCTGGCACATGGATCGGCAAACCAGATGACTGAAAGAATAACTGCGCAATCATAACGCCACCGAAGAGATAAGCGCCAAGCAACACCCGCCATGGGCGCCAAGTCGCAAATACCACCAACGCCAAGGCAATCCAGCCTTTGCCGGCGACCATGCCTTCGGACCACATGGGCGTATGAAACAGCGATAAAAATGCCCCACCCAAGCCAGCCATTGCACCACCAAACAAAATCGCCAAATAACGCACACGCACCACATTGATTCCTACGGCGTTAGCCGCTTGGGGCGACTCACCCACGGCATTGAGTACCAGTCCGATGCGCGTGCGCGCAAGCACCCACAGCAACACCGCAAAAATCAGCCAAGCCAGATAGACGAGCCACTGCTGGGTAAAGAGCGCCGCTCCGAGCACGGGCCATTGGGACAACCACGGCAAGGCCGTTGGTGCAATGGCCGCGAGCACCTGGGTCTCAAACGGTTTGCCCAGAAAAGCCGCCAAGCCCACCCCAAATATCGCCACAGCCAGTCCGGTGGCCACCTGATTGGCCATCAGATGCACCGTCAAAAACGCAAAGATCAAGCTCAAAAACGCACCGGCCAACATGCCGGCAACTAAGCCTAGAAGGGTTGAACCAAAAGTGTAGGCAAAGATGAATGCGCTGACTGCGCCCATCGACATCATGCCTTCGGCACCTAGATTCAACATCCCGGATTTCTCGCAAACCATCTCGCCAAGCGCCACAAGCAGCAGCGGGGTGCCAGCGACAATGGTTGCAAACAACATGGCACTTAAAAGATCCATACCCGTGCCCGCCATCAAGGTTGCGCTGAGCGTGCGGCCCAGACAATCTGGTAGCGAATCAACACGTCAGTGGCCAACAAATAAAACAACAGCAAGCCTTGGAAGACCATCGAGATCGAGGCCGGCAGGCCCAAGTGTTGTTGCGCCTGCTCGCCGCCGATAAAAAAGAGCGACATCAATAACGCTGCCAAGCCAATCCCAATCGGGTGTAGTCGACCCACGAACGCCACAATGATCGCAGCAAAGCCGTAGCCACTGCCCACCCGATCCGTTAGCTGTCCCATTGGACCGGCGACCTCAGCCATCCCAGCCAAACCGGCACAGGCACCACCGGCTAACAAACCCAGCCAAATCATGGTGCGCGACCGAATGCCGGCGTACTGCGCCGCTTTGGCCGATTGACCAACGACTCGCATTTGAAATCCGAGGTGGGTTTTAAACATCAACACGTAGGTTGCGATCAGCACCACTAGCGTCAATATCAGCACCAGGTTCAAGCGCGTGCCCGGCACCAGAATCGGCAACAGCGACTGCGGCGCGAACATGGCCGATTGCGGGAAGTTAAAGCCCATGGGGTCGCGCATGGGGCCAAACACCAGCCACGACACCAGTAACTCAGCCACATAGACGAGCATCAACGACACTAAAATCTCACTGGCGTTGTAGCGTGTTTTTAAGAGTGCGGGAATGGCCGCCCAGGCGGCACCCGCCAAAACGCCTGCGCCCAGCATGAGCGCCAGACTCAAAAACGGATAGCCGCCAAAGTTCAGCGCCACCCAGGTCGCGCCAATGGCACCCAAAATAAACTGGCCTTCGGCACCAATGTTCCAGACGCTGGCTCGAAACCCCACGGCCAGTCCAGCGGCAATCAATGCCAGCGGCGTGGCTTTGAGCAACCACTCCGAGACCCCAAAGCTCGTGCGCAGCGGGTTCATAAAGAACACTTCAAAGCCGCGTATCGGATCTTTGCCAAGCGCAGCAAAAATCATCAGCCCAGTTAGAACCGTCAGAACGATTGCCAACAAGGGTGTCGTAAAGTGCAACGTCGCACTGGTGCTAGGCCTCGGTTGCAATCGAATCACAAAGGCCCCAGCAGCAATAAAAAGGTAGTCATCTCTAGCGAACCGAAATCGCACCAAGCGTGGCCAGGCACACGAAAAATAGTCCGTATGCTAGCACCAATGGGGCTTGGGCGGCGCACACTCGCAACACTCAAGAGGACTTGCCGCGCGGCTCATTGACCGTCAGGACAAGCACAAAGCTCAGGCCAGGCCCAAAAGACGAAGGGCTGATCAGTTGATCAGCCCTTCTATACTGGCGCGCCCGGCAGGATTCGAACCCACGACCCCTTGGTTCGTAGCCAAGTACTCTATCCAACTGAGCTACGGGCGCTAAAGGAAGAGAATTATAGCACCGTTCGAGTAGCCGTCGCGCGCACGTTAGCCGGTGTTGCGAAGGCCAGCCGCAATACCGTTAATTGCCAGGTGGATGCCGCGCTTGCCTCGGTCACTGACCTCCTTTGCTGACTGTTGACGGAATCGGCTGATGAGCTCGACTTGCAGGTGGTGCAGCGGGTCAATATAAGGGAATCGATGGCGAATCGAACGTGCCAAGGCCGGATTGCTCGCTAATCGATCGTTTTGTCGGGTAATTTGGCGCAGCGCCCAAGCGGTGCGATGCCATTGCGCACTAATCTCACCAAATACCTGATCACGCACCCGCCGGTTGGTCACCAAGCTGGCATAGCGCGAACCGATGGCCAGATCGCTTTTGGCCAGGGCCATGTCGATGTTGGACAAAATCGCCCTAAAAAACGGCCAGTTCTCATACATGCTGCGCAAAAGATCAAGCGCCTGCGCGCGCTTCAAACCCGCCGGTGGTCGGGCGAGAAACTGATGGACCGCCTGACCAAAGCCCAACCAACCAGGCAAAGTCAATCGACACTGCCCCCAACTGAAGCCCCACGGGATGGCACGCAAATCCTCGATGCGCGCGGCCTTGCCGCCTTGCTTGGGACGCGCCGCCGGGCGCGAGCCAATGTTGAGCTGAGCAATCTCACCGATCGGTGTGGACTCAAAGAAATACTCAGCGAACGATGGATTCTGATAGACCAAAGCTTGATAGGCCGAAAAGCTGTCATCAGACAGGCGTTGAGCGGCCTGCAAAAACGCTTCAGGGGTTTGATCCTCGTGCTGCAGCAAAGTGGCCTGTAGCGTGGCGGCCACCAGCGTCTCGAGGTTGCGCCGCCCGATATCCGGGTTAGCGTACTTCGAGCCAATCACCTCGCCTTGCTCGGTCAAACGGATTTGGCCCCCAACAGTGCCCGGCGGCTGCGCCAGGATGGCCTCATAGCTCGGGCCACCGCCACGGCCAACCGTGCCGCCACGGCCATGAAAAAGCCGCATGGTCAATTGACGTGCCCGACCCAAGTCGGCAAACACTTGCACCAACGCCAATTCAGCCCGATAGAGCTCCCAGGTGCTAGTAAAGATGCCACCGTCTTTGTTGCTGTCGGAGTAACCGAGCATGATCTCCTGCTCGCCACCACTGGCTTGCAACATCGGCACAATGTCGGCTTGCGAGAAAAACGCGCGCATGATGTCTGGGGCTCGCTGCAAATCAGCGATGGTCTCAAACAGCGGCACCACCAAAAGACCAGCCCGAACCGGCACATCCGGCGCGTCATAGGCATGGCCACCGAGTGGACCATTCAATAGTCCGGTCTCCTTTTGCAGCAGATACACTTCGAGCAGGTCGCTGACTGACTCCGTGTGACTCACGATGTACTGGCGCAAAGCCTGGGGGCCGAACTGTTGGCGCAAGTGCGCTGCGGCTTCAAAGACGGCGAGCTCCTTTTGCACAAGCTCGCTGTAAGACGCTTGCGGCACACGCAATGGTCGCGCTTGGCGCAACATCGCCAAGAGCACAGTCACGCGCTCGGATTCCGATAGACCGAGATAATCCGGTTGCACCCCGGCGACCTGCAGCAATTGCGCAACCACCTGCTCGTGCTGATCCGAACTTTGACGCAAATCAACGGTCGCCAAATGAAAACCAAACACATCGACGGCCCGAATCAGCTCATCGAGTCGCTGTTGCACCAACGCCTGACCATAATTGGCCAACAGCGACTGACGGATCACCTGCAAGTCGTCTAACAGCTCTTGTGGATTGTCATACGGGTTTTGTGGGGCAATGGCATGCCTGGCCGCCTGCGCGCCGGTTAATTCGGCGAGTGTGGCCGCTAGCCGCGCATACATACCCGTGAGCGCACGCCGGTAAGGCTCGTCAGTGCGATGCACGTTGCGGTCTGGCGAGCGCGCGGCCAAAGCCTGCATCGCAGGCCCTACCGGCACGAGCATGGCAGACATGGAAAGTTCTGCGCCCAGATAATGCAATGCGCGCAAGTGATGACGAATCGCGACCTCGGATTGACGACGCAAGGCCTCGTGCAGCGTTTGTGCATTGACGTTAGGGTTGCCATCTCGATCGCCACCAATCCACTGCCCCATGCGTAAAAACGACGGTACGCGATGCGTGCCAAGCGCGCGCTCGATCTGTTTGTAGAGCCTAGGAATCTGCGTCAAAAACGTCGATTCGTAATAACTAAGCGAGTTCTCAATCTCATCGGACACTGTCAACTTGGTAAAACGCAATAGCCGCGTTTGCCACAGCTGCACGATGCGCGCCTTGATCTGCATCTCATTGTCCGAAAGTGCCTCGGCCTGCAAGGCATCGGGACCCCGGTCTCGAATATCGTCACGCTGGGCAAGTAACTGTGCAATCGAACGCTCGGCATCTAAAATGCTCTTGCGCTGCACTTCGGTCGGGTGCGCCGTTAGCACCGGCGAGATATGACTTTTGGCTAAGGTCTTAGCGACTTCAGACGGCGCGATGCCGGCTTGTGCCAAAGCGCTAAACGCATGGGGCAAACTCGCCGTTTGTTGATGACCGGCACGCTCGTGAAACAAACGCCGGCGAATGTAGTGCCGGTCTTCAGCCAAGTTGGCCAAATGACTGAAATACGTAAAGGCCCGAATGACGCTTACGGCTTTGTCATCGCTTAGCTGGCGCAAAGTCCGTTTGAGCAACCGGTCTGCCTGACTGTCGTCGTGGCGGCGAAACGAGACCGACCACTTGCGGATTCGCTCAATTAAGTCGTATGCCGCCTTGCCCTCATGCTCACGGATGACATCACCGAGCAAGCGGCCAAGCAGGCGAATATCATCGACCAAGGGTTGTTCTTGTGGGCGCAAACGGGTGGCCATAAAAATCCTTCGGGCTAAAACCATACGTGAATGACCCCACCATTCTATCGAGATTGTCCCGTGACAAATACTGCCGATTGCCTTACAAAGAAGCTCTTAAAGCAAATCGGCTGACCTAGCACCATGATTCGTCTGGCTAAAGACATCGCGCCCCTATCTGTCGAACAATTGCGCTCAATTGAACACCAAGCGCTCGCCAAAGGTCTGCCTTTGATGCAAAGAGCGGGCCTTGCGGCTGCGAGCATGGTTGAGCAACAATTAACGCAGCCAGCCACGATTGTGGTGTTGGTGGGTCCTGGCAATAACGGCGGCGATGCGCTTGTGGCAGCTCGCCTCTTGCGCGCAAAGGGCTTTGAGGTCACAGCCGTCATGGCGCAAACCATCGAGCATGCCAGTGACGATGCCCGAGAAGCCTGGGTTCAATGGCTTGCTTGCGCTGGGCTGTGCCAGCCCACCTTGCCCACAGAACCACCTGAGCTAGTCATTGACGGCTTATTCGGAATTGGTTTGGCGCGCCCGCTTGATGCGCCCTGGCAGGGCCTGATAGACACGGTCAATGCTTGGGCAGCACCCATCTTAGCGCTTGACGTGCCCTCTGGCGTACACGCTGATACAGGACAATTGCTAGGCCGAGCCATTCGGGCGACCTGGACGCTATCGTTCATTGCCCCGTGTCTAGCCAGTGCCATGGCACACACCAAACCGTTTTTTGGGCAATGCTGGGTGGCTGACTTGCAACTTCAAGCGCACTCTTGGGTCAAACAACCGTGAGCTACACTGCCGGACAAATGCAAGTGCCAGACCAACTCAATCAAAACACCGAGCATGATGCGCCCGCGAGCGCGCGCGCGACACACATCCTCGTTGTCGATGATGACGATCGGCTGCGCGACTTGTTGCGACGCTACCTGACTGAGCAAGGGTTTCGTGTCAGCCAGGCCGCTCGCGGACAAGAGGCGCTTGCACTTAAACGGCAACACGGCTGCGATTTGATGGTGCTCGATATCATGATGCCGATAGACGACGGCTTTAGCGTTTGTCGCCAGCTCAGAGCCAGTGGCGATCAGGTACCCATTATTCTGTTGACCGCTAAAAACGACGACAGCACTCGCATCATGGGCCTTGACGGCGGCGCCGATGATTACTTGGCCAAACCCTTTAACCCGCGTGAACTCCTAGCCCGGATCCGGGCTGTGCTCAGGCGCACCCAGGTCACTGAACTGCCGGGTGCGCCAAGTCCACAGCCAGGTGTGATTGCCTTTGGGCCCTATCAGTTGAACCTTGCCACGCGCCGCCTGACGCGCGAGGGCGCGGTCGTACCAATGACCACGAGCGAATTTGCCATGCTCAAGGTGTTCGTGCGTCACCCTAACATCCCCCTATCACGTGACCGTTTGATGGAACTCGTGCGTGGGCGCGAGTATGCCGCCTTTGACCGCAGTCTTGATGTACAGATCTCGCGGCTCAGAAAATTACTCGAACCCGCACCGTCCAAACCGATTTATATCCAGACCGTCTGGGGTGTTGGTTACGTTTTTGTGCCCGATGCCCATAGCTAAGATCCGACTCGGACTATTTGCCAGAACCTTTTTTCTGCTGGCGCTACTGATGCTGGCGAGCCTGGCGACTTGGCTGCATGTGTTCTGGACGCTCGAGCGCGCCCCACGCGTCGAGCAGATTGCGCACCAAATGGTGCGCAACGTTCAGATGATAGAAGCCATTAAAGCCGTGGCACCGCAAGAAGACGGCCGCGAGATACTGCGCCAGATCGTGGGACAAACCGACTTGATGCTTCTTGAGCCAGGCCGCCACAGTCTGATGAGCCTGCCAGACACCGCAGACTGGCAGGCGATCACCGCGCTCATCGAGCAACAACTTGGACAAACGCTGTCGTTGGCTACCTCAAACGCACTTGGGCAAGACCTGTGGGTGCAACTGCCCGATGGCCAATGGTTGGGTATGGACATCGAGAAGCTGCGACCGGCCAGTACACCGGAATGGGTCAGCTGGATCGCAGCGGCCACCTTGCTATCGATTTTCGGGGCGGCCATCGCCGTGGGTTACATCAACCGGCCATTGACCCGATTGGCGCGCGCGGCTCAGGAACTCTCGCGCGGCCAGACGCCTGCGCCATTGCCAGAAACGGGTGCGCAAGAAATCGAGCAACTAAACGCCAGCTTTAACCGCATGATCACCGAGTTGCAACAAGCCCAAGCCAACCGTAACTTAATGCTCGCCGGGATCTCGCATGACCTGCGAACCCCGCTAGCACGCCTGCGTCTAGACATCGAAATGAGCCCGATGAGTGCCTCTCAGCGTCATGCCATCGATCAAGATTTATCGCAGATCGATCGAATCATCGGTCAGTTGCTGCAATACGCCAAGCCCCCCAACGACCCGCCCGAGCAAACCATTGAAGCGGCCATGCTGGTTCGAGAGGTCGTTGAACAGTGGGCAGCGCGTACCGAGCAAAATAACGTCATCCAGATTGACGTGCGCAGCCAAGCGCATTGCCGCATCGACCCCGATGATCTGCGCCGCTGCATCATCAACTTGCTTGAAAATGCCCAACGTCATGGGCGCTGTGCCGATGGCTGCGCGCGTATCGATGTGCTGGTGCATCAGCGCGGGCCGCGGCTGCTTATCGACATACGCGATCAGGGGCCTGGCATCGATTCAGAGCAAACCAGCCATCTGTTGCAACCCTTCACCCAAGGGCAATCGGCGCGCAGCAACACCACCGGTGCGGGCTTGGGTCTGGCCATCGTGCAACGCCTATTGGCCCGGCCAGCAGGTCATCTGCACCTGTTGAATCGTCAAAGTGGTGGATTGATCGCGCGCATCGATCTGGCGCGCATCAAAAGTCATCGCGCCTAAAGCCGTTCGATCAGCACGACCGTGGTCACAGCGATGCCCTCGCTGCGTCCCAAAAAGCCCAAACCCTCATTGGTCTTGCCTTTGATGTTGATGGCGTTCTCAGGCAAGCCAAGGTCTGCGGCGATATTGGCCACCATCGACGGCGCGTGTGGCGCTATCTTGGGGGCTTGCGCATGGATCGTGGCGTCGACGTTGACCGCACGCCAGCGCGCCGCCATGACTTGCGCATACGCATGGCGCAACAACACTCGACTATCAATGCCCGCGTACTGCGGATCAGTATCCGGGAACAGCCTGCCGATGTCGCCTAAGGCTGCCGCACCAAGCAAGGCATCGGTGATTGCATGCAACAACGCGTCGGCATCAGAGTGCCCCTTTAATCGGTGACTGTGGTCGATTCGAACGCCACCCAAGATCAATGGCCCGCCTGGCACGAGCGCATGCACATCAAACCCCTGACCCACACGAAACGGTAAGTTGCTCATAGTGATCGCTCAATCGCCTCAAAATCTTGCGCCCACGTGACCTTACGGTTTCGGGCTGACCCTTCAATTAACAACACCGTGTGGCCAGCCCATTCCATCGCACTGGCTTCATCGGTAATCGACACGCCAGCGGCCAACGCACGGGTTAGCGCATCAATGAGCGCACCGACCTCAAACATCTGCGGCGTTTGTGCCAACCACACCGTCTGTCGATCGACGGTTCGCTGTACTTGGAGCGGCGTCGTTTGGCTGGCAATTTTGATCGTGTCGCTAGCAGGCAAAGCCAAAACCCCGCCTTGCTGGTGAGCCAAGCAGGCGTCAATGAGCGCGCGCAAGTTTGCCGCTGGCAACCCGGGACGCGCCGCATCATGCACCAAGACCCAATCATTGCGATCAAAGTCACTGTCAATCAAAGTCTGCAGCACCGTTTGCGCGCGGCTCGAACCGGCACTGCGCGATAAGCGCACCCGACTGACGCCCGCTAGCGCCATCTGCGCAAAAGCGTCATCAGCCTGAACACCGACGACCACGTCTTTGACTCGACTCTCGGCCAATAGCGCTTGGACGGCCCAAACCAACATCGGACGACCCCGCAAAATTCGGTACTGCTTGGGCTCGGTCTGGCCAGCGCTCTGGGCGCGCTGGCCCACGCCGCCGGCTGGCACCAAGCCATGGATCACAACATTGGGTGCAATCGCGTTCAAAGTAGACTGTCCGCCTTCTGAAGGTATCAGGCGCCATCATTGCGCCTAGCCCATACCAATGCCCTGTAGTTTAACGTCAATGCACCTCAGAGCACTGACGATCAATACTGTCAATCGGGCAATGCCCGAGCCAGTCTCTATAATGTCGGGTTACGAGAAAAGCGCATGAATACACTTGTCCAATCCGATGTCGCGACACTGCTCGCGGGCTTGCGCCCGGGTCAGCGGCTGGCTCACCCCTGCCCGCCGGGTTCAAGCGACGCTTGGCTGCTGGCGCAACTTGCCAGGCAAGCCAAGCAGCCACTACTCGTTCTAACCGCACAGCCCCTTCAAGCGCAGCGTCTAGCCAGTGAGATCGCCTCAATTGAGCCCGCGCTGCGCGTACGCATGCTGCCGGACTGGGAGACCTTGCCCTACGATGGGTTCTCACCGCATCAGGACTTGGTGTCTGAGCGGCTGCGCACGCTACACGCGCTAAGTCAGGGCGAAGTCGACGTGTTGACGGTGCCAGTTACTACTGCACAGTATCGTTTGTGCCCACCCAGCTTTTTAGCGGCCTACACGTTCTCTTTTCGGCAAAAAGACCAACTCAATGAAGCCGCATTGCGTCAACAACTCGTGCTTGCTAACTACTCTCACGTGACCCAAGTCAGTGCGCCAGGCGAATTTAGTATCCGTGGTGGCTTAATTGACTTGTTTCCAATGGGCTCGGTGCTGCCCTACCGAATCGATCTGTTTGATGACGAAATCGAGTCGATCAAGACCTTTGATGTCGACACCCAGCGCACGCTCTATCCGGTACCGGAAATCCAATTGCTGCCCGGGCGCGAATTTCCCATGGATGAGGCCGCGCGCAACCGGTTTCGGGCACGCTTTCGCGAGTTGTTCGAAGGTGACCCCTCGCGCGCACTACCCTATCGCGACATCGGCAGTGGCATTGCCTTTGCAGGCGTTGAGTATTACTTGCCGCTGTTTTTTGAGGAAAC
>SKIZ01000094.1 GCA_007116135.1 Burkholderiaceae bacterium
AATCTCAATATGGTTTTGGCGAAGTTGTTACCGTCTTTTCCGATAACCCAGCTTGTTCGAAAGATCAGATGCTGGCAGCTGTTTTGTGTGATGGCTTGCTCACCAGCCAACTTTGACGCGCCATAGACGTTTATTGGGTTTGTTGCATCGGTCTCAACATATGGAGTTGGCTTGGATCCATCAAACACATAGTCGGTGGAGAAGTGAATCAGCCAAGCGCCGATTGATTGGGCAATTTGAGCAAGATTTTTAACAGCATCCGCATTAACAGCAAATGCGGACTCTTTATTGCCTTCGGCTTTGTCTACGGCCGTGTAAGCAGCAGCATTTACAATGACATCTGGGCGAACGTAGTCAACGGCATCTTTTATTACCTTGTGATTGCAAATGTCGAGCGATTTTCGGGGGAAGGCAACTAAATTCCCTTGAGTACAAAGCTGCCGCTCGAGCTCTTTACCCAGCTGACCATTTGAGCCAAGAAGCAGTATCTTCATGCGAACTGCCTCTCGATCCATTGGCGATATTCGCCGCTGATCACGTCGTTCACCCAGTCTGCGTTTTCTAAGTACCACTTGACGGTTTTGCGGATGCCGCTTTCAAAGGTTTCTGCGGGACGCCAGTTCAGTTCCGATTCAATTTTGCTCGCATTGATGGCATAGCGACGGTCATGGCCCGGACGGTCCTTAACGTGGGTAATGAGCTCACGATAGCTTTTGATTTTCTTGCCGCCAGACACCGGGCGAAGCTCGTCGAGGATGTCGCACAGCGTGTGAACAACCTCGATGTTCGCTTTTTCATTGAACCCACCAACGTTGTAGACCTCCCCGCAAGTGCCACGATCCAGTACTGCGCGAATGGCGCTGCAGTGATCGCCGACGTAGAGCCAATCGCGAATCTGTAGCCCATTGCCATAAACAGAAAGCGCTTTGTGAGCCTGTGCGTTATGGATGATCAGAGGAATGAGCTTTTCCGGAAACTGATAAGGGCCGTAATTATTTGAACAATTGGTGGTCAGGACCGGCAAGCCATAGGTGTGGTGATAAGCGCGCACCAGATGATCCGATGCGGCTTTGCTGGCGCTGTAGGGACTGTTGGGCTCATAGCGATGAGTCTCTGCAAATGCCGGCGCCTCTGCAGTCAGTGATCCATACACTTCATCGGTTGAGACGTGCAGAAAGCGAAACGCCTGTTGTTTGGACGGTGACAGCGACTGCCAATACGTTTTGGCAGATTCCAATAGACGGAAAGTGCCAACAATGTTGGTTTGAACAAATGCCTCTGGCCCATGAATCGACCGATCAACATGGGATTCCGCTGCAAAGTGAATAATGGCGCGCGGCTGATACTGGGCAAGCAGTTTTTGAACCAGTGCGCCATCACCAATATCCCCTTTAACAAAAATATGTTTTGGGTTATCAGCAAGACACATCAAGTTATTGAGATTGCCTGCATAGGTCAGGTTATCGAGGTTAATCAGCGTCTCGTCATGCTTGGCGAACCAACCCTTAACAAAGTTACTACCAATGAAGCCGGCGCCTCCTGTCACCAAAATCGTCATCGTTACAGCTTCCTAAAAACAGCAGCTGCAATGAGGCCGAGATTACCGAGCAGAGTTTGTCGATAAATGCCACTTCGCTTTAAGTGAAACAAACGTGCGGGTA
The DNA here is from genome assembly GCA_007116135.1 of Burkholderiaceae bacterium. Lineage (GTDB taxonomy): Bacteria > Pseudomonadota > Gammaproteobacteria > Burkholderiales > Burkholderiaceae_B > Algicoccus. The sequence goes on from SKIZ01000094.1 coordinate 1,662, forward strand.
GTGACATTTGCCGCGCCGCAGAAAATTGCTCAAGCGTGCTCAAGTTGGCGGGCGTAAGTTTGTGCTGCATGGACTTCAGCGCCGCGATATTGCTGTCATTCCAGTGCTTGAAGCGACCCTGCCAAAGCATGCGAATCCGTTTCAAACGAGCGGACCATGAAGAGTTCATGCCAACCAAGTTGTTCTCATGCTGGCGATATCGCAACGTGGGAGATGCATCATAAAAAACCTGGCCACCGCAGCCAGTGACGAGCATGTAAGCCCACCAGTCATGTGTTACGACAGGGATGCTCTCTCCAGCCTCACGCAGCAACTCACGCGCCGCATTGTTCAACACCATGGTGTTACCACCACCAATGTTCTGCATCAGGGCATTGGCAAAGCTAGGCGACTTCGTAAACAGCGGTGAGAAGCCAATTTCCCTGTCATACTTGTCAACCAAGCGAGTTCGACTGCAATACAGAGCAGGAATATCTGAGGGAACAGACTGTAGCCACGCTACGGCACGTTCGAGTTTGTCCGCTTCCCAAATATCGTCTTGGTCTGCATAGGCGTAATAGTCAGCAAAGATGCTGGCTTTACATATCAACGATAAAAAGTTTGCAGCAAATCCTTCAGCTGGGCCGTTGTGAGTCGACAAGCGCCTAAAAGGCCAATGCTTTTCATAGTGCTCAAGAATAGTGAGGGTATCATCCAACGACCCATCGTCACTTACCCAAACTTCCCAATTATGATGGGTTTGACTAGCAAAGGAATCGAGTTGTTCTGCGAGATAAGATTGGCCTTGATAGGTTGCCAACAAAATCGCAACTTTGGCTTGCTTTACAATTGGGCTGGAAGTGTGTGGCTGATACCCAGCGGTATGAGCTGCAGTATGTTGTGGCTGCGATAGCGCACGCAAACCACCTTGTCGATGGCTGAATCTATCGTGATAAAACTTGAGAGGAAAAGGTGACTGAAAACTACCCGCAAAGTACGTTATAAGGCCGCCAGAGAGCCCGGAATTCTGCGGGGGGG
>SKIZ01000042.1 GCA_007116135.1 Burkholderiaceae bacterium
CATGAGCGCAAGCAAGCGACCAAGCTGTCGGCTTCGTTTTTGACGATCATGGCGATAGTAAGCGTCGGCATAGCGCTCATTCTACGAGATCGTTCGCATCTTGCTGTCATCGAACTGTCATTGCAAACCGGTTATATTTCGATAATTATCAAAATATCAGTTCAACCAGCAAAAGGATTTCGCACGTGAAAGTGGGAATTAACGGTATGGGTCGCATCGGGCGCTTGGCGCTGCGTGCGGCTTTGGGCGCGGCTCATCGACCTGCTGATGACCCAGGACAGGCCAATCGACTTGAGGTGGTTCATGTCAATGAGATCAAGGGCAATGCGACGGCATTGGCGCACTTGCTGCAATTTGACTCGGTGCAAGGTCGTTGGCGAACAGCCATCGAGGCCGATGAGCATTCGATGGTCATCGCTGATGCACCCATCAAGGTGACCCAACATGAGCAGCCTGCCCAAATTGACTGGGCAGAAAGTGGCGTCGATCTGGTTTTAGAGTGTAGTGGCCGGTTTCTATCGCCCGCGACCATTGAAGGGCATTTGCAGGCGGGTGCCAAGCGCGTCATCGTGGCCGCGCCGGTTAAAGACGGTGGTGTGCTCAATATCGTCTACGGCATCAACCACGACCGTTATGATCGAACCCGTGACCGGATCGTCACAGCGGCTTCGTGCACGACGAACTGCTTGGCACCGGTGGTTAAAGTGATCCATGACCATATCGGTATTCGCCACGGCGTGATTACGACCATTCACGACCCAACCAATACCAATCTGATGGTCGATGGCATGCACAAGGATTTACGCCGCGCTCGCAGCGCCATGTTGAGTTTGGCACCCACCACCACAGGCAGTGCCACAGCGATTGCGCTGATCTACCCGGAGTTGGCTGGCAAGTTAAACGGGCACGCGGTTCGCGCGCCGGTCTTAAATGCATCGCTAACTGATGCGGTATTTGAATTGAGCCAGCCAACGTCGGCTGAGCACGTCAACGCCTTGTTTGAGCAAGCCGCAAGCGGTGCGTTGGCAGGTATTTTGGGCTTTGAGGCGCGTGCACTCGTGAGCGCTGACTATGCGCAAGATACGCGCAGCGCTATTGTCGACGGACTATCGACGATGGTCACCGATGGCACCATGCTCAAAGTCTACGCCTGGTATGACAATGAGATGGGCTACGCCTGTCGCATGGTTGATTTGGCCTGTTACTTGCATCAGCAAGGCCTTTAGGTCCAATGACGAGAACCACATCATCTGCGGCTGTGCGTCAGTACGCGATCGTGACCTCAGCCTACTGGAGCTTTACCCTGACTGACGGTGCTTTACGCATGTTGGTCTTATTGCATTTTTATCAACTGGGGTACTCGCCATTTACCCTGGCGTTTCTGTTCTTGCTATATGAGGCCGCTGGTGTGGTGGCCAATCTGTTCGGTGGCTGGTTGGCGACGCGGTATGGCATTTCACGCATGTTGGTGGTGGGGCTGTCGACCCAGATTCTGGGGTTTTTGCTTTTGTCCGCGCTTTCACCAACCTGGTCGGCCACCTTGTCTGTCCTTTGGGTATTGATGGCCCAAGGCGTTTGTGGTGTGGCCAAGGACCTGACCAAAACAGCCAGCAAATCAGCCATCAAAATGACCGCGCAACAAGCAAGCGGCCAGTTGTTTCAATGGGTTGCGTGGTTTACCGGTAGCAAGAACGCAATGAAGGGGGTGGGATTTTTTGTCGGTGGGGTGCTGTTGCAGTTCCTTGGCTTCTCAGGGGCGCTGTGGCTCATGGCTAGCCTGCTGTCATTGGTGTTAATTGGTGTGTTGACATCACTGCCTGCGCTGTTTGGGCAAAGCAAGGCCTCCAAAACAGCCAAGGAACTGTTTGCCAAAAGTAGTGGGATCAATTTATTGGCGCTTGCGCGGGTGTTTTTGTTTGGCGCTCGTGATGTTTGGTTTGTGGTCGGGGTGCCGGTTTATCTTTACGCGGCCGGTTGGAACTTCAGTATGGTCGGCGGTTTTCTAGCGCTTTGGACCATCGGTTACGGCTTGGTGCAAGCCATGGCGCCGCAGGTGATTCGACGCAGCGCTGATGGTTTGTCAACCGAAGTACCGGCTGCGCGTCACTGGTCACTCTTGTTGGCGTTTGTGCCGGCTGGTCTGGCCTGGTTTGTCTGGCAGGACGTGGCCTACAGTGTGTGGATTGTGGTGATCGGTCTGGGTATTTTTGGTGTTGTTTTTGCGATTAATTCAGCCGTGCATTCTTATCTGATATTGGCTTATGCCGGTTCCGCTAAAGCGGCTGAAGATGTCGGGTTTTACTACGCAGCCAATGCTTCAGGCCGATTCATGGGGACTTTGCTCTCAGGAGTGCTCTATCAGTGGGGTGGCCTGACCTATGCGCTTATCGGCTCGGCGATGATGCTGGCCGCATGTTGGTTGGTGACTCTGAAACTGCCGCTGGAAACCTAGCGCGTGCGCCACGCTGCCCACCAAAAACTGGCAGCCAGAAAAAGAGCCGCCACAACAATGGCCCACATCACCAATACATAGGACTCGTCGATGCCCCAGATCCAAGCGGCAGCCAAGGGCGCGATGGCCCGAGCAAGCGTGGCTGCGATGGTGATGATGCCGTTTAATGCGCCATAGGCGTGCGGACTTAGCATTTCTGGCACCACAAAGCTTCTGACAATCGTGAAAATGCCATTGGCCAAGCCGTAGGCCGAAAAAACGATGGCGACCAACCAAAACGCAGGGGTGGCTGGGATCACCAAGGCAAATACCACTGGAAACACCGATACGGTGATCGAGCCTAGCAGTCGCATAGGCATGCCAGGGGCGTATAGGCTTACCAAATAGCGCCCGATGACCTGCACTGGGCCAATGAAGGCGATTGCGATAACCACATCGGCAGGACTCAAGCCATTTTCAACTAACAGTGGATACATGTGAAAGGTAAAGGCCGAGAACATGCCCGCATATAGGGTCAGCGCAATCAACAAGATCCAAAAGAGGCTGTTGCGAAGGTTGTCGCGGACAATTTGCCGATCCCTTGCGATGTCGGCTTGCCGTTGTGTTTGGGTTGATGCATGTTCGAGGTCGCGCGTTGGCCGAATTGCCCACAGGTAGATCAACCCATAGGCAAAATTGACCGCACCGAGCCACAACAATGTCGCACGCCAATCGAAGGCGGCGATGAGCAAGCCCGTAATCGGGATGAAGACGGTGCTCGCTAGCCCTCCCCAAAGTGTGATGTGGGTGATGCCTTTGCGCGCATTGGGCGCACCCACGTGGCGGGCAAAAACGGCAAAGGCGGGCTCGTATAGCAGGGCTGCCTGAATCACCCCGAGCAGTGCGCAAATGGCATAAAACGCCATCAGATCGGCGGTGCTTGCCCACCAGCCCATGATGGCTAGCGCCGCGCAAGATGCACCGCCCATGACCCATCGACCGTAGCCTCGATCAATGGCCACGCCGACGGGAAAGCTAAAGAGCGCAGTCATGAGCAAGCCGATCGTCGCGCCGGCAAAGAGATCGGACCGAGACCAACCCAATTCGGCCTCCATTCTTAGGGCGATCAGCGGGAAGCTGTAGTAGAGGGTGCCCCAAGAGCAGATTTGGCCTAGACCGAGTAGTGGCGCAAGCATGGTTTGTTCCGAAGGCCTCAGGGCGACAAGACCGATTTCAGGGCCTGAGCGGTATGCGATTCAGCCAGATGCTGCTTGACTAGTCTCTCAGGTGTTGCTTGGGCAACGAGTCGACCACCTTGGGCGCCACCCTCGGGTCCAAGATCAACGATCCAGTCGGCTTCGGCAATGACATCCAAGTTGTGCTCAATGACCACCACAGTGTTGCCCGCGTCTGTCAGGCGGTGCAAGACCGCAATGAGCTTCTCAACATCGGCCATCGATAGCCCGACTGTCGGCTCGTCCAGTACATAGAGGGTGTGCGGCAGCCTTGAAGCTCGCCCGGTCTTGATGACACCATCGGTGAGCCGAGCTTTTGAGAGCTCGGTGACTAGTTTGATACGTTGTGCCTCGCCGCCAGATAAGGTCGGTGAGGGTTGCCCAAGCGTCAGGTAGCCCAAACCCACATCTTGCATCAGCTTCAGAGGGTGGGCGACTTTCGGGTGAGCCGTAAAAAACTCAACCGCTTCATCGACCTCCATGGCCAGCACGTTGCCAACGTGTCTACCTCGCAGCAGCGCCGATAGTGTGTCTTGATTGAATCGGTCACCGCGACATGCATCACACGGCACTTTGACGTCGGGCAAAAAACTCATCTCAATCGTGCGCATGCCCTGACCTTCGCAGACAGGGCAGCGACCGTCACCGGTGTTAAATGAAAATCGATTGCTCTTCCATCCTCGCATGCGTGCTTGTTGGGTGTCGGCAAACTGTTTGCGAATGTCATCCCAAAACCCAATATAGGTTGCCGGGCAGGAACGAGGGGTTTTGCCAATAGGAGTCTGATCGACTTCGAGCACCCGGTCAACCAACTGCCAACCATCGATCGATTCGCACCCAAACCATTTTTGGGGTTCGCCAACGCCTGTGGCGTTGGCCATGTTTTCTAGAAGAATCTCGCGTGCGAAGGTTGATTTTCCTGAACCAGAGACCCCAGTGACAACCGATAGTCGCCCGACCGGAATGTCGGCATCAACAAGCTGCAGATTATGCAATCGTGCACCTTTGACCTTAATGCGTGCGGTGTCCTTGCCGACATCACGTCTGGGAACCGAGGGGTGCTTGAGCGGCTCGCGCAAGTAGCGCCCGGTTACCGAGTCTGGACTTTGCATCACAGCATTGATGTCGCCACAGACGACGACTTCGCCGCCTCGAACGCCAGCGCCTGGGCCGATATCGATAATATGTTGCGCGCGACGAATGGTGTCATCATCGTGTTCCACGACAACCAGTGTGTTGCCGTTGCGCTCGAGTTTGGTCAGCGCACCCAATAGGATTTGATTATCCCGCGGGTGCAGCCCAATGGTTGGTTCATCAAGCACGTAACACACGCCCTGCAAGTTTGACCCAAGTTGCGCGGCCAATCGAATGCGTTGTGCCTCGCCACCGGAGAGCGTTGGCGCTGCGCGATCAAGCGTCAGATAACTCAAGCCTACTTCGCGCAAGAAATCCAGTCTAGAGCGCACCTCCTGCAAAATGTCGCGAGCGATCTCGGCTTCGCGCCCTTTTAAGACCAAACCTGTAAAAAACGTGTGGGCTTGGGCAATCGGCATGGCGGCCAATTCGGCAATCGAGCGCTCGCGCCAGATCACCGCGCGCGCAATGGGATTTAGACGCGAGCCCTGACATTGGTCACACGCAGGCGTCTCGCCCTCATACCAAGCGTTCCAAACCGTTTCTTCGCCGGTTTGCTCGCCATCAAATCCTTGCAGTTTCAACCCAGTTCCAAAGCAAGTGTGACACCAGCCGTGTTTGGAGTTGTATGAGAAGAGCCGCGGGTCGGGTTCCGGGAAGCTCATGCCACAGCTTGGGCAGGCCCGTTTGGTGGAAAAGTGTTGTTGCGACAGTGGTGCATTGAGCTCGCTGCGTAGTGCTTGCAAAGGCCACACAATACTGAGTGTGCCTTGGCCGTGTTCGAGTGCGGTTTCAATCGCCTGGCGCAGTTGCGCCTCATTGGCCTTGTCGACGATCAGGTCAGCCACCGGCAACTCGATGGTGTGCTCTTTGTATCGATCCAGTCTTGGCCAAGTCGCTGTGGCGATGAATGAGCCGTCAACGCGCAGATGGGTGTAGCCCTTGCCACTGGCCCACTTGGCTAGATCGGTGTAATAGCCTTTGCGAGCTGTCACCAGCGGTGCCATGATACCGATGTGGCTGCCATGGTGATCCCGAATAATTCGCGCAGCGATCTGCTCGGCGCTTTGTGGTTCGACGCTAACGGCACATGCGGGGCAGTGCTGCGTGCCAAGCTTCATGTAGAGCAGGCGCAAGAAGTGATGAATTTCGGTCATGGTCGCCACGGTTGACTTGCGCCCGCCACGGCTTGTTCGCTGTTCGATGGCCACCGTTGGCGCGATGCCGTAGATGGCATCAACGTCTGGCTTGCCCGCGGGTTGCACAATTGCGCGCGCATACGCGTTTAGCGACTCTAGGTAACGACGCTGACCTTCATTAAAGAGAATGTCAAACGCCAAGGTTGACTTGCCCGATCCCGACACGCCGGTGATCACCGTGAACTTGCCGTGGGGGATTTGCACGTTAATGTTTTTCAGGTTGTGTTCGCGTGCGTTCAATATTTCGATGTATTGGGCGGCCCTAACAGGTTCGCGCAATACGCGCTGCAGCGGTCTGCCCATGTCGTGATTGGTCTGCGCCGCTTTAAGCGCAGCCTCATAGTCGCGCAGGGCTTCTCCGGTATGCGAGGCGTCGATCGCCATGACCTCGGTGGGTGTGCCAGCGGCAACGATCTGTCCGCCTGCTGCGCCTGCCTCAGGTCCGAGGTCAATGACCCAGTCGGCTGCGCGAATGACATCGAGGTTGTGCTCAATAATTAAAAGGGAGTGCCCCGCGCCAAGTAATTTACGAAACGCGCGCATCAAACGAGCCACGTCGTCAAAGTGCAACCCAGTGGTCGGTTCGTCAAACAGAAATAGACTGCCTTTGCGCGCGAGTTTGCCAGCCGCACCAGTGCGGGCCGCTTCGGCTAGGTGGCCCGCGAGTTTGAGTCGCTGGGCTTCGCCACCAGACAAGGTTGGCACGGGCTGGCCGAGCTTGACATACTCCAGTCCGACATCGGCCAAGGGCGCGAGCGCCATTTGGACATCACGCAGCCCCTGAAAGAACTGCAGCGCCTGCGACACCGTCATATCGAGCACCTGGTCAATCGAGGCGCTTTGGCCGAGGTGTTCGATGCGCACCTCACGGATTTCGGGTCGAAACCGTTTGCCGTCGCAATCGGGACAGCGTAGATAGACATCGGATAGGAACTGCATCTCCACATGTTCAAACCCGGTGCCACCGCAGGTTGGGCATCGACCATCGCCACTATTAAAGCTAAATGTGCCGGCGGTGTAATTGCGCTCGCGAGACACAGGTGCCTGAGCAAATAGTTTGCGTATCGCATCAAAAGCGCCAACGTAACTCGCTGGGTTTGAGCGGGCGGTTTTACCGATTTGCGATTGATCAACCATGATGACATCGGCCAATTGCTCAAAGCCTAGCAAGTGGCGGTGTTGTCCTGGCGATTCGGTGGGCTTTCCCATGGCTTTGAGCAGTGCGGGATGTAGCACGTTTTGGACTAGGGTTGATTTGCCCGATCCAGATACACCGGTCAAGCAGACCAAGCGCCCAAGCGGCAAGGACAGATCGATATTTTTGAGGTTGTTGGCGCTTACCCCTTCGAGCAAGAGTCGAGGCGTGTTGGCTGCCACGGGCATCGCGCGAGGCGACTCGACCTGCTTGGCGCCACGCATGTACTGGCCTGTGAGGGTGTTGGCCTCACGCAGTTCTTCGGGGGTGCCGTCAAAAACGATTTGACCACCGCGCTCACCTGGGCCGGGTCCAATGTCGATAATTCGATCGGCAGCCACCATGACTTGGGGATCGTGTTCGACCACCACGAGTGTGTTGCCGGCGCTGCGTAACCGGTGCATGACCTCAACGACGCGGTTCATGTCACGTGGGTGCAGTCCGATGGATGGTTCGTCCAGAACAAATAGCGTGTTGACCAACGAAGTGCCCAGCGCAGTGGTCAGGTTAATGCGTTGCACCTCGCCGCCAGATAGCGTTCGGCTTTGGCGATCAAGCGTGAGGTAACCAAGCCCCACATCACACACGAACTTCAGGCGCGCTCGCAGCTCCTGCAATACCAAGTCCATCGCACTGTCCATGACTGTATCGTCGAAGGTCAGCTTTTCAAACCAAGCATACAACTGGCTCATGGGCATGCACATCAATTGATGGATATGCTGGTTCTCAATACGCCAAAGTAGCGCCTCTGGCTTTAATCGCGTGCCGTGGCAGGCGGGGCAGGGGGTGTAACTGCGGTATTTGGACAGCAATACGCGCACATGCATTTTGTAGGCTTTGGTCTCAAGCCACTCAAAGAATCGATGCACGCCATACCACTGGGTTTGCCAGGCACCGCGCCCACCGCGCCACAACGGGTCGCCCTCAAGCACCCATTGCTGGTGCTCTGGTGGCAGGTCACGCCACGCCGTATTGATTGAAACGTGGGCTTGTTTGGCGTACTTGATCAGTTCGTCCTGACATTCCTTAAAGCTAGGCGTCTGCCAAGGCTTGATCGCGCCATCGGCAAGGGATTTGCGCTCATCGGGGATGACCAACCCAAGGTCAATCCCAATGACGCGACCAAACCCTCGGCATGTCTCGCACGCACCTAGGGGAGAGTTAAAGGAGAATGTGCTTGGTAGGGCCGGCTGATAGCTCAAGTCGCAATCTGCGCAATGCAGACGGTTGCTAAAACGCCATTGCCCAATGGTTTGACCCTCGCTATCGGTAGCGTAGGCACGAGTGCTGCCTTGGCCCATGCTCAGGGCCTGCTCAAGCGCTTCGGCTAAGCGTTGTGGCTCTAGGCTAGACCAACGAAAACGATCCTGTACAACATCAATGACAGATTGGTCTTTTTGTTTGCTCGGGCGCGGCTGCCCATAAATACGGGTGTAGCCTTGGCCTTGCAAGAAAGCGGTGACTTCGTCAGCCGTGAAGTTTGCCGGGATTTGAACTTCGAACGTGATGTAAATCCGTGGGTCTGGCAAAGCCGCGCAAGACGCCGCTAGTGATTGACCGATCGAGTGTGGGTTGTCACGGCGAACGGGCTTGCCGCAGCCGCGGCAATGTAAGGTCGATCCTCTGGCAAACAGCAATTTCAAGTGATCGTTGACCTCGGTCATCGTGCCCACGGTGCTGCGCGAATTGCGCACGGGATTGGTCTGATCAATGGCAATGGCCGGCAAGATGCCTTCAATGCGGTCGACCTGAGGTTTGTCCATACGGTCTAGAAATTGCCTGGCGTACGGGGAGAACGTCTCCACGTAACGTCTTTGGCCTTCGGCATAGAGCGTGTCAAAGGCCAATGAGCTCTTGCCCGAACCTGAAACCCCGGTGATGACGGTTAACTCACCTGTTTTGAAGCTCACATCGAGGTGTTTTAGGTTGTTTTGTCGAGCACCGAACAGGTCAATCGAGGTTTTCATGGGTCAGCCAGGTTGGAAACAGGTGCAAATGGAGTACTATAGCGGTCTTAAGTAGGGAGAAACGTCATGTCAGAACGTAAACGAGTGCGCCGCAATACGCTAGAGCGCCGTTGTCTTGGAAAGGCCTTTAAGCGGTTGTTCGCCAATGCCCCAAAAGGCGTCTTTAAAATGCTCGAAAAGGTCAAGCGCGCGTAGTGTGCCTTTGACACCCACAAAAAAGCCGGTTATCGATGCCGGCTTTTTTGTGGGCGCTCTTTTTGAGGGCAGGCCCTGCATTGGGCGCGAGATGACTGGCGCGCCAGCATCTCCTAGAGACTCACATAAAAAGAGGGCAATCGGTGCCCTCACGGTAAGCTGCGTGTCTGGAACCATACAATGGGTCAGGTCAAATATTTTTTTGCTCCGCACAAGATGTCCGAGCCGGCCTAATTGGGGACTGCCGTTTTAAGGGTTCCTTGTTTGATTTTGGAATCAGGCCCTCGGGCAGGATATTTTTTCGAAGTGAATGCACCTAGCGCCAGACGATAGACCACCGCGCCGGCCCGATAACGCCAAACGCCAAAGCGTCTGGCCCTTTTTGCTGGCTGCCGTTTTTACCCACGTGGTTCTCATCGGTGCCATCATCGGTTTCGAGTTGATGCAACATCGCTCCCCCGAAGAGGACGGGCTGTTGCAAGTCGAGCTGATCTCCTTCGTTGACGCGCCGAGTGAAGAAACTATTGCATCGCTTGCCGATCGTGCGCCAGGGGATCTGCAATCCTTTGAAACAACCGATATCCCGGTCCCCGATGTTGAGCTACCTGCTACGCCAGTTGTACGCGCGCCAGAGGAGATAGAACCGGAACCAGAGCCAGAGCCAGAGCCAGAGCCAGAGCCAGAGCCTGAGCCAGAGCCTGAGCCAGAACCTGAGCCAGAACCTGAGCCAGAACCTGAGCCAGAACCTGAGCCAGAACCTGAGCCTGAGCCTGAGCC
>SKIZ01000060.1 GCA_007116135.1 Burkholderiaceae bacterium
AGGCGCTTGACACCAAAGCCGCACTCAATTTGTTAAGCGAGCTCTTGAGTGCACCGGTTACAGTCCAGACGCCCAGTATCAACGACACACTTAGCGCATTGGCCAGTGCCCAGCGGGTGGTGACGATTCCGGTGGCCCCTGATGACGGCGGTGGTGAGGATCAGGTGCCCCCCGATGATGCGACTGAGTCACCCGATGATTCAACCAAGGGAACTTAAGCATGAAAACTTGGTTCTGGACTATCTTTACGATCACATTGGCGGTGTTGGCTGCCTACGTCATTCACCGCTATCCGGGTAATGTGCTGATCGTGGTGGACCAGTGGCGCTTGCAAGTGTCGCTGGCCTTTGCGATTTTGATGCTGCTTTTGATTTTTGCGGCAAGCTACTTCTTTATCCGCATCCTGGCGTGGTTAACGCGCATGCCTGAGCGGCTGCGCGATTGGCGCGGCCAACGTCAGCAAAAGCGCGAGCAATCGATGCTTGAGCAGGGTTGGACGGCGTTGCTTGAGGGACGCTACAGCCACGCTGAAAAGACACTGACCCGCTTGACTGAAAAAACCAGTGACAAGGCACGCCAAGTTTTAGCTAGCCTGAGCGCGGCACGTGCGGCACATGAGGTCGGTGAGTTCAAGCGCCAGGACGAGTTCATTGCTAGCGCACAAAAGGCCGCAGGCGAATTGGCAGGCGACGGTGCGTTAGCGACCGCAGTCGCAGCCGCGGCTGCCGATCTTTGGTTAGATCAAGGTCGGGCCGCTGATGCCTTGCGCGTGTTGCAACCCGAAGCGGTTCAAGCTCAGCGTCACGTGCACACCATGCGGTTGTTACTGCGCACCTATCAGCAGCTCGATGACCCCAAAGAGGTGCTGTCCTTGGCGCGCGCCTTGCAGCGCAAGAAGGCGTTAACGCAAAAGCAAGCCGATGTCTTGATTGAGCAAGCCGGCGCCGAGCTTTTGGTCCAAGCGCAAGCTCAAAGTGCAAACGGCGAGCTCTCGCCTGCGTGGCATGCCGTCTGGAAGGACTTGCGTTCAGACGAGCGGTTGCTGCCGGCGATCGCTTTGGCCGGCGCCCAAGCGCTGCAGCAGACCGAGCAATATGAGGCGTCTTCCAAAGTGCTTGAAGCGGCCATCAAAGAGCAGTTCTTGCCATCGTTGTTGCAGGCTTACGCTCGGGCTGAACCCGAGCAAGTCAGTGGCCGCCTGCAAAAGGCCGAGCAGTGGCTTGAACAACGTAAAAACGATGGCAAGGACAGTGAGCCGGTTCAGGCTGATTTGCTCGCGGCGCTAGGCGCATTGTGTCTGGCTGCACAAATGTGGGGTCAGGCACAGCGCTATCTCGAGCAAACCCTCGCCTTGCGACAAGACGCCCGCGTGCATGCGCTATTGGGCAGCATGTTTGACCGGGTGGGTCAGTCCCAACGTGCTGCGCATCATTGGCGCCTGGCCACGGCTGTGAGCGTGGCTTTGCCCGTGCTGGGCCAGGATGCAGCGCTGCCAGCTGCTGAAATCGATGCCGATCCGATCATCGCCCATGGCGTCGGTGTGCATGTCGACGATGATGTGGTGCTCGATTTGGGGGAGATCGATGAGGCGATCAAAGCCAAAGCCGTTGAGAACTCGGATCGCATCAAGTCTTCGGGCAGCGAATACGACGAGCTCTTTGACAGCGCGCCGATACCGCTTGACTATCCAGTAGTTACGCCAGAACCTGAAGAGCGATCAAGCACGTCGGACTCGAGCAAACCGGCGCAAAGTTGAGATCTCGCTAAAGCCGAAACAGCACCGTGGGCAAGTAGGTCGCTGACCACGGGTAGACGATCACAATGGCGAGCACGATTAACTGAATCACAATAAAAGGCAGTACCCCCAAGTACATGCTGCGATAGCTCATGTCGCTTGGGGCGATGCTGCGCAAGTAAAAAATGGATGGTGCCATCGGTGGGGTCAGATAAGAGGTCTGCAACATGATGCACACCAACACACCAAACCAGACCGGGTCAATGCCATAGATGCGCACCACGGGTGCAAAGATCGGAATGGAGATCAGGATCACTGAAACCCAGTCCAGGAAAAAGCCCAGCACAAAGATCATCAACAAAAACACCAGTAGCGTTTGGGTGGCGCTCAGATCAAAGGCGGCAATGGCATCAAGGATCAAGGTCTTGCCGCCACCGATGACAAAGATGCTGGTGAAAGCCACGCCACCGAAGATGATGACGGTAATGGCGCCGGTGACGACAATGGTCTGTGACAGTGATTGCCACAAGGTGCGCCAGGTCAGGCCCTGGCTAAAGAGCGCCAAAATGATGGCGCCGGCCACGCCCAGCCCGCCAGCCTCGGTCGGTGTGGCGGTACCGGTCAGGATGCTGCCTAACACCACCATGATTAAAAGCAGCGTCGGCACGATCGCCGTCAGCGTGAGCTTGATCTTTTGTGCAAGGGTCATGCCGATGAATTCAGGTGGCATGGGTGCCTTTTGTTTTTTCTCAAAAAACCCGCGCACCAAGATATACAACCCAAAACCGGCCACCATCATGAGACCCGGGATGATGACGCCAGCCAACATGTCGCCAACGGAAATGTCAGCTGCCGAGGCATACACCACCACCAGCACCGAAGGCGGGATGATGGTGCCAAGCGAGCCGCCGGCGCACACCGTGCCTGCAATCAGGTCGTCTTTGTAGCGGGCTTTTTTCATGGCGGGAATCGCCATCAGGCCCACCAACACTTCGACTGCACCGACCACACCCGAGGCCGCCGCCAGTAGCGTACACATCACCAGTGTGGTCAGCCCCAAGCCGTTTGGCACCGGGTAGAGCCAAATTTGGATGGCGGTAAAGAGGCGCTGCGCCAAGCCTGAGCGCTCGAGCACCGCGCCCATCATGATAAAGAGCGGTATGGCAGCTAGCACGAAGTTTGAGGTGACATCGAGCAGCCGATCGTGCATCTGGATCGACACCAGCCAGACGTTGAAATCAAAGATCAGGCAGCCAAAGATAAACCCGGTGACAATCAGTGTGAACGCCACCGGGATGCCCAGCAAAATCAGGGCAAAGATGATCGGAAACATCCAGCCAACCAGGTCAGGAATCATGGTTCAAGCCATCGGGTTGGTGGGTCAGCGTCTGGACGCTGCGTTGCAAGAGGTTGAGCACTTGTAGAAGCAAGGCGCTCAAACCAATGGCCAGCGCACTCAGATAAGGCCACATCAAAGGCGCCCAGGGGCTCACACGATCGAGGCGACCGGTCTGAAACGCGTCAATCGCGGTGGCCCAAGCCACATAGGACAGGCACGCCATAACCGGCAAGAACATCAAGCCGTAGAACACCAGGTTGCGAATCGCCAGCACTTTGTTGGTAAAGCGATGCGACAGAAAATCAATGCAGATGTGTTGGTTTTTGCTAAAGACATAGGCCAGTGCCAGCACGAACACCGAGCCATTGGTCATCAGCGACAAGTCGTAGGCCCAGATCGTGGGGCTATTGAAAAACCGTCGACTGATGACTTCAAACAGAATGCAGCCGACCAGAAATAGCAAGAGCAACATAGAGACCCACGCTAAAACTTGCGCGAGCGCGTCAATGGTGCGTCTGAAGTAGTGCAGTGCCTGTTGCATGGTGAATCACTTGTTTCTGGCCTGTTGGTGCGATGGTGCATCAACAGGCCAGGGGTCATGTCACGTGGTCTCAGTCAGTCGAAACAGTGTCAAGCCAACGGAAGTTGGCAGCGGCGTTCCATTTCTGCTGATACGCCGCATAGGAGCCGTAGATGCGCTGCATCCAGTCGTTGCCTGCAGCCTCTTGCGTTTCGGCGGCTTTCTGTGCCCAAGCGTGTGAGGCTTGGACCATGGCTTCAATGACCGCCGGTGGCAGCTCGATGATCTCATTGCGCCCGCTAATAAAGGTCTGCACCGAGTCAACATCCTGATTGGTGGTGCGCAAGAACGAGTCAATGGTCGCTAAGCGGCCTGCGGCATTGATCTTCATTTTGAGGTTCTCGGGCAGCTCGTCCCAGACTTGATTGCGCATCACGATCTCATAGGCACCGCTTGGCTGGTGCACGCCGGGCACAATGATGTAGGGTGCGACGTTGTGATAGCCCGCCTTCTCGTTGCCAGCCGGTGTCACGAACTCGATGGCATCAACGCCGCGGCGCTCGAGCATCGTAAAAATCTCAGCCGGTGGCACCACCGTGGGCGTGGCGCCAAAGTCGCGCAGGATATCGGCCCAGGCGCCGGCGGTGCGTATGCGCATGCCTTTTAAGTCACTGATGTCGTTAATCGCTTTGTGCGAATGCAAAAAGATTTCAGTGGGCACAGCACCGGCGATGATGGGATGCAATCCCATGGTCTGGCGACGAAACTCGGTCCACAGTTTGGCGCCATCGTCCTCATAGAGCCAGTTCAGCATGCCCATGGGCGACATGCCACCGGGCATGCCACCGAGCACGGCGTTAGCTGGGTCTTCGTTGGTGATAAAGGGCGGGTACATGAAGGCCAGATCGGCTGTGCCTTGCTGCACAGCGCGATAGCCTTCAAAGGCCCCGGCCAGAACGCCCGCACCAAAAGGCTGGATGCGGACCTCGCCTTCGGTCAGTTCATGGACCAAGTCGACAAAGACCTGAACGTAGTCGATAAAGACTTGGTTGTTTTCCGGGACGAAAGTGGTCAAGCGCCAGTTGTACTTGGCTTGCGCCCAGGCCGTTGACGTGGTGGCCAGTGCGGTGACGCAGACAATGGCAGACAGGATGCGGGTAAGTTTCATGATGTGGCTCTCCTTGGCAGTGCGCGTTAAGTAAGGGTCATGGGTTAATCGAGGTAGTTCTCGACTTCGTTGGCAAAGGCATACAGCGATTGGTTGCGTGCCATCGTTTGGGCACGTTGCTCGCGTGATGTGCCCAGAACGCTAGCGGTGTTGACGGTCGTGAGTTCGCCGGCGCGCATCACCACCTGACCGTTGACGATGACGTGTTCGATCGAGCGGCCCAGATCGGCATACACCAGTTGCTTGACGATGTCGTTTAGCGGGGTGAAGTAAATCGAGTTCAGGTTCACCAAAAAGAAGTCAGCGAGCTGCCCGCGCGTAATGCGCCCAAGTTCGCCCTCGCGCCCGATGGCTTTGGCGCCACCTTCGATGGCCATGGTCAGCGCCTCTTGGGCGCTAAGCCACTGATCAAGCGGCAGGTGCTGTACGCGCTGCAAGATCGTGCCTAGCTTGATTTCTTCGAGGATGCTTAAGTTGTCGTTGGTGCTTGCGCCGTCGGTGCCAAAGGCAATCGGCACGCCGGCGTGATGCATGCGTGCCACCGGTGCCACGCCGTCGCCGATGCGCAGATTGCTCACCGGGTTGTGTACCACCACGGTGCCCGTTTGGCTCAAGCGCTTGATGTCATCGTCATCGACATAGATGGCGTGGGCGCATGAGACGTGTGACCCGAGCATGCCCAAGTCTTGCATGCGCTGCACCAGTGACTTGCCAAAGCGCTCGTGACTGATTTGCACGGCCACAGGCGTCTCGAGCAGGTGGGTGTGAATGCCAATGCCATAGCGCTCAGACAGCCCCACGAGTCCGGATAAAAAGCCGTCGGAGCAGCGCAAAGGCGCCGAAGGGGCCACCATGATTTTGATCAGACCGGCGCCTGCGCCATCGTAGGCCTGGATTAAGGCTTCGCAAAGCGCCAGCTGTTCGCTTGCGCTGCGTGGTGTGAGTGGTCCGCTGCGGATCACGTCATCGATGTGGGCAGGCACGGTGCGATCGGCCGCTGGCAAGATGTCGTAGTAGGGCTCGTCGTAAACACGCAGGGCAATACAGGCACGCAAGCCCAGATCGCAGTAGGCTTGAACCACC
Organism: Burkholderiaceae bacterium; assembly: GCA_007116135.1. GTDB lineage: Bacteria > Pseudomonadota > Gammaproteobacteria > Burkholderiales > Burkholderiaceae_B > Algicoccus. The sequence continues at coordinate 5,846 of SKIZ01000060.1, forward strand.
GGCCCGACGTCATCAAAGGTAAACGGTTGTTCCGGATAGTGGTCAATGACTGCGGTGACACCGGATTTGATCAGTTCGATGCCCGTCAAAAGCGTGCAGTTATAGATCTCTTGGGCGCTGCGCCCAATCGTCTCGGCTTGGTTGCGCCACATAAAGCGAGGGTGGTTATCGATATCGACAGTGCCCTTGGCGTAACTGGCTGGTGAGTGCGTGTGGGCGTTGACCAAGCCAGGAATCAGGCAGTGCTTCGAGGCGTCGATACAGTCAACGCCATCGGTGCCAAGCTGCGCCTGTGCGGCGGTGATGCGCTCGATTTGGTTGCCCACCACCCAGACATCAAATCGTTGGTCAGAGGGTTGCTTTGCGTGCAAATCGAGAATGCGGGTGTTGCGAATCAGTAGTGGCGCGGCTTGTGTCATGCGCATAGGCTCCGAAAAAACTGCCCCACCACGCTCCGGTTGGGCATGGCCAAAAGGCTCGTGGTGCTCGCGTCGGCTTTGACCCCAATTAGCGTGGGCAGGCCACGCACGCCAAAGCGTTTGGCAAACTCGGGGTGCTCATCGACGTTGAGCTTAAAGACCGGGGTGCTCAATTCACTGGCAGCCATCATTTGCGTGAGCAACCGTTCCATCACGGCACACGAAGCACATTGATTGCCATAGCATTCGATAACAAAGGGCAAAAGTCGCGCGCCTTTGAGTCGCTCATCAAATTGCGCCGGCGTCATGTTTTCTATGGCTTGCATGTCATTTGCTCATGATCGTGGCGTAAGCGCCGCTTGGTCGATATTCATCGGGCCAGTCAAGCGACTCGTCATAAGGCGCCATGACTTGGCCATATTTGGCGTACATGCCTTCGATGAGCGAGACCACGGCGATCTCAAAGATCTGGTCATCGTCGTAGTGCTGGCAAAGCAGATCCCATTCATCGGGATTAAACGGGGTGCCCTGACACAGGCAGTCGGCATAGCGCAAGGCGATGTACTCGGCCTCGTTGATCTTGCCGTCCTTGTATGAGGCTTGATAGTTGGCCAGTAAATCGGCGCGCGCCTGATCCACGCCCAAGCGGTCGGTTAGATCGGTGGCATGAAACACGATGCAGCGTTGGCAACCCACGCTCATGGCGCCCACCAGGCAAGCACCCACCAGGATCTCGGGTGGCGCTTTGGATTGGCCGTGTTCGAATTTTTTGCACGGGATCCAGGCGCTAGCCAACACATCGGGGTCACGACCCCAAAAGCCAAACACCGGCACCAAGCGTTGTTTGCCCCAGGTGTTCATGATGTCTTCATAGAGTTCTTTGGTGCGGCCTTGGGCCTGATCGGGTTTAACGAGTTTGAAGCGTCTCATCTGTGGTCCTTGTTCTCGGTTGGGTTGGCGCGATCGGGCTGCTCTGAACGGCCAGCCCGGCTTTGAGCGTTGGGCCTAAGCCTTGGGCTTGTAGTAGCGAAACTCGATCGCCAGGCTGCCCTCGGGGCAGGAGTAGGGGCCGTGCTGCTGGCCCGCCGGAAAGTGGGCATAGGTGCCTGGGCCATAGACTTTGCCGGTGATGTCGTCAACGATCTCACCGGTGAGGTTGTAGACAATCTCTTCAAAGCCATGGGTCATGGGCGACGGTTGCCCCTGGTGACCGGGGTCGAGCTTTAAAAGCCGGGCGTAGGTGCCCGTGTTCTCATCGATGTACAGAATCAGCTCCCAGGCACCTGGCGGGTTGCCTGCGACCGGGCGCCATTGCAAGACGCTTTCGGGGTCAACGAATTCGGGGGTCTCAAGTTTTTTGTTCATGTTGAACTCCTTCGCGATGTCGAATCTATGGCCAGTTGATCTGGTCCGATAGACCCTATAAAGCAAGGAGCATGCCAAGTCGGTTGCCAGCGTTTGGGGCTTTAGCCAACTTCGGCCTATTGCTCATGGGTTGGCTTGGCTCACAAGTGCCGCAGGGTTTGCGCTTTGCGCCGATCTCGTTTAATGTCCTGTAGCGAATTGAGGCTAGGCAATTTATGTATATTTTCGAAAATATCAAATAAACATAAATTTTACTTTTATTCAAAATAGTGCAAATTATGGAAAAATCTGGGGCAAAAATCCCTATCCTGGCGCATGCCGCCACCGAACCCACGGTGCTGGCCGCAGATGAAGATGGCTTGACATTGGCTTCACGGGTCAGCCGCGTGGTGCGTGAGGCGATTATTTCAGGGGAGTTGCCAGCGGGCTCGCCGCTGCGCTTTGATGTCTTGCGCAAGCGCTACGGCATCAGCGTCACACCGCTGCGCGAGGCGCTCACGCTACTGCTCTCAGAGAACCTGGTGCAGCAAGAGGACCAGCGCGGCTTTCGGGTGACCTCGATGTCGCTCATGGAGTTCGATGAAATCACCGGGCTGCGCTTAGAGCTTGAGACCGATGCGATCGAGCGTTCGGTCACCTTGGGTGATGAAGACTGGGAGGTGCGTTTGCTTTCAGCGCGCCACCGCTTGTCCAGAGCGTCACGCGCGGTCATCGATGAGGCAGGCTCGGTTAACGCGGCCTGGGAGAGCCGCCATCGCGAGTTGCATTTCGAGTTGCTCTCGGCCTGCCAGTCGCCTTGGCGCTTGCGCTTTTGTCAGCAGCTGCACTATCAGTTTGATCGCTACAGGCGTCAGGTGGGCTTAAGTCCCACGGTCAGTAAAACCATTGTCTCGACCGAAGAGAACAACATCGTCGATGCCGCTTTGGCACGCGACGGTGCGCGTGCCAAAGCGCTTTTGACGCACCACATCCAGACCTCTGCCACAGAGATCCGCCAATCGCTTTTGGCCGGCAACATGAAACAACAACCGGCTTGACTGGCACAGGACTTGCTGGGAACGACAGGCCACTCATTTGTAGTGGCCTGTTTGTTTAACCAACCGGGAGTCCCTGGATGTTGCTATTAGTCATCAATCGAGAGCCACGGCCATTGCCGCCTTGGCACACCAAGGCGCGCCATGCCGGGTGTCTGACGCATTGGATTGACTTAAATGCGGTCAGGCCAGATGTGGTGATGTACACCATCATGTTTGTTCGTGGCTACGCCACCTTTATGAATGTCCAAAGCGGTGAGCAATTGCATCGCATCTTGCATGGCAATGCCATGTGGGCCGACGAAACCTATAACGTTCATATTCTTCGTGAGGAGGGTCCTGTGCAAGAGTTATCAGAAGTCCAAGGGCAGCAACGGTTTTTAATACTGGCCCGCCTAGCCAAACCCGCACCCCCGTCGTTGGACTTTGAGACGGTCGATGCGCAACTAAAGGCCTTGATTGCACCTGAGAAGATTCAGGTCTATACCTTGGTTGAAGACGTGATGAGCTATGCCATCTTGATCAATGCGCAGTCGCACGATGAAATTCGCTCGACGCTGGAACCCTTGGCCATAACCGGTTATTGTCAGTACGAGATTATGCCGCTGGGGACGTTGTCCGGGCATGGGGCTCACTTGAAAGCCTTGGGGCATGACATCGAGGTTTAACGTTTGATTGGAGCGCGACAGTTTATGGAAAACGCAGTGAACTTTGCTGAATTCGCAGATATCGCTATCCCAACGCCCACGGGCAACTTTGTGCCGTTTTGCCAGACCGGTGACTTGGTCTATTTGGCTGGCCAGACTTGCTCGCGCAACGACAAGATGCTCTATTGCGGCCAAGTCGGTGTGGATCTGTCAGTCGCTGATGCGCAGAAGGCTGCGCGAGTGTGCATGCAGAACCTGCTGGCAGCCTTGTATCGCGCCGTCGACGGCGACTTTAGCCGGGTGCAGCAGTGCGTCAAGGTCAATGGCTATGTCAACTCGCTAGCACCTTTTGCCGATGGGCCCACGGTGATTAACGGTGCCTCGGACTTGGTGGTCGCACTCATGGGTGAACGTGGGCGCCATGCGAGAACCGCTGTGGGCGTGTCGGCGTTACCTGGCAATGCCGCAGTCGAGGTCGAGGCGATCTTTCGGGTCAGTGCCCCGCATGGCACGTGGGATGGGCAGGCGCCTGTGATCGAGGCTTAATCAGCTAGACACCAGGTGCGTGGTTCATGCCACGCCCCTGGTGCACTGACCTTTGGGTTGTCTACTGATTAAGTGACTTGTTGTAGTTGTCGATGCCGTCCATGATTTCCTTGTGAGCGGACTCGGGGCCTTCCCAGCCTTGAATTTTGACCCACTTGCCTTCTTCGAGGTCTTTGTAGTGCTCAAAGAAATGCGAGATGGCCTTCAA
>SKIZ01000010.1 GCA_007116135.1 Burkholderiaceae bacterium
CACCACGATTAAAGCCAGCATGGGTGCCAAGGCCGAGACACCGGCCAAGGCAATCACCTGCCCAACCGAGGCGTGATCAATGCTGTAGAACCCAGTGATGAGGCTGCCGACAAACAAACCCAGGACACCAACCCAGCCAGTGAGCAACACAGCGAGCATGCGCAAGGCTGCAGGCAAAAAAACCCAGGAGATGTGTTGCGAGACGGCCACCGACTCAAACAGCCATTCATTTAGCCAATAAAGCAGCATCCATGCAATGGCCACAGCGAACGCCTGCATCGCCACAAACCCGATGCCCCTGACACCGACGTTACCCATGCAAACCTTTCGATCAGTTAAGAGCGACCCGCCTCGTTTAAACAGCGCCCGAGCGTACCAAAGTACTCCTCGGTCTGTTCTGTTGGCACAACATACTTGATGCGCGTATCGGTGGCGTCAGTTTGAAGCGACACCAGCCCTTTACTGCGCAAAGACTTTAAGCGTCGATGTAGCGTGGTTGGCGATACGTCCACTGGCAAGGCCATCGCCTCTAACACCGTGACCCGGTGACCCTTGTGCCAAAGCGCAGCCAAGGCATTGAGCAACCGTTCTTCGACCGGATCAACATGCGGGAACGACGGCAGCGACCGGATGGCCTGCATCAGGTTCAAAAACCGCAAATAAACAGCGGAATATTTTGTGGGGTCACTCATAGGTGGGTCCGCATTCGGGTTACACAACGACCTTAAGGTCAAGCCGATAAAATTTCGCTTGTATTAGACCACAAGCCACTCATCCATAGACCGATTTGTTGGCGATTGGTTTGCCCGAGCTCAAGCACAGGCGACAGACGACCACCGGCAATGACGGCGATTCGATCGGCCACCTCAAAAAGCTCGTCAATTTCCTCTGAAATCACCAAGACTGCGCAACCTCGGCGCGCCAAATCGATTAAGGCCTGACGAATCAGTGCCGCGGCAGCCACATCAACACCCCAGGTCGGTTGCGCGCAGATCAGCACCTCAGGGGCAAGCAAGAGCTCACGCCCAAGCACGAATTTCTGCAGATTGCCCCCCGAGAGCGACTCAGCCAGTGCACCAGGCCCGCCTGCCTTGACAGAAAACTGGTCAATACAACGCTGGGCAAATGCTTGCGCGGCTTCATGCTGCAACATCCCGCGTTGCACCAGGCCCGCGCGCTTGGCAGCGGTGAGCAACACATTCTCTGTCAGTGTCATTTGCGCCAAGGCCCCCGTTTGCAACCGGTCCTCTGGCACATAGCCAAGCCCCAACTCGCGCCGAGCCGCCACCGACAGATGATTGACGCGCTGTCCAGAGAACCGGATTTCACCGCTAGCCGGCTGCGACAAACCGGCGAGCACTGAGCACAATTCCGTTTGCCCATTGCCCGAAATGCCGGCAATACCCAGCACTTCGCCACGGTTTAGTGACAGCGTGACCCCAGTTAAACCGACCCCATTGGGTTGCTCACCCTCGGTGTGCACGTCAAGCACCTCTAACACCTGCCTGCAGTCGGTGGGTGCTGGCTTTAGCGGTTGCTCAAATTCATGGCCCACCATCATGCGTGCTAGTGATGCCGCGGTTTGATCAGCCATGTCACACTGGCCAGTGACTCGACCATCACGCAAAACTGTGACTCGGTCACAAAGTGTCCGAATCTCCTCGAGCTTATGGCTGATATAGATAATGGCGCAGCCTTCATCACGGATACGCCGCAGCGTCTCAAACAGACGCTCGACCGCCAAGGGTGTCAAAACCGAGGTCGGCTCATCCATGATCAGCAGCTTCGGGTTTTGCAGCAAACAACGGATGATCTCTACGCGCTGGCGCTCACCGAGCGACAGATCATAGACGTGGCGGCTTGGGTCAATCGGCAACCCATACTGGGCCGAGACCTCTTCGATTTGCTCAGATAGTTTGGCAATGGACTGGCCTGGCGGCAAAAAAAGCGCCACGTTTTGGGCCACGGTCAAGGTCTCGAACAGAGAAAAATGCTGAAACACCATACCGATACCGAGCGAGCGCGCCTGCGCGGGGCTGCGGATCGACACGGGCTGATCGTCCCAGAAAATGGTTCCGCTTGTGGGTTCAGTCACGCCATAGATCATCTTCATGAGCGTTGACTTGCCAGCACCATTCTCACCAAGCACCGCATGAATTTCGGCCGCATTAACCGACAGGCTAACGTGGTCGACGGCCACCACAGCGGGGTAGACTTTACTAATTGATTCAACTCGAAGACGGGTCATGAGAGCGCAGACGAAGAAAACCACAGGATCACAGGCGTAGTCATTATCGTCTACTTTAACGAGCCCTGCCGGCTCAGGAGCACGAAATGGGTTTTGATCAACTAGCGCACGATCAGCTGGTTCAAGCGCTTGCGCGCAAGCTCGAGCGCCGGCACCGTGCGTGCGCGCAGGTCTTTCGCACCCATATCTCTAGCGTCATTGCCTGCGGCTCTTTTGCCTACAAACTCAAGCGTCCGGTCAAACTTGCATTTGTCGACTTCTCGAGCCTGCACTTGCGCTATCTAGACTGCATGCGTGAGCTGCAAATCAATGAGCGCACTGCCCCAATGCTGTACTTGGGTGTTGTAAAAATCACGGGCAGCCCCGATCAGCCAAGTATTGGCGGTCAGGCACACGCCATTGACTGGGCCGTCAAAATGCGGCGTTTCAAGCAAAGCGACCTATTGAGCCAACGCATCGGTCGCAATCAGGTCACTGCCGAAATGCTTTGTGCCTTTGCCAACGACCACGCCAGCCTGATGCAACGCCTAGAGCCACTTGCACATCGAGCCCTTGCCAAGCACCGCCCGGCGCACGCATGGCTGCTTGAGAGCCTAGACGAAATCGAGCGGGCTGCGCCCAGACTTAGCCAAGAAGTCAAGCAAGTGCGCCACTGGGCCCATCAACAAGCCAGACAGCTTGGCGCAATGCTCGCCCAACGCATCCGTCAGGGTCATTATCGCGACTGCCACGGTGATTTGCATTTGGCTAATCTGGTGCAAATCAAGCATCAGATCGTGGCCTTTGATGCGCTGGAGTTCAATGAGGCGCTAAGCCAAATTGACCCAATAAACGACATCGCGTTTACGTTTATGGATCTCATCGCCCACGACCGTGCCGACTTGGCGTGGTGCTTGACGAACCAGTGGTGCCAAAGCCGCGGTGACTATCGGGGTCTGGCGCTGTTGCGCTACTACACGCTTTATCGCGCAGTGGTGCGCGCCAAAATCGCAAGCCTGACGCACGACTCAACTGGCCTGCAGCGCTACTGGGGCTTAGCCAAGCAATTGGTGGCCAAAGCGCAGCCCGCCCGCCTGAGCTTGGTTGGCGGACTCAGCGGCAGCGGCAAATCCACGTTAGCCCGTGAGCTCGCGCCACAGCTAGGTGCCATCGTGTTGCGCGCCGATGTCATCCGCAAACAACTTTTTGGCGCGCACATTGATGACAACCAAGCGCTCTACACGCCAGCCATCACCAAAAAGACCTACACCGAACTTGCGCGATTGGCCGACGAGCTCACCGGCTGCGGCGTGAGCGTGATCGTTGACGCGACCTTTATCGCGCAAGCCCACATCGCTTATTTCGAACATATTTCAAAAAAACGAAGCGCACCTTTTGCGCTGGTTTGGTGTGATGCCCCCGTGGCGGTGCTAGAGCGACGAATTCGATCACGCGCGCGAGCCGGGCAAGACCCCTCAGATGCCACGGTCGCGGTGTTAAGGCAGCAATGGCTAAAACTGCAGCAATCCCCGATCGTTTGGCCCAAGGCAACCCATCAAATACAAACCACGGTCAGTCGTCAACAAATGACCATGCGCTCGCGCGCGCTTGCTCGCACACTTTTAGAGGCCGCACCGAAGAAGTAACCGATCGGCGGAACCAATCAATCTGCCCCGTAGTCAGAAAAGTCAGCTTATTGACTGGCGCACATTTCAGCTCATGAAAAGACTGAAAACCTCACAACGCAATTGACCTAGATCAATGGGCTAGCTTGACTGCGGTAGTATAAAGTTCGCTGCGAGTTCTATCCTGTACTCGCGCCAAATCGGTGTCACAAGCACCGCATTGCGGAGGCTCTCATGGAGTTTGATCCCCTCTTGTTGTCGCGTGTCCAATTTGCCTTTGTGGTGTCTTTTCACGCGATCTTCCCAGTCTTCACCATCGGCTTGGCCAGCTACATTGCGGTGCTCGAAACACTCGCCTGGCGCACCAAGAATCCGCATTGGGTGATGCTGTCGAACTTTTGGATCAAGATCTTCGCCGTGGTGTTTGGCATGGGTGTGGTGTCTGGTTTGGTCATGGCGTTTCAGTTTGGGACCAACTGGAGCAACTTCTCTTACACCGCGTCGAACTTTTTAGGCCCAATTCTGGCCTACGAAGTAGTCACCGCCTTCTTTTTGGAAGCCGCTTTTTTGGGTGTGCTGCTTTTTGGACGCAATAAAGTGCCGCCAGGGCTGCACCTGCTGTCGGCCTACATGGTTGCCATTGGCACCTTTATCTCGTCGTTCTGGATTTTATCGGCCAACTCCTGGATGCAAACACCGGCCGGCGTAGAGATGCGCGATGGCATGATTCACGTCACCAGCTGGCTGCAGGCCATCTTTAACCCGTCGTTCCCCTACCGCTTTGGCCACATGGCACTGGCGTCGTTTTTAACCGGTGGGTTCGTGGTTGCGGGTGTTTCAGCGCTCTACATCCTGCGCGGGCATGCGGTGCAAACAGCCCAAAAGGCCCTGAAGATGACGTTGGTTTTGCTAGCCGTGATTGCCCCGATGCAACTGTTGATGGGTGACGCTCACGGTTTGAACACGCTTGAGCATCAGCCAGCCAAGGTCGCGGCCATGGAAGGTGCATGGGAAACCCAGTCTGGGTTGCCGCTATTGCTCTTTGCCATTCCCGACCAGGAAAACCAGCGCAACCGCTTTGAAATTGGCATCCCCAAGCTAGCGAGCCTGATCCTGACGCACGAGCTCGATGGCACCGTGCAGGGGCTCAATGAGTTCAGTCGTGCCGAGCAGCCTCCCGTTTGGCCCGTGTTCTGGAGTTTCCGGATCATGGTGGCCATCGGCATGCTGATGATTGCTGTGAGCTTCTGGGGCGCATGGCTGATGTGGCGCGGCAAGCTGCTGGAGTCACGACGTTACTTGAAGTTAATGACCTGGATGATTCCCACGCCATTTATTGCGGTCCTAGCTGGCTGGTTTGTCACCGAGATTGGACGCCAGCCCTACGTCATCTACGGCATGATGACCGTACAAGAAGGGCTCACGCCAAGCTTGGCCGGTTGGATGGCGTTAGTCACCCTCATTGGCTACATCGCGGTCTATGCGGTGGTGTTCACAGCGGGCATTTACTTCTTGCGTAAATTGGTCAACAAGGGCATTAGCGAAGACATCTCGCATGCAAGCGACACCGGACGCCCCAAGCGTCCGTTATCTGCAGCCGATGAGGCGATGCCCAGCACAACGCCCTCGTTCTTTAACGCCTAAAGGAGCCACCATGTACGACTTCACTTATCTATGGGTGGGCATCATCGGCTTTGGGATTTTGATGTATGTGCTAGCTGATGGCTTTGATTTGGGTGTTGGGATTCTCTTTCCCTTTGCCAAAGACGAAAGCGAGCGCGACATCATGATGAATACCGTCGCGCCGGTCTGGGATGGCAACGAGACCTGGTTGATTCTGGGTGGCGCTGGGCTACTGGCAGCCTTCCCGCTGGTCTACTCGGTCTTTTTGCCGGCACTCTACATTGGTGTGTTTCTTTTGCTGGCGGGTTTGATATTCCGTGGCGTGGCCTTTGAGTTTCGCTTTAAGGCTTCAGCCGAAAAGAAACATTTATGGAATCTCTCGTTTTTTGCTGGCTCGCTGGTTGCCACCTTTGCGCAAGGCGCTGTGGTTGGCGCCTACATCCAGGGTTTTAAGACCGAGAACATGCGCTATGTTGGTGGCGCATTCGATTGGCTCACGCCCTTTACCGTGATGACCGGTTTAGGCATGGTGGTCGGATATGCCTTGCTTGGCGCGACCTGGTTGATCCTGAAAACCGAAGGACCACTGCAACAACGCATGCGTGACTGGGCCCGCAAAATGCTCATCGCCATGATGGGTTTCTTTGTGGTCGTCAGTCTTTGGACACCACTGATTGATAGCTATGTGGCTTCGCGCTGGTTTGGCAATTTGACCTGGCTCTGGATTATGCCGGCCTTAACCTTGTTGGCAGCCTTCATGATCTGGCGCTGGATAGAGAAGCAATACGACGCTTTGCCATTCATTGGCACGATCGTTTTGTTTGCACTCTTTTATGCCGGCCTGCTCTTTAGCAAGTGGCCCTATGTGGTCCCGCCAAATTACACGTTTCATGACGCGGCCTCAGCGCCCGAGAGCCAATTATTTCTGTTAGTCGGGTTCCTTTTTGTCGTGCCGTTTGTGCTGATGTATACCGCTTGGACCTATTACGTTTTTCGTGGCAAGGTCACTAGTGAAAGCGGCTATCACTGAAACCAGCTCATTTCGTGCAAACGCGTTTTAAAACCAGCCAGTGATAGTAAAGTGATGGCTCAGATGACCCCAGCATGCCACCACGACCGTGACCAATGACGACAACGCCGCACTGCGAGCGCAATCCTCTAGCTTCCTGAGCGCCCTTGGCGCTCAGGCGCGTGGGGATCTGCGTTGGGTCAGTGTGGCGGTTTTTTTAGCCACCCTGGCCACCGTCGCCTTCAGCGGCGCAGTCACTTTGATTGTCGCAACCGCCATGATGTCGCAAACGCCTGCGCCCTGGCTTTGGTGGCTCGCTGCAGCCGGCGTTCTCGGGCGTCTGGGTGCAAACTGGTGGCGCGATCAATTGGCGCAGTCGATCTCAGCGCGCATCCGCTTGCAACTTCGCCAAGATTTGGTTCACAACGCCTCGCAAATTGGACCTAAGCGGCTAAGTGTCCACGGCAATACCGCTTGGTGGGCCAATCAGGCCTTAGAGCAAATCGATGCATTGCACGGTTACTTGGCGCGCTACTTACCTGCGCGCAAAGCGGCCTTAATTACCCCGGTTTTAATCATCGTCATCACCTTTACCGTGGATTGGCTCGCAGGTGTGTTGTTGCTGCTAGCCACGCCGATTATTCCGTTATTCATGATGCTCATCGGCTGGGGGACAGACGCTGTGCATCGCCAGCAGCAAGCCCAACAAGCTTCGCTTGCAGCGCACTTGATGGATCGTCTACAAGCCTTGCCTTGGTTGCGCCGCATGGGCGCGTTGGAACAAAGCGCCGATAGCGTGCAACAAGCCGCTCAAGACTATCGGCGCATGTCAATGCGAGTTTTGCGGGTTGCCTTTCTGTCCTCGGCGGCCTTGGAGTTTTTCAGTGCAGTGGCCATTGGGTTACTCGCCATCTACATCGGCTTTGCGCTACTAGGGCTAGTGAGCTTTGGACCCGCCTCGGCCATGACACTGGCAGCCGGCTTATTTATCCTGATGTTGGCACCTGAATGTTTTTTGCCGCTGCGTCAGCTGGCGCAAGCGCATCACGACATGAATGCCGCGCGCGCCAGCGCCAATGCCCTCATGGGTTTGGATGCCATCTTCGCGCCTAACGCGGCCAACGTCTCAAGCGAGCTGCCCGCCGACGAGGATCGCGCCATTGCGGTGCGTTTGACCGATGTGAGCGTGCATTTCGAAGCCGCTGCCAACCCAGTCTTGGATCACATCGATCTCACGCTCAAGCGCGCAGAGCTTGTCGGCGTAGCCGGCGACAGCGGTCAAGGCAAGTCGACTTTGATGAGTCTATTGGCGGGCTTTATATCTGCAAGCCATGGTCAAGTGCGACGCGATGCCCATTGGGCGTGGTTAGGCCAGCAACCGCACTTGTTTCATGGCTCTTTGCGCGAGAACCTTGCGCTTGCAAGACATGAGCCAATCGCCGACACCGACATGCTTGAGGCGTTAGTGCAAGTCGGGCTCGCACTGCCTGATGCCGGGCTGCCACAAGGGCTAGATACGCAAATTGGCGAGACCAACCTTGGCGTCTCCGGCGGGCAGGCTCAGCGCATCGCCATTGCGCGTGCGCTCTTAAGTGGCGCCACCCTGTGGCTGCTCGATGAACCGACTGCCGCATTGGACGACGCCACGCGCGATGCCCTTTGGAGCGCGGTCATCAAATCAGCGCGCGCGCGTGGCATCACCGTCGTTGTCGCAAGCCACGATCCGGTTGTCCTAGAGCAATGCGATCGCGTGGTCTTGGTCAAAGACAGCAGCCTGAGTCAAATCCCATGAAGACATGGATTTACCTCTTTGGTCTATACCGCCCGCGCCTAGGTTGGTTGCTGCTGGCTTGGCTCAGTTTGACACTGACCTGGTTATCCGCAGTCGGGCTGCTAGCGGTCTCGGGCTGGTTCATTACCGCAAGCGCCATGGCCGGTTTGGGTTTAATCACCCAACTCAATATCTTCACCCCTTCAGCGGTGATTCGTGCATTGGCGATCTTTCGAACCGTTGGCCGCTATGGCGAGCGGGTGATCGGTCACGAGGCTATTCTTCGGGTGCTTGCCGATTTGCGGGTCCGTTCGTTTCGCGCACTTGCCAAGCGACCGGCACGCCAACTCGATGCCACCCGACACAGCGATTTGGTCAATCGCCTGACTGCCGATGTTGACACGCTCGACGGTGTGCCGTTGCGGGTCATCGGCCCCTTGATTGCTGCGATACTGACTTGGGTTTGCGTCATTGTCATCGCCCACATTTGGGGTGGCTGGCCCATCGCACTCATTATTGCCACCGGCGGCGCACTGACCTTTGCCGCCTCGCTGTGGGCGGCACACCAGGGTCAAATCCGCGGTCAAGACGTCATTCAGGCGCGCTCGGCGCAGCGTGTGGCCATGACAGACCACTTTGGTGGCTTAGCTGACCTTCTGGCCTACGGTCGCAGTCAGGCTTCGGCCAAGCAATTGGCGCAGTTAGACCAGGCACAGACCACACGCATGAGAAACCAGGAGCACTGGGCCAGTCTGGCCGAGCACGCAGTCCAGGCACTGACTGCGCTCATGACCATTGCCGTGCTGGCACTGGCGTGGCCCAATCTGACCCCGCCCGAGGTGGCGTTGCTTGCGCTCATGACGCTGGGCATGAATGAGGCGCTTGGCACATTGCCAGGCGCATTTTGGCGCATCGGTGAGTCAAACCAAGCTGCCCAACACCTCATGGCGCTAGAGACGCATCAGAGCCCACACGCAAGCGCACCGGCTGGACCTGTTGCCGTGATGCGCCCAGAACCCATTGTCATCGATGCACTGGTTTGTCAGCGACAGCCCTTCGGCCACCAGCCGCTGACCATGACACTGACGGCGGGCCACCCGGTGGTTGTGCACGGCCCAAGCGGCTGCGGCAAGTCAAGCCTACTGGCGAGCTTGGCTGGTGAACTGCCAGCCGCTAGCGGCCGGTTAATGCTCGGAAATACCGACGCGCTAGCGCTTGCCGATGACCAGCGCTATGAGCACATCACGCTTTTAAGCCAAAACGATGTCTTGCTTGACTTATCAATTGGCGACTTTTTGCGTCTTGCTCAGCCCCAAGCAAGCGACCAAGCGTTACGCGATGCACTGCAGGCGGTCGATCTTCTAGAGACGCTTGAACACACCCCGCAGGGCCTTGACTACCGGCTCGGTGTCTCGGGCAGTCGAATTTCCGGGGGACAGGCACGCAGGCTGCAGTTAGCTGCCCTGCTGCTGCGCAACCCAGCCTTGGTCTTACTTGATGAACCGTTTCGCGGCTTGCAACCGACACTGGTACAAACCATTCTGACCCGCACAGATCCCTGGCTGATGACACGGGCTGTCGTGATCGTCACCCACGACCCTGCGGCATTGCCGGCGAACTGGCCCCGATTACGCTGGCCTCATTGATCTATTGCCAGATCGAGCGCGAAATACAAACTTAGAATAAAGATCTAGTAGCCTTGGCCAGTTATCCTGTTTGACATCAACCAATTCAGGCGCATCGGCTTGGGTGCGATTTTTGCACTGCCTGCGCTCGCA
>SKIZ01000062.1 GCA_007116135.1 Burkholderiaceae bacterium
AGCGATGTGGTGGCGCTTGAGCGTGACGTCATTATGCAGGAAGTGCGCGACAATGTGCGTCGCCGTGCAGCGCCATTCGGTGTGGATATCATTGACGTGCGCCTTAAGCGTATCGAGTTCGCGCCCGAGATTGCCGAGTCGGTCTATCGACGAATGGAGTCTGAGCGTTTACGGGTAGCCAACGAGCTGCGCTCGATCGGTGCGGCCGAGGGTGAACGTATTCGAGCCGGTGCTGATCGTGAACGCCAGCAAATCCTGGCCGAAGCTTACGCCTCGGCACAAGCGGTCATGGGTGAGGGCGATGCCGAAGCTGCGCGCCTGTATGGTGACGCCTATAGTCAAGATCAGGACTTCTTTAGTTTCTTCAAGAGCCTTGAAGCCTATCGCGCTGCTTTTGGTCATGCCAACGACGTGTTGGTGGTCGACCCGAGTTCGGACTTCTTCCGTTACATGAAGTCTGTCGACGGACGCGCGCCCACGGCTCAAAGCGAGTAAACGACTTTGGCTTGCACGCTATAATGCGCTGCAAGCCTAGCAATAGGTGCACGAGGTGGCGGCTTGTCGGGTTTATGCCCCAAGCCGCTTTTCTTTTGGCGTAACAATACGATCACAATGACTGGCAACTGGTTATTGCCTGATTACCTGGCAGATATTCTGCCGGCTCAGGCCAGGCAGATTGAGGATTTGCGGCGCAAGCTGCTTGACCTGTTTCGCACCTTCGGGTTTGAGACGGTGTCGCCGCCTATGCTCGAATACATCGAGTCCTTGCTCACGGGTGCGGGCCAGGGGTTGGGTTTGCGCACCTTTAAGCTCGTTGACCAAATCTCGGGCCGCACGCTGGGATTGCGCGCCGACATGACGCCACAGATCTCGCGAATTGATGCGCACTTGCTCAATCGCCCAGGGGTGACGCGCCTATGTTATTGCGGCCCGGTTTTGCATGCGCGCCCGGCCGGTTTGGTCGACAGTCGTGAGCAGTTGCAAATCGGCGCAGAGATATACGGCTACAGCGGTGTGCAAGCTGACTTGGAAATCATTCGATTAGCCCAACAAAGTCTTGAAGTTGCGGGCGTTTGCGACGGTCAACTGGTTTTGAGTCATGACGGGCTGGTCCAAGCCATCCTCCATCACGACGATCAAGCGCGCTTGCGCGCCGAGGAAATCAGTGGTTTGCTGCGCGAGAAAGATTTAAGTGGTTTGGCGCAGTTACGCCATGACAGCCATGGCAAGTCAGCAGTCAGCGAGCCGGTGGTTCGCGCCCTTGAGAAGTTGGCACGGTTATATGGTGGCGTTGAGGTGCTTGAGGCGGCAGAACGCGAATTCTCTGGCTTTGAGGGTGCCAAAGAGGCGCTCGAGAGCTTGAAGTTATTGACACAGAAACTGCCGTCGCAGTCGCTTAGCTTGGATTTAGCCGATGTGGGGGCCTATGGCTACCACTCAGGGGTGACCTTTTGCATTTACGCGCAAGGTTGGCACGATGCACTTGTGCGCGGTGGTCGATATGATAATGTCAGCGCTGCTTTCGGACGTGCTCGCCCGGCAACTGGCTTTAGCATGGACCTGATTCGGTTGGCCCGTTCTTTTGGGCAGGCACAGCGCGCGGCAGCGATTCTAGCGCTGTCAAACTCTGAAGATGCCGGATTGACCCAAGCGGTCGCTCGCTTGCGGGCTCAAGGCGAAATTGTTGTGCAGTTACTGCCAGGTGAGTCAGCCTGGCATGATGAGTTCATTTTTGATCGGGAGTTGGTGCAAGACGGCCAGCAGTGGGTGGTGCGTCCGGTCCAACCAAAAACCAAGTAGTCAAACATCATGAGCAAAAACGTTGTAGTAATCGGTACCCAATGGGGTGATGAAGGCAAGGGCAAAATCGTTGATTGGCTTGCCGAATCAGCTCATGGCGTGGTGCGGTTTCAGGGAGGCCATAATGCGGGCCACACGCTATGGATCAAAGGGCAAAAGACCATTTTGCGTTTGATTCCGTCTGGCATCATGCATCCCGGCATCACCTGTTACATCGGCAATGGTGTGGTGCTCTCGCCGCAGGCGCTCATGACCGAGATACAAGAGCTTGAGCAAGCGGGCCTCAGTGTGCGGGATCGTTTACGAATCTCACCGGCGTGTCCGCTGATCCTGCCCTATCACGTCGCACTGGATCAGGCTCGCGAAGCCAAGCGCGGGCAAGCCAAGATTGGCACGACAGGCCGAGGTATTGGTCCAGCATACGAGGACAAGGTTGCGCGTCGCGCCTTGCGCGTGCAGGACCTCTATGATCCCCAGACGTTTGCCAGCAAGCTCGAAGAAGTGCTTGATCTACATAACTTCATGCTGACCAAGTACTTGGGCGCTCAAGCGATATCCATGCAGGCGGTGCTTCAAGAGGCCATGACTTACGCGCCGATGCTCGAGCCGATGGTGGCTGATGTCAGCGAGCTGCTCTATCAGGCACAACAGCAAGGGCAGAACATCTTGTTTGAAGGCGCCCAGGGTGCTTTGCTCGACATCGATCATGGTACCTACCCGTTTGTCACGAGCAGCAATTGCTTGGCCGGTGCCGCAGCCGCCGGTGCCGGTGTGGGGCCTCAGCGTTTGCATCACGTGCTCGGTATCACCAAGGCCTACACGAC
>SKIZ01000169.1 GCA_007116135.1 Burkholderiaceae bacterium
ACGTCAACCGGGTCACCGTCACCACTGAGCGTCTTGGGGACGTAACCGTAATTGGTGGGGTAGTGCATTGCGGTGCCCATGAAGCGGTCAACAAAGATCGCGCCGCTGTCTTTATCGACCTCGTACTTGATCGGATCGGCGTTCATGGGGATTTCAATGATGACGTTAAACACGTCGGGCGCTTGATCGCCGGGACTGACCTTTTCAAATGACATCTTGGTTGACCACCTTCACAATAAAAAACCAGAAAAAACCGGATGCACGCAGCCAAAGGGCTCGTCATCGTGCATTGCACCATGATCCGAGCGCTGACGCAGTGAGTATAAAAACCGACAAACCCGATCAGGGAATACCCGCATTTTAGCGGGACACCCGAAACCTGTCAGCCGGATTGATGAGCTTGGCGTTACAGTAAATCAGCAACCTGACAGACGCCTGAATACAAGAAACAAATGGTCTGTGCCGCCGGTTGCTTAGAGACAAAAAACCACGAATAGGAGATTTAGCCATGGCAGGTCATCCGGTGTTGGTGTTCGCGCTCGTCTGTGGGTTGGTTGCAGTGATTTACGGGGTTTGGATGCGTCAGTGGGTTTTATCCAAGGACGCGGGCAATGAGCGCATGCGCGAGATTGCGGCCGCCATTCAAATGGGCGCGGCTGCCTATTTGTCCCGGCAATACAAAACGATTGCCTTGGTTGGTCTGGTGTTAACCGTGTTGGTGGGCATCTTTATCGATGTGGCCACAGCGGCGGGGTTTGTGCTTGGTGCGGTGCTCTCGGGGGCTTGCGGCTTTATTGGCATGAACATCTCGGTGCGCGCCAATGTGCGCACCGCCCAGGCGGCCACCCAGGGCATTGGGCCTGCGCTTGATGTGGCGTTTCGCGGCGGTGCGATCACCGGCATGTTGGTGGTGGGGCTCGGTTTGCTCGGGGTAGCCGGCCTTTACTGGTATCTGACGATGGGTATGGTGGCACCGGGTCCGAATTTCTCGCAGGTGCTGCATCCGCTCATTGGCTTTGCCTTTGGGTCTTCGCTGATTTCCATTTTTGCCAGACTCGGTGGCGGCATCTTCACCAAAGGCGCTGACGTGGGTGCGGACTTGGTGGGCAAGGTTGAGGCGGGTATTCCAGAAGATGACCCACGCAATCCGGCGGTGATCGCTGATAACGTTGGCGATAACGTTGGCGATTGTGCTGGCATGGCGGCCGATTTGTTTGAAACCTATGCCGTGACCATCATCGCAACCATGGTGCTGGGTGCGCTCTTGATCAAGGTCGACCAAACCGCAGCCGTCCTTTATCCGTTGGGTTTGGGGGCAGCGTCGATTCTGGCTTCCATTGTCGGGTGCTCGTTCGTCAAGGCCAAAGAGGGCACCACCAATGTCATGCCATCGCTGTATCGCGGTTTGGCCATTGCCGGTGGTTTGTCCTTGATTGCCTTCTATTTTGTGACGATCTGGATCATGCCCGATAACGCCGTGGCGGCCTCAGGCAGTCACTGGCGTCTCTGGGGTGCAAGCATCGTGGGTCTGGTGCTCACCGGCATGATGGTGTGGATTACCGAGTACTACACCGGCACACAGTTCAAACCGGTGCGCCACATTGCCCAGTCCTCGACCACCGGTCATGGCACGAACATCATTGCTGGTTTGGGCGTGTCGATGCGCTCGACCGCTTGGCCGGTGCTCTTTGTCTGTGTGGCGATTCTGGCGGCTTATCAGCTAGCCGGTTTGTATGGGCTGGCGGTCGCTGCCACCTCGATGTTGAGCATGGCGGGTATTGTGGTGGCTTTGGATGCCTATGGCCCGATCACCGATAACGCCGGTGGTATTGCTGAGATGGCTGATTTGCCCAGTGAGGTTCGCGCTATCACTGATCCACTGGATGCCGTTGGCAACACGACCAAGGCTGTGACCAAAGGGTACGCCATTGGGTCAGCCGGCTTGGCCGCACTGGTGCTCTTTGCCGACTACACCTACAAGCTTGAGTCCTATGGCCAGAGCATTCGCTTTGAACTTAGTGATCCGATGGTCATTGTGGGTCTCTTTATCGGTGGCTTGATTCCCTACCTCTTTGGGGCCATGGCCATGGAAGCGGTCGGGCGTGCTGCTGGGGCGGTGGTCGTTGAAGTGCGTCGTCAGTTCCATGAGATCAAGGGCATCATGACCGGTGAGGCCAAGCCTGACTACGGCCGAGCCGTAGACATGCTCACGAGCGCAGCCATCAAGGAGATGATCGTGCCATCACTGTTGCCGGTGGTGGTGCCGATCGCAGTCGGTCTGGTGCTTGGTCCGAAGGCCTTGGGCGGCATGTTGCTTGGCACCATCATCACGGGCTTGTTTGTCGCGATTTCAATGTGCACCGGCGGCGGCGCCTGGGATAACGCCAAGAAATACATCGAGGATGGCCACTTCGGTGGCAAGGGCTCCGAGGCACACAAGGCGGCAGTCACCGGTGACACGGTGGGTGACCCCTACAAAGACACCGCAGGCCCGGCGGTTAACCCGTTGATCAAGATCATCAACATCGTGGCGCTATTGATTGTGCCCTTGGTGGTGGCGGTGCACGGGTAGG
>SKIZ01000082.1 GCA_007116135.1 Burkholderiaceae bacterium
AGGTCTGAGCGCAACTGACGACCCACGACAAAAGCGAACAAAGGCTGTTCGTTTCGTCTTTAGGTCGGAATCAGCCGGATCGCAGTTGATTAATTAGGGCTTTGGCCGCGTCTTTAACCCGTGCTGGCGCTGTGGCACCAACATGATTGCGCGCATTAACCGAACCCTCGAGTGTCAAGACCTCGTGAATATCAGCGCCAATGCGCGAATCAAAAGCCTGTAGTTCGGTCAGCGTTAGCGCTGAGAGGTCACAGCCTTTTTTCTCGCAGGTCAGCACCGCGTGCGCCACGACCTCATGCGCATCACGAAAGGGCAGCCCTTTCTTAACAAGATAGTCGGCCAGATCTGTAGCTGTCGCAAACCCTTGAGCCGCCGCCGCGCGCATTGATTCTTTGTTGACAGCAATGCCTTGCATCATGTCGGCAAAAATGGTGAGCGTGTCACGCACGGTATCAGCTGTGTCAAATAGACCTTCTTTGTCCTCTTGATTGTCCTTGTTGTATGCCAGTGGCTGGCCTTTCATCAACGTCAAAAGTGCGATGAGGTGGCCGTTGACCCTGCCAGTCTTGCCGCGCGCAAGCTCTGGCACGTCTGGATTTTTCTTTTGCGGCATGATGGAGCTGCCCGTGCAGAATCGATCTGCAAGCGTGATGAACCCGATTTTGGGGCTCATCCACAGCACTAGCTCTTCCGATAGCCTGGAGACATGCATCATCAAAATCGCACTGGCAGCGCAGAACTCAATGGCGAAATCGCGGTCCGACACTGCATCGAGCGAGTTCTGGCACACCCCGTCAAACCCGAGCGTTCTTGCCACTCTTTCCCGGTCGATTGGGTAGCTTGTTCCTGCGAGCGCTGCCGCGCCAAGGGGCAGGCGGTTAAGCCTAGCCCGACAATCGGCAAATCGCTGGCCGTCGCGTGCGAACATTTCGGCATAGGCCAATAGGTGGTGGCCAAACGTGACTGGTTGTGCGACTTGCAGGTGAGTAAACCCTGGCATGATGGTGTCGGCATGGTTGAGCGCCTGTTCGGCCAAAGTTATTCTGAGCTTGGTGAGTTGCTCCTGAATCAAGTCAGTCTGTTCGCGTAACCAAAGCCGAATATCGGTCGCCACTTGATCATTGCGCGAGCGCCCCGTGTGCAACCGTTTGCCGGCGTCTCCAATGAGCTCAACCAGGCGTTTCTCTATGTTTAGGTGAACATCCTCAAGGTCGATCGACCATTGGAATTGCCCCGACTCGATTTCGTCTTTGATGACAGCCATACCTCGTTCGATGTCGGCGAGATCTTTTGCTGAAATCACGCCTACATGGGCGAGCATCTCTGCGTGGGCTAGCGAGCCGGCGATGTCTTGCATTGCCATGCGTTGATCAAATTCGACCGATGCGGTGTAGCGCTTGACTAGGTCGGAGACGGGCTCTGAGAATCGGGCCGACCAAGCTTGAGCTTTGTTTGCGAACTGATCCTGGGCAGGGTTTGGTTTTTGTGTCATGGTGATGCGATTATAGGGCGCGATGAGGCTGGCGGTCATGCAATAATCAGGTGTCTAAATTCGTCACAAAGTCACTCATATGGCAGCGGCAAACGTCGCGCTGGCCCAAATCAATACAACGGTCGGCGATTTTAAAGGTAACGCGGGCAAGATTGAGCTGATGGCGCGCCAAGCGGCCGCGGCTGGCGCCGATGTCTTGTTAACGCCTGAAATGGCCTTAACAGGCTACCCGGCCGAGGATTTGTTGTTGCGACCGGCGTTTGTCGAGCAAGAGCGCGTCGCTTTGACGCAACTGGCTGAGCGCTTGGCTGATTTGCCGGGACTTGCTGTGGTGGTGGGACATTTGCAGGCCGAAGGCTCGACGCTTTTTAACGCTGCGAGTGTGCTTCTTGGTGGCAAAGTGATTGCCCAGTACTTCAAGCATGAGTTGCCCAACTACGGGGTGTTTGATGAGAAACGGTATTTCTCGGCCGGCACTGAGGCTGCGGTGTTTGAGCATGCTGGGGTGCGTTTTGGGATCAACATCTGCGAAGACACGTGGTTCAAGCGTGCCCCTCAAGCCGCACTCGATAAAGGCGCTCAGTGCCTGTTGGTCTTAAATGCCTCTCCGTTTCACATGGGTAAATTCAATCAGCGCCTCGATATGATGCGCCGCTGTGTTGACCGGATTGGTATCAGTGTTTTGTATACCAACCTGTGCGGCGCTCAGGATGAGTTGATCTTTGATGGCATGTCTTTTGCCATGGATAAGACCGGCCATTGCCTGGGGCATGCGCCTGCGTTTGAAGAGACCCTAGTGCACGCCACGGTTCAAAGCAGTGGCGCGTTGAGCCGCGCGCAGGGCCCTTGGACTGCGCTGATCAGCATGGAAGATGAGGCTCAGAGCGATCATTTGTCGATGGTTTGGCAAGCGCTGGTGATAGGCGTGCGTGACTATGTCCACAAAAATGGATTTGAGTCGGTTTTGTTGGGTTTGTCCGGTGGTATCGACTCAGCCGTGGTGATGGCTGTGGCGGTTGATGCGCTCGGGGCTGATCATGTGATGGCCGTCATGATGC
>SKIZ01000121.1 GCA_007116135.1 Burkholderiaceae bacterium
CAACAATCAACGTCGATCTTAAGCGCTATCGTGGTGGAGA
This sequence comes from Burkholderiaceae bacterium, assembly GCA_007116135.1. Lineage (GTDB taxonomy): Bacteria > Pseudomonadota > Gammaproteobacteria > Burkholderiales > Burkholderiaceae_B > Algicoccus. Next base: position 41 of record SKIZ01000121.1, read on the forward strand.
GAATCAAATGAGTGTCGCTCAAACAACCGCAACCCAATACGGTTATGAACAAGTCGCCGAATCACTGGTGCAAGCCGGTGTTCAATGTATCTTTGGCGTATTAGGTGACGACACAGGACCTTTGATAGACGCCGCTGTGGCGCGCGGCATCCGCTACATCTATGTTCGACACGAAAATCAAGCCGTTGCCATGGCAGATGGTTACTATCGGGCCACCGGGCGAACTGGTGTGGCAACAGTAACCGGTGGACCGGGATTATCAAACGCCTTGACGGCCATCAACAGCGCGCATCGCGCAGGCTCTGGCATCTGTGTGCTCATCGGTGCGGGCAGCCTGGCCGAAGATGACCTGGCACCCGAGAAAATCCGCGCCACCGCGCCGGCGAACTGGTTAAAGTTTTTTCCCCAAAGCGCCACACTTGATCTACTCGGGGTCAATACAGTTAAACCACAAAGTGCCCAAACCGCTTATAGCGATACGCAGAGTGCTATGACCGAGGCCCGCTCGCAAACCGTGGTGCTATTGCTGGCGCGCAATGTGCTCGAAGGCAAAACTGACTCAGAGCCAACATCGCAGGCGAGCACTCAAAGCCATGAGCCAAAGCGCCTGGCGCCTGACCAGGAACAAATCAACACCATCTGCGACGTGCTCCAAGAGACGTGGGCCATCAAACGCCCGCTTATTCTTGCAGGTCGCGGCGCACTCATGTCTGAGGCAGGCCCTGCACTGCGCCGCCTTGGTGAACTCACCGGCGCGCTTCTGAGCACCACCCTACACGCCAACGCCTTTTTTCACGGCGACCCCTACAACATTGGCATTTGTGGCACTTATTCAACACCGGTGGCCTCGGATCTGATTTTGCAGGCTGACTGTGTGTTGGTCTTTGGGGCTGGGCTGAACGCTTTAACCACTTACAAAAACACCCTCTTTCCCAAAGCGATGGTGATACAGATCGACACCGACGCCAGTGCCTTTGGCAAGTTTGTTGACATCGAAATCGGCGTCCAAGCCGACTGCCAATTGACCGCCCAGGCCTTAGTCGACGAGTTGGAGCGGCGCGCGCACAGTGCTCAAGGATTCCGAGCCGATGATCTGGCTCAAACCATCGCCAGTTATCGTGCGCGCGACGAAGTCATCGACAAGAGCACTACCGATCTGATCGACCCGAAAACCCTCATGATTGAGCTCGACGAGCTCTTGCCACCTGAGCGCATTCTCTGCTCGGACGGGGGTCAACAAGCCCGTTTCGCCATCCGTTACATCCAAATTGCGCAAGCCAAACATTTCATCCAAGCCTGCGACGCTGGTGCGATTGGCTTGGGCATCGGCACAGCCATTGGCGCAAGCATCAGTCGTCCCGATGCGTTGGTCTTGGCCACGATCGGTGATGCGAGCATGATGATGTCGCTCGGTGATCTCGAGACCGCGGTTCGACTGCGCCTGCCGATCGTGGTCGTCGTCAGCAACGACGAGGCGCTTGGCTCAGAGGTCAATTTTTTAAGCGAGCATGGCCTAGAGGCCGATGTGGCGCTAACACCTTCGCCTTCGTTTGCTGCAATTGCACAGGCCATGGGTGCGCAGGCAGCCACCATTCGCTCCAAAGCCGACCTGCATCAGGCCGTCAAAGGCTGGTTACCCGAAACCTCAGTCGGTCCACTGGTGCTTGACTGTCGCATCAACCCGCAAGTGCGTGCTCATTTCGTCTAACGCCCCTGAAACACCGGCGCGCGCTTTTCCAAAAACGCGCGTTGTGCTTCACGAGAGTCTTCTGTTCGTCCCAAGGCTGCGGTCATGTCCTGCTCATAACGGTAGGCGTCGCGCAAACTCATATCCTCGATGGCATTGAGGGTCTGCTTAGAAAGCTTAATTGCCAGCGGGCTTTTCTGGGCGATGGTTTGGGCAATATCGAGTGCGCAGTCCAAGAGATCCTCTGGGCTGACGACTTGGTTGACCACACCCAAGCGCAAAAGCTCCTGAGCTGGCACGCGATATCCTGTGAGCGCCATGGTTCTGAGCATCGAGTGAGAGAACAGTCGTGCGGCATGGCCAGCCCCACCCATCAAGCCCACGTCAATTTCTGGCAAACCGAGGCTTGCGCGCTCGCTTGCCACCAAAATATCAGCTGACGCCACCAAGGCCAGGCCCGCGCCCAATGCAGCGCCATTGATTGCGACGACCACGGGCTTGGCGCACTCGCGAATGGCATGAAACGCTTCACGGGTTCGGCGCAAGTGAGCCGTCAGGTCGCCTGGGCCCTTTATGACATCGGCGCGTCCCTTCAGATCGGCACCAGCACAAAAAACTTTGCCAGCGCCAGTCAATACCACCGCCCGAACCGCCTCGGTTTCAGCGACTTGATCCAGACAATGGGTTAATTCATCGGCCATGGTGCGCGAGAACGCATTGACAGGCGGATAATCAAGTGTGATCACCGCAACATGATCTTTGCACTCATAGCGAATGTGGCTGTAGGGCCCCACCATCGATCTCTCCTAAAAA
>SKIZ01000162.1 GCA_007116135.1 Burkholderiaceae bacterium
ACCACCGGCATGGCCAATCCGGCTCAGGTTCGGCGCCTCTTTAACCGTGTCAGGGCCGTGATTGGTGAGAAGACCGGGGCTGCGCACTTGCATAACACCCGCGGCTTGGGGTTGGCCAATTGCCTGGCCGCCTATGACGTGGGTGTGCGGACGTTTGATGCATCTTTGGCAGGCTTGGGTGGCTGCCCATACGCACCAGGCGCGTCTGGCAACGTGGTCACTGAAGATTTGGTCTTCATGTTTGAGGCCATGGGTATTAAAACCGGCGTTGACCTCACAGCGTTGATTCAGGCCCGGGCTCTGTTGTCCGAGGGGCTGCCAGGCGAGCCGCTTTACGGCATGACCCCTGAGGCAGGGCTGCCCAAAGGATTTGCGCCAGGGAGTGCAGATGTCTGAGTCATTGCCTCTGGCTGGCATCCGTGTGGTGGAATTCACGCACATGGTCATGGGACCGACCTGCGGGATGATTCTGGCTGACCTTGGTGCTGAAGTGATCAAAATTGAGCCACTGACTGGTGACAACACGCGCAAGCTGATGGGATCTGGCTCGGGCTTTTTCCCCATGTTTAACCGCAATAAAAAAAGTCTTGCCGTTGATGTGAAGTCCGCTGCTGGGCGCGAGATCGTTTTAAAGCTCGTCGCTGGCGCAGACGTCTTTAGCGAGAACTTCAAAACCGGCACCATGGATAGACTCGGTTTTGGTGAGCAAGCTTTGAAATCGTTGAATCCGCAATTGATTTACGTGTCTCACAAAGGTTTTTTGCCTGGGCCCTACGAACATCGCACAGCCTTAGATGAGGTCGTTCAAATGATGGGTGGCTTGGCCTACATGACCGGCCCACCGGGGCAGCCCCTGCGTGCTGGCAGCAGCGTCAATGACATCATGGGTGGAATGTTTGGAGCCATTGGCGTTTTGGCCGCACTACAGTCGCGCCACAAAACCGGCAAAGGTAGCAGTGTGACCAGTGCATTATTTGAGAACAACGTATTTTTGGTGGCACAGCACATGATGCAATATGCTGTCACGGGTCAGGCCGCCGCCCCAATGCCAGCACGCATTAGTGCTTGGGGAATTTATGATGTTTTTACTGTTAAAGATGGTGAGCAAATCTTTTTGTCTGTCGTCAGCGATACGCAGTGGGCGATCTTCTGTGAGGAATTTGAATTGCCGACTCTTTTCAGTGACGAAAGACTGAGCACCAACAATCAAAGGGTGCAGGCGCGCTCTTGGCTCATGCCGATCTTGAGGGCGCATTTCGGCGAGATGGATGTCGAGCAGTTAAGCCGGCGTTTTGAGGCCCGAGGGCTGCCGTACGCTCCCATTACACGGCCACAAGATCTATTTGATGATCCTCACTTAAAGGCCACAGGTGGCTTGGCGCCGCTTAGCGTACCGGCTGATGCTTCAGGTGCGAATCGGGCCGTGCAAACGGCTGTGCCTCTTTTGCCGCTCGTTTTGGACGGACAACGGCTTGCCGTGCGTGATAACCCGCCGACGCTTGGTCAGGATACGCGCGCGCTACTTTTGGAGCTCGGTTTTGATGATCAGGCCATCGCAGCGCTGCAATCACAGCAGATCGTCAAGAGCACAGGTCCTTAGCGTGCCAATCACTCGTGATTTCGACGTGATTGAGGCTTGATTAATCAGGGTTAACCCGGGCGGCAAACCTAGTTTCATTTTCGTTTAGTCGCGTTTTTCTTTTGAAATACATAGAAATTTTTTGTGCTGATAGGATTGCGCTTTGGTCGTGGTAATCGAGGATAGAGCCCCAGTGATTTTTCTGGTTACATTCCGGGGTTCGCACTGATTTCGTTCTAGAGAGGAAGGAACACATGCTCAATAGAGACCTCAGAGATTTGATCGGTGGTTTGGTCATGATGGCAATCGGGATATTTGCCGTCATCTATGCCCAGCGCTATGACATGGGACAGCTGCAACGCATGGGGCCTGGTTATTTTCCGATCGTTTTAGGGTCGCTTTTGGCGATCCTTGGTTTCTTTATTGCATTACCGGCGTTGTTTCGTGAGGGAACGAAGGTAGAGATTCAATGGAAGAGCTTGTTGTGGGTGGTGGCCAGTCTTTTGTTGTTTGCAGGACTGCTTGAGAAGCTCGGCTTGATCTTTGCGACCATCATCAGTGTTATCGCCAGCACCATGGCCAGCACGTTGCCTTGGCGCTCGCGTGGCATTTTAGCGGTCGCGGTTGCCACGATCACGTATCTGATTTTCTCCTTCGGGCTTGGCATGTATTTGCCAACCTGGCCTTGGTCCTACTAATCCGAACCAACTCGCTCACCGGGGGAGCTGATGGAAATTCTTGACAGTTTAATGATCGGCCTTCATTCGGCACTGCAGCCGCAAGTGCTGATGTACTGCTTCATTGGTGTGCTTTTGGGTACCTTCGTGGGTGTGCTGCCGGGCATTGGACCATTGGCCGCCATCTCGTTGCTCTTGCCGATCACCTACTACATTGACCCAACCTCAGCCATTGTGATGTTGGCCGGCGTCTATTACGGCGCTGAGTACGGCGGATCGAC
>SKIZ01000105.1 GCA_007116135.1 Burkholderiaceae bacterium
AGCAAGTGGCACACCGGGCAAGCGTAAGTCAATTGCCTGACCATCCATGTGCAAGCTTCGGCGCGCCACGCCGCCGCCACGACTCGTGCGCAGATGCTCGTTTGTCACTGGGCTTCGGTATCCCGAGATGATTTCAAATGCACGTCTGCCACCCGTATCGCGACGAATTTGGTACATGAAATCATAGAGACGCGGGTCCATTCGCCCAACATCATTGGAGTAGTGGTCGCGCAAAAAGTAATCCAACTTGCCCAATGCCGGGGGTAAATATTGTTGGTCAACTGAAAAAATCAGGTCGATTTGCTCCGTTGTATGCAAATGCAGCATATCGAGATCGCGCTTGATACTGACTTGCGGCCGAGTCACTTGTGCAAACACTGCAGAGCCCAAGGTGCAAAGCCCTAGAGCGCCCCCGAGTCGCAACAATTGTCGCCGTCGGTATAAAGCGCCTCGCTTGGCGCCTGTAGATTCAATCTTCATGGTTTGGCTCTTTGCTTGGAAAGCGCCTGTGCAAGGCGCACATCATGACCATAGATGTCGGGATAAAAATAGACGGTGCCATCGCGCACCATCACCGTACTGTAACCAATAACCACTGGAATGGGTCGCTCAAGACGAATCGTTTGTGATTGCCCGGCATTCATGGCCTGCCAGATTCGCTCATCGGGCCATTGCGCATCGCCCTGAAGCACGAACTTGGCCAACTCAAATGGCTCTGATACACGCACGCAACCGGCACTGAAATCGCGGCGCTCACAGTCAAATAGATGACTGGTTGGCGTGTGATGCAAAAAGATATTTTGTTGATTCGGGAAGATGAACTTCACGGTTCCTAGCGCATTTTTATCTCCGGGGCGCTGACGAATGCGCCACTGACCCTGCAACACGGCTTGCAACATTTCCTCAGTCAGATCGGTTGATACCTGACCATTCATGTCGACAAACTCCAGGCCCTGTCTGGCAAGATAGTCAGGGTCGCGACGCAGAGACGGAATGGTTTCCCGACGGGCAATCGAGTAGGGAATATTCCAGTAAGGGCTGAACTCAATGAACAACATGTCTTGATCAAATATCGGCGTGCGATGGTTAGTGGCACGGCCGACCACGACTCTCATCTCGAGACTTAATTCGACTTGGCCTTGCGTATCAACCTCATAGGCATAAAGCATGAAACCGGGAACGTTCACCACAATGAGGCGATCACTTCGCTGCAGCGGCGTCCAGCGCAAGCGCTCCATGGCAAGCGCGATTTGGCCCGCTCTTTGCATCGGAGACACCTCGAGCGCAGCCAACGTTTGGGGTCCCACAATCCCATCGACTGTAAGACCATGACGATACTGAAAAGAGCGAATGGCCTGCTCCAAGGCGTCATCATAGATTTCAGGTTGCTCTGTGAGGGCGCCTAAATCACCAAGCACCTGCAGACGCGACACAAGAGTCGATAAGCCTACATATGGTTGCGGATTCGTTAACACCCTTGTGCTTGGTATAGGCAAAGATTGGTCCCAAGCCGGGTGATGCCCAAGCGCCTGATAGTGCTGCAAGACATTTCGCAACGCGCCGTACAAGACAAAGTTCGGGCGTGCCGCTGTCACGGCCAATTCAAGATCATCGGCCTGCATGGCCTGCTGCAAGGCTAGGGCAGCATCAAACGACCGGCCCGCAGCACCATCGAAGCGGGCTTGGACCTCATGCGGTGCTACCCGCCCCAGCGCCAAGTGGTTCAAGTAGGTCGTCATTGCCTTGGTCAAGCGCTCTTCGAAGGCCATGGCCAATACGGGATCGGCTTGAGGTCCTGAGACGAGCTGGTCATAGAGCACTGCGAGCTCAGACGCATCGTATCTGTCAGGATCAAGGCCATCTTGGTCAGCGTCTGCCAACTGCGTCAGCGCCTGCCGAGCCAGCGAAGTGGGTTGCCAGCCATCAAGCCAAGATGCCTGTTCAATCTGAGCATCTGTTGCGCCAGCAAAACTAAGACAACACGTACCAACCAAGAGAGTTAAAAAAAGCGATCGCATGAAGACATCCAAATAATGTCATTCAAGCTTAACGCGTTGCTCGCAAAAAAAGAAATTAGCGCGTCGACAGACGGAAAGTGATTGGTACGTTAACCCATTGTCTAACCGGCTTACCGTTTTCAGTAGCAGGTTGAAACCGCCAAGTTCGCACCGTTGTGATCGCCGCATCGTCAAGCAACTCCGAACCGCTGCTTTCGTGCAGCAGCACCTGGCCGCCGGTGCCGTCGGGCAACACTTCGACACGCAAAGTCACGACACCCTGGATGTTCTGACGCATGGCGCTAATTGGATAACGAGGCGTGGGGTTCTTTAGATAGGCCGCGTCATAGCTCGCTGCCGTTGACGCTTTAGCAGCAACGCTGTCAGCAGTTGTGCCCCCCGCACCAGCAGGCGCCTGCGGTGGCGGCGGTGGCGGTGGCGGTGGCGGTGGCGGTGGCGGTGGCGGTGGCGGCGGTGGCGGTGGCGGCGGTGGCGGTGGCGGCGGTGG
>SKIZ01000140.1 GCA_007116135.1 Burkholderiaceae bacterium
CCAGCACCGACGGTTTCAACGCCAGGACCATAGTAAGGAGCGATGGCCTGCATACGTGCCCAGCCTTCAGTATCGTCAGCCGGTGCACCAAGCCAGGTGATACCGCGAGGCGACTCAGCCAATTCATACATTTGGCTTGGCGTGGTGGTGGTGCAGGTGAAGTCCGACAGGTTCTGTGCAATGGAGCTCATGGCTGCACCGTAGGTCGGGAACATGATCACTTCGACGTCGTCAAGCGTGATGTTGCCAAATAAGAGGTAAGCCTCGCACTTGACATTGACCGAAGGGTTGCCAGCGACCAGGGCCAAGCGCTTGCCCTTGAGATCCTCAAAGCTATTGATGCCAGCGTCAGCGGCCGCGGGCAAACCGAAGGATGCCGGGCGTCCAGCCAGCACGCGCAGGTCTTGTGGACCCCAGCGCTTGGCGGAAAAGTCTTCCGTGCCTTCAGCGGCAAAGAAGGTCTCGGTCGCCAGCCAGCCCACGTCAGCGCGACCCTGTAAAACCGGCTGCAGGCGACCGATGGACGAACCCGACGGCATGATGCGAATCTTGGTGCCGTATTTACGTCCAAATGCATCGGCCATTGCCGAGGCTTCGGCGTAACCTGCCGAACCAACGTCATACGATGTCCACACCATGGTATTGGGCAATCCTTGTGCGATTGCGGTGCCACCAAAGGCGATCGCCACTCCGGCAACGGCTGTTGCCATGTGACGCTTTAGAAACGATTTGCGCTTCATTATTGAGCTCCTCCTGTAAAAACTCATCCAACAAAATTTCGAGCCTATTGTGGCTTACTTAAACTCTTAGGTCTGTTTTGTTTTTGCAAACCCATCCTTTACTTCTTGCACGCGCCTAAGGTACTCGATTGCCTTACCGATTCAACTCAGTGGAAACCCTGAAAGCCGCGTCAATCAAAGCGATTAAGCCGCTCAATCAAACCACAATATTCGTTAAATTGAAGTAATCAGTGTGGACAGCCGCTTTTTATGTTGCCGTGGTACAGCCCCAAACCAAGCACGTGACTTAGGCGGCCGATGGTTACACTTTGCGCCAACGATGTTTGAATACGCATCACCTGCGACGGTTCGATGCTTTGTTAAAGGAGTCCATGTGGATCGTGTCGTACGAATTGGATCGGGTTCGGGCTGGTGGGGTGACCGAATTGAGCCGGCCGCGCTAAGTGCCCAACACGGGCAGCTTGATTATCTGTGTTTTGAGACCATGGCTGAGGCAACCGTGTCGGCTGCACAAGTTCGCAAGCGCCGCGACCCCTCCTTTGCCGGCTATGACACTTACCTCGATGACCGGATGGGCGCGGTTTTGCCGCACTGCATGGCGCACGGCACCCGTATTATCTCCAACCAAGGCTGGATTAATCCAGCCGGTGCGGCCAAGCGCACGGTTCAATTGCTTGCTCAATTGGGCCTGCATGGCGTAAAAGTGGCAGCGGTCTCAGGCAGCCTGATCACCGACCGAGTGCTTGAGATAACCGATACGATTTTGGAGAACGGCAAGCCCACAAAGACGCTGGCCGACAGCATGATTTCGGCTGAAGCTTACATGGGTGCCGAGCCGATTGTGGCCGCGCTTGAACAAGGCGCGCACATTGTTCTAACGGGGCGAGTGGCCGACCCATCGCTATTTGTGGCGCCGCTGGCCTTTGAGTTTGGCTGGAGCAGCCTTGATCATGCCGCAATCGGCGCGGCCAGTGGCATTGGCCACTTGCTTGAGTGCGGCGCACAAGTCACCGGCGGCTATTTCAGTGACCCCGGCTTCAAAGATGTCCCTAGACCCTGGGACCTTGGCTTTCCAATCGCGCAGGTCCGCGCCGATGGCACGGCGGTGATTGGCAAGCTGCCGCAAACAGGCGGACAGGTCAGCGTTCAAACTGTCAAAGAGCAGCTGCTCTATGAAGTACACGACCCGGCCAACTACCTCACACCCGATGTAGTGGTTGACTTTATGAACACACAGATCGAGCAAGTCGGCCCCGACCGAGTAAAGGTCAGCGGTATTTGTGGCAAGCCCCGCCCAGCCACATTAAAAGTATCGATTGGCTGCATCGAGGGCTTTATTGGCGAGGACATGTTCTTCTATGCCGGCCCCGGGGCCCTTGAACGCGCGCAACTGGCCAAACAGGTACTGGAAAACCGTTTTGAAATTGTCGGTCTGCAGGCCGAGGATTTGCGCATCGACTTTCTGGGCTTAAACGCCATTCATGGCCAGGCAACGCCACGGAATCTGCCTGCGCCCTATGAAGTCGCGGTGCGCGTTGCCGCGCGCACCCGCACGCGCGAGCAAGCGCTCAAAGTCGGGCGTGAAGTCGATGGCATGGCTGTCTCAGGCATTGCGCATACAGGCAAGCGCGTGCCGCATCAAGAGCGCGTGCGTGAAGTCATCGGGGTCTGGTCGTCATTGGTGCCTCGCGAGCACGTGCAGGCCAAAATCGAATATTGGGTGAGTTGATGACAAAAATACCGTTAAGACATCTGGCCCACTGCCGCTCGGGCGACAAAGGCGACATATGCAACATTGCTGTGTTTGCCTACCAACCTGCCTTTTACCCGCTGCTAAAAGATCAACTGACGGCGCAACGGTTTAAGGCCCACTACGGCGATGCCATCAAAGGCGAAGTACTGCGATACGAAATCGATACGCTTGGCGCGATGAACTTCGTGGCCCACGGGGCGCTTGGCGGTGGTGTCTCACGCAGTCTGGCGCTCGATAACTACGGCAAAGCCCTCTCGGCAGCCATCCTTGGGTTTGAGATTGTGGTGCCCAACACATTGATGGATCAGTTGCACGCAAAACAATTGCTGCCAAACAGTGCGTGAGAGCTAAACGCTTGGCTGCAACGAGGACTTGGTGCCTATTGGCGCGCAAACCTGGCATTGCACACCAACCGTTAAAACCGATATCATGGGTTTTTGATTCATCCGAGTGACTGCCATGGCGCCATTTAAAACCATCCTGACGGCAACGGACTTCTCTGGCGGCGCTGCCCTTGCGGCAGATCGCGCCTTTTTTATTGCTGCAGCCAACCAGGCACGTTGTCACGTCTTGAATGCACTTGGCGCTGATTTGTCATTGTCGCTACAAGCGATCAAAGGCGCCGCAGTCAACGCCAAAGAGCTCAGCGCTCAAATCCTGGCTCAGACCCAACAAGAACTTGACCAATTCGTGGCCGATTGCCCTCATCACGGCGGCGTTGACATTGAACTCAAAATCCAAGACGACGCGGCTGATTACTACATCCCGATCTATGCCAAGGAAATAAGCGCGGACTTGTTGGTGATCGGCGCACAGGGCAAAGGGTTTTTGCAACGCGTGCTGATTGGATCAACGGCGACGCGACTGCTGCGCAAAGCACACTGCCCTACCCTTGTCGTCAAGCAACCCTGCCACCGCAACTATCGGCGCATCTTGGTTGCCGTTGATTTCTCGCCGATTTCAAAAAAGAATATTGAGTTGGCAAGGCACCTAGCGCCTGAGGCCCACATGATCTTGGCCCATGCCTACGAGGTGCCGTTTGAAGGCCGTATGCAAATGGCTGGCGTGAGCGAAGATCTCATGCAAGGCTATCGCGAGGAGGCTCGTGCGCAAGCGGTTCATCGGTTAGACGATCTTGCTAAAGCCGCTGGTCTATTGCCCGAGCAATTTACAGCGATTGCCAGCCATGGCTCTGCGGTCAAGCAATTGCTTGGGCTCGAACAACAACACCGCTGTGACCTGATTGTTCTTGGCAAACATGGCACCAATGCCACCCAGGAATTGTTGCTTGGCAGTGTGACCAAGCGGGTCTTGGCCGACTGCCAGAGTGATCTTTTGGTGAGCACCGATCCCACCATTAAGCAAGTGGCATGAACCTGCCGACCCATCAATTGGTCATGACGGTGCTCATGACACCGGATACGGCAAACTTCACTGGCAATGTTCACGGAGGCACGATTCTAAAGCTGCTCGATGAGGTGGCTTACGCTTGCGCGAGCCGCTATGCGGCAAGTTATGTTGTCACACTCAATGTCGAGCAAGTAACCTTCCGTGAACCGATCCATGTCGGTGAGCTCGTCACATTTCTTGCCAGTGTCAATTACACCGGGCGCAGCTCCATGGAGATTGGCATTCGCGTGATCGCCGAGAACATCCGCACGCAGGTCAGCCGTCATGTCAACAGTTGTTACTTCACGATGGTCGCGCTCGACGACAACAAGAAGCCGACCGTTGTGCCGCCATTCGTGCCCAGCACAACAGAAGAGATTCGCCGTCATGCCATGGCACAGCAACGACGTCAAAACCGCGCTCAAGCCACTTGAACTTTTGAGTCAACGCGATAAGCTTGCTCGACGTGTTTAGAGATGACCTGACCCTTTTATGGACAACCTCGATCGCCGATCTGTTGGCCGCTTTTCGTTGACCGACAAACAAGCCGAGTTTGTCCTTGCCCTCGGTCTGATTGCCCTGGTTTTGCTCGCCATGATCGGCGGCTCACTTACACAAGACCCAACCTACCACCAGTTTATCGACACCCGCGCATGGCTAGGACTGCCCAACGCTGCCGACACCTTGACCAACGGCGCCTTTGCAGTCGTGGGGCTAGTTGGCTTGTGGTGGCTTGCCACGGGCAGACTGCGCCCTTTGAACCATGTCATGCGTGCGTGCGTGGCGCTCTTTTGTGCCGGTGCCATTGGCATTGGCATCACTAGCGGCTACTATCACCTGGCACCCGATGATGCTCGCCTAGTCGTTGATCGGCTAGCCATGTCGATTACCTTCGCCGCGGTTTTGGGCATGCTGGCTGCGCAACGCGTTTCAAACCGCGCCGGCTGGGTCACGTTGGCTGCGAGCCTGATCCTGGCACCAACAAGCGTATTGGTGTGGGCCGTATACGGCAATCTAGCTCCCTACTATTGGGCTCAGTTCGGCGGCATCTTGCTCGTGGTTATTATTTTGCTGCTGCGTCGAGCCAAAGCGGGCCAGACCAACTTTGTTGCACTTCTATGGTGCTATCTACTGGCAAAGTTAGCCGAGACCTTCGATGCCGGCGTGTTTTCGTTGACCCAGGGCCTGATATCCGGTCATTCACTCAAACACCTGCTAGCGGCTTTGGGCATGTTGTTGCTACTGTGGCCCTTACGAAAAGCACACGCGTCTTAAACATATCGAATCTGCCTTGACTGTTTGGGCATCTGCAGTGCTATAACAAAAGTACAACTACCGGGGGAATCCACATGCCTTACGTAACCACTGACGATGGCGTCAATCTCTACTACGAAGTTACCGGCTCTGGCCAAGACCTCATCTTTGTCCACGAATTCGGCGGTGACTATCGCAGCTGGGAACCACAGGTGAGGCACTTTTCTCGACGCTATCGCTGCATCACCTATAACGCGCGCGGATGGCCGCCGTCTGACGTGCCAAACGACGTCGCGTCGTACTCTCAAAAACGCGCCGTACAGGACCTGCTGTGCGTGCTCGATGCGGTGCAATCGAGATCTGCGCACGTCGTGGGGTTATCGATGGGCGGCTTTGCTACCTTACACTTTGGTCTGACATATCCTGAGCGCGCGCTATCACTGTGCGTGGCAGGGTGCGGCTATGGCGCCGAGCCAGATAAGCGCCAGGCCTTTGCCAAGGAATGCGAAAACATCGCCGCACTGCTCATCGAACAAGGCATGTCAGCATTTGTCGATCGTTATGCACAAGGTCCTACCCGTGTGCAGTTTCAAAACAAGGACCCGCGTGGCTTTGAGCAGTTCAAGGCCATGTTTAAAGAACACAGCGCCGTAGGGGCTGCAAACACGCAGTTAGGTATTCAACGCGAGCGCCCGTCCCTATACGACCTGACTGATCAATTAAAGCAGTTGCGTCTGCCCACTCTCATTGTTAACGGCGACGAAGACTGGTCGTGTCTGATGCCTGGCCTCATGATGAAGCAGACCATCGCTTCGGCAGCCTTGGTTGTATTTCCTAATGTCGGGCACACCATCAACCTCGAAGTACCTGATGCGTTCAACCGCGAACTCGCTGACTTTCTAGCCGCCGTCGACAGCGATCGATGGCCCCACCGCGACCCGCGCGCCATCTCCAAGTCGGTCACTGGCATGGGCAACTAATTCGATCCCCGGGTCCGGCTCTGTGGCCGCCAAACCCGTGGGTCGCGTCAAGCCGATAGTCGTACGGGGTCAAAAGCACCTCGGCGCGAGTATGATAGTGGTGCTCATGTTTCGAGCCGCTTGACTTTTGAGTCCCCATGCCACATGACGTCAACCTGATTGCCACGATCGCTGCAGGCTTCGGCCTAGCCATGATTTTTGGTTATATCGCCGCGCGGTTTCGCATGTCACCCATTGTGGGCTATCTGATTGCCGGCATCTTGATTGGCCCGAGCACACCGGGTTTTGTGGCTGACATGAGTCTGGCCATGCAGCTAGCCGAGATCGGTGTGATGTTGTTGATGTTCGGTGTAGGCTTGCATTTCTCCTTGGCCGATTTAATGTCGGTCAAACGAATCGCCATACCGGGTGCGGTTGCACAAATCGGCTCTGCAGTGGCCTTGGGTGCTTTAGCGGCAACGCTGTGGGGCTGGGGACTGGCTGAGTCGATTTTATTTGGTCTGTGTTTGTCGGTCGCTAGCACCGTGGTGTTGTTGCGCGCAATAGAGACCACAGGGATTTTAAAATCTGCCACGGGCCAAGTCGCCGTCGGTTGGTTGATTGTAGAAGACCTCGTGATGGTGTTGGCACTGGTGTTATTGCCCACCATCGCTGGCATGCTGGCTGCGGCCGACTCGGCGACAGGCTTGAATATTTTCGACCAGAAACTGTTGTTGACCATCGGCTGGACCATCGCCAAAGTCGCCGCATTTATCGCGCTCATGTTAGTCGTGGGGCGCCGCTTGTTGCCTAAGTTGTTGTGGCTGGTTGCACGCGTGGGCTCACGCGAGCCACAGCAGCACCACACGCGCTTGGACCGCGACCGTTATCCAAGCGCGTGTCCTTGTCAACGCGCCACTATCTCGAGAGCCATTCGATGACCTCACGGTTCACAAGCTCGGGCTGTTCTCGGTGCAAAAAATGACCGGAATGCTCAATTAACCTGAAGTCGTATTCACCATCGAAATACTGCGCCTGATCCTGCATCAGCTCTGCACGCATATCATCTGCACCACACAGAGCCAAAGTTGGCACGCTGATACGCCTAGCCATCAAAGCGCGTAAATCAGCCAACGCCGGATCGGCTTTACTTGGATCCAACATCGCCCGGTAATACGCAAGCGTTGCCGTGATCACACCGGGCTGCGCGAATGTTTGTTTGACCGAGCGCATGTGCGCTGGATCGTCATACTCGTTGACGGTCCAAATGTCCCAGAGGTAATCGATGAAGGCCATGTCGTTGACCGACATGGCCTTCTCGGGCAGGTCAGGCATATGAAAATACCACCAGTGATACGAACGCTGCACGTGCCTCGGATCGATTAGGCTCTTGGTGACCTGCTCTGGATGTGGCACAGCCATGACAACCGCTCGTTGGACAAGCTCCGGATGGGCCGCTAACAATCCGTAGGTGATGATGGCACCCCAGTCTTGTCCGACCACATGGCACGGTTTGCCGTCATTAAACGCGTCAATCAATCCAGCCACATCGGCAACCAGCGTGGCCTTGTCGTAAAAGCCGCCTTCGCCCAGATCGGTAGGTCGATAGCCACGCAGATAAGGTGCGACCACCCGATAACCCTCTTTGACCAATGCCGGGACTTGATGGCTCCAAGACTCAGCATTATCGGGAAATCCGTGCAACAAAAGTACCAGCGGGCCCGCGCCCTCTTCGAGATAGGCAAAGCGCAAGCCCCGCACGTTCACTGTTTTCATTTTTTGTCCCCAGTTGATTCCATCAGCTTGGCAAATCATCGGACTTGCGCTAAGCGCAGCCTTTATGAACTGACGAATCGTTATTGAAAATTTCGAATTGCAACAATCACTTGACCACTACGACTACCAAGCGGCCACGATCGCTCACCCTTGACACTTGCGCACTGAGCCCAACGCGTTTAAAGCAAGCGACCTGAATCACGTTATCAGATTTACACCTCAGGACCATAAGGATTTAACTTAGGATCACTTGCGCGATAGCCCTCCTCTTTTAGGACAGCGAACTGCTATTTCGGTGATACGCCGCCCAAGGCCATGTCTGAGCGGCTGTGATCGTCGTGCCAGACTAAGTGGTAACCTAGGTCAAAACAATCAACCTCTGATGATCTCGACAGGCTATATTGCGCCTGAGCAGGCAGCCCAGAACCATTACAAGCCGCCAGCGAGTGACCTTTTTCAATACCAGGCACTTTAGCCAACAAGCCTTCTTAGCGTCCGGGGCGATTCAGCAAGCTTGAAATCCGAAGCTCTATAGCCATCAGAAATCATGCTAAAACACGGTCAAGTTACGCTCACACCCGTGCGTACCACACGGCTAATTCGCTAAAACGTCAAATAATCATGGACACCCAGCGCCGTTCTCAAGGAAGGTGTTTTACACGTGAAGCATGATCAATCATCGAGCAAGCCCGGGCGCGTCAAGCGCGTTCTCGTCGCCTTTGGCACACGACCCGAGGCGATTAAAATGGCACCTGTGGTGCTTGCACTTAAGGCCAAGCATTCGATACAGACGCAAGTGTGTGTGACGGCGCAACATCGCCAGATGCTTGATCAAGTCTTAGCACTCTTTAACATCAAGCCCTGTATTGATTTGGACATCATGCAAGCGCGTCAAGACCTAGCTGACGTCACTAGCAGAGTGCTCTTGGGAATGCGTGACACCTTTGGCCAAGACAGGCCTGACGCAGTGCTCGTACACGGCGACACCACCACGGCACTTGCCAGTGCGATGGCGGCCTTTTACGCTGGAATCCCAGTCGGACATGTTGAGGCTGGGCTAAGAACCTACAACGTGCACGCGCCTTTCCCCGAAGAATTCAACCGGCAGGTCATCAGTAAAGTGACCACTTGGCATTTCGCTCCCACCAACGGCAGTCAATCGAATCTGCTGCGTGAGCAAGTTGACCCATCATCGATTTACGTCACAGGAAACACGGTCATTGACGCTTTGCATTGGACGCTCGAGCGGCTTGAGCGCAGCCAAGGCTCATACGATGCTACAGCCACGCTCGAACAAACCTTGCCGTTTGATTGGCGTTGCGAGCGATTTATCTTGGTGACGGGCCATCGGCGCGAGAATTTTGGTGCCGGATTCTTGCAGATCTGTGATGCGATTAAGACCTTGGCACAAAAATATCCCCATGTTCACATTGTGTACCCAGTTCATTTGAATCCGAATGTTCGCCAGCCAGTCATGAGCCGACTCGGTGGCCTAGGTAATGTCCATTTGCTCGAGCCAATGGACTATGAGCCGTTTGCATTGATGATGAAACATTGCTACTTGGTCTTAACAGACAGTGGCGGCATACAGGAAGAAGCACCTAGCTTAGGTAAGCCGGTATTGGTCATGCGCGAATCAACGGAGCGGCCTGAAGCGCTCGAGGCCGGCACCGTTTTGCTAGTGGGCACCGATGCAGCCCGAATCGTGTCCGAATGCGATCGACTACTAACCGAACCCGAACACTATCGTCAAATGTCCGAGGCACACAACCCCTACGGCGACGGCTTAGCCGCACAGCGTATCGCCGACGTGCTTGAACAGTGGTCAATCGCCGAAGGGCACCACGTAACGCAGTGAGAAGAATGTGGTTTGCATCTCGCATGGCGCACGCTGTTTAAGTGCGCGCCTTAGCGCAGCCGCTGGCAGTGGATTGGCCACAAAAGCGCTATCGGGCCCAGTCTGCTCAAACAGCTCATACACAATGCCTGCGGCAAACAAGTCGTCGCAACGTGTTAGCTCAGCCAGATAACGTCGTGTAGCGACCGGCGACAAAGTGCCGGTGCCAACGCCATCTTGCACCCAAACGTGCAACCCCGCTGTCTGACCAAGTCTTTTGATGAGCTCAGAGAACTGTCTCGGCGTGGCGTTTCCATTGAAAAACGACGAAACGAACACAGGTCTGTCACTGATGGCCTGGATTTCACGAGTCTCGCGTCCAAGGTGCTCAGCTAACGCCCTCTGATCGTCAACGCCACGCCAGCGCCTGTCATCGACCTCAAACGGCAGATACCAGCCGATTAAGCGATCCTGATGGGGTGCTTTTCCCCACCGCTTGACTAGGTCCAAGTTGTGCGCCATGACCTTCAGAAAGTAAGGCTCGAGCAAGTCGCTGCCAACCTCAACTGCAGAAAAGCTGTCTGGATCAGCGTACAGTCCCATCACGACATTAAGGTCAGCAGCGACTGCATCGGCCGCCCGTTGTTCAAGCCATTGCTGTTGCCGGCCTTCGGAAAATATGTCGCCATAGCGGCTCCACTGGAATATCACGGTATCGAAACCCAGTTGGCGAACGTGGGCAAACGTCTGCGGCCAAAAAGACTCGGGCAACCGCATGTCGCGCTCTTGGGGCTGATAGAAAATCCCAACCAGTGCGTAAGCGCTTGTGGGCATCGTCACAACAAGCAAAAAAACGGCCAACAACCGACCAAACAAATGCCTCACCATCTTGCTCCCATTGTCAGTAAAGCCGTCACCCGGTCTGACTGATACGTCTGCAGTGCCCCTTGAACTTCAAAGCCAATGTAATAACGTGAGGAATAGGCGCTGTAGCGCGACTCATTGGCCCAAAGATTCCAACGCACGCCGGCGCCAACGCGAATATCAACGGTTGACTCATTGCTGATTTTTTGCGTGACAACTCGCGCATAGGGTTGAATTGTCTGCCCCATCGCTGTCTTGTGATGATAGCCATAGCGGTAGTCGGCAATCAAAGACCACGCTTTGTCGCTTAGGTAGTAAGCCGCATCCAAGTACAAGTTTTGGGTCGGCCAGCCCGGGCCTACCGGATGCCAGTCATCGCTGTACTGACCCACGTTGAGAAAGGACGCACTCGCACGCAACATCGTGTTCGCTGGCGCACTCGTGCCATGATCAAGCGGGATCTGTCGCTCGACAGCAAAGTAGATCACTTGATCAGAAAAGGGTTTGACCCTCAGGCCAACGCCTAGCGTCGGGGCGTAAATTGGCAACACCGAGTTCTGATTGCCGCTGCCACCAAACACTCGAGCGTAGGCCGAAACGGTCTTGCCGTTGTTAATCCCTTGCGGGCCCAACCGGTAATCGAGTTCAAGTTGTGAGTAGCTCCTGAAGTTATCCAATGGATCTGGCGATTGCACCGAAACCGAGGAGCCAGTGCCCATAAGCGCATCAAAGCTCAAGGTCCAGCGACGCGACAAATCCTCATTCATACGCCGTAAGGCAAACAAAGTCTCTTGCTGCTGATCGGTCAGCTCTTGAGTCGGATAGCGCAACAAATGATCAACAGACTGCTCAATGTAGTATTTGGCGTCAGCGTTATAGCCAAGCTTTTGATCGACGTAAGCCAATTGCTGGGTGACTTGAACATCATTGGGCCGCAATGCTAGCGCCGATACCAAGTGAATTCGAGCATCCTGCAAATCGTCAGCCGAATAAAGTGCAAAACCGAGCTGCGCTTGGGCCGCACCATTATCTGGATCCAGCACGATGGCCGCCTGAAGCGATTCAATGGCCTGCCTGGCTTGACCCACCTCCCCTTGCCACTTCGCCAACTCGACATAATGCTCTGCGCTTGGTTCAAGCGCCAATGAGTTTTGCATTGCCTCAATGGCCTGAGCTTTGTCGCTGCCGCTAAGCCAACGCGCCTTCAATGCCCAGTATCTGGCGTTGCGTTGGCCACCAATCTGCTCGTAGCCTCTGAGCCATTGCCCGGCCAACTTCATGTCGTTGGCCGCCACAGCCGTCGCCACGGCGGCAAGCCAATCTTGCCTGTTCATGCCATTGGCTTGAACCACTGATTGCCACTGCTCAAGCGCCACCGCGTCGTCCTTGTTCTGAAATGCAATATACGCCAGCGCGCGCCGATTTGGCGCTGACGGCTCGCGCTTGACTGCTTGCTCAAACGCATATTGAGCCAGTCCACTCTGTTGGTTCTGCTCATAACAGTTGCCAAGCATTGACCACTGCTGCGCGCCGTAAGCAGGACTCCAATCGCCAAGCACTCTGACGATACCTGCGCAATCAGAGACAAGCGCTAGGGTCTGCGCCTGAAGCGCACGCAGCTCGACCGAGCCCAGCGGCACCGATAACAATGCCCTGTCAGCCCGTGTGAGAAGTTGCGCATTGCGCTGTGCCAAGAAGGCAATGCGCTGCATCAGTTCGGTCTGCACCGCAGGATCCAGATCCTCAAACGGGTATCGACTCATCAGGATTTGCCAAGCTAACTCGTGCTGATCAATTTGCGTTAACCGGTAGCTCAGGCTTTCTATGAGCGCGGTGCTAGCGGCACGCCCCAATCGGGTCAGTAGCGCCGGCCAAGATACCCCTGTGGGCAACGGCACACCTGCCTCTAGCCGCTGTAGCAGCTGCGAGACAAATAACTGACGATTCTCCTGGTAGACCACCTCGTGGGCCACCAGAGGTCCAAGCGCATTGCCATAGGCCGCCGATGCCAGCTCAAGCCACTCACGCTCGTCACTGGCTGACTTAATCGCAGCAGACTGCCTTTGCAAGTACGCCTGCAAAGCGCCTTGATCGGTGCTGCGGGCTTGGGCTAGCACGACCCGATCAACTAAAGCTTGTCTATCTGACGAGCTGGCTTTGACCCAGGGCAGTGCTCTGGTGAGCATCTGAATCGCTAGATCCGGCTGGTCTTGCGCGAGCAACTGAAACGTCAGTGACTCAACCTCACCGTAAGACTCAAGCGCTTTCTCAGGCCACTGTGCAATTAGCTGTGTGGCCAATTCAATAGCACCGCCGCGCACCAACATGAACAAGCGAAGTTCACGTTTGAGCCCCTCGTTTTGCGCAAACTCCACGCCGTAACTAGATAACAAGTCATTGTTGGGCGTTGATGCATCGGCTAGCAACGACAGCCAAACTGACTCGATGTATGGACTCATCACTTCGGGTCGGTGCGCCAGAACAAACTCGCGCAACTTTGCTGGGGCGGCGCGCAGTGCGGCGGCTTGCGCTAACAAGTCCTCGGTTAGTCTTTGAGCGTACACGTCCCGGGCATCAACCAACATCTCTACATCGGGCGTGCGCTGCAGCTGCTGATCGAGCACGTTCATCGCTTGACGCACCTCTCCGGCATCGGCGTAGGATTGCGCCAAGTAGAGCGCAATGACCGGATTGTCGGGAACCATGCTTGCAGCGCGCTCGAACTCCGAGCGTGCTTTGTCAAATCGATTTTGCTCCAAGGCCCTCAGACCGGAGTCTACATGCGGAAACACCCTAAAGCGCTGCCGATCGGTCAGGCCTTCGGACCAGTCCGATTGCGACCACGCTGGCGCACCGAGAAACAAGCAACAAAGCACCAGTGAACCGGCGAGCAGTTGGTACAAAGGGCGGGTCAAATAAGTCTTGATCACCTTGAATCCACTCAGGGTTACGCCGCGTTCGTCGTGCCGTTAAATTGCTTGACGACATCAGCCATGTTTGGCTGAATTTTCTTTTGCAACTCGATGGCTTTATCAAGTGCAGCTTGACACATAATACCGTTGCTGACCAGAAACTCCCCAAGCGGGACTTGGTGACTCGATTGTTGCAACAAAGTAACCGAGAAGGCCGCCACATCGATTCGCCCCAACGCTTGCAAGACCTCGCCGAGCATCACCTGACGCGCAACGTAATACTCCCAGGCTGCTTGCTTGCGATCTTCGCTCAAGCGACCTTGCTGGACCGCCTGATCGAGCTCCTGCTTTGGGTTGGCGCCGCGATGACGCGCATAGTAGTGACGCAAGCCAACCGTCACCTGACCAATGTGCGCAATCACATATTCAACTTCATAGCCTGTTTTACGCTTTAGTGCCGCCCTTGCAATTGGACTAAGCGCAGACTCACTGGCAACAGTGAGATGGCCATTGGCAAAACGTATGGGCAACACCGCGTAATGCAAGGCAATCGAGGCCGGCAATAGATCAATGACCTCCTGACTGATCCCAAACGAGTCGACTGCCTCGCTCGCAACACCGGCCTGCTCAGCCAGCCCGGCCGCTAGCGCCGCTGGCGATATCCGCTCGCTGTGGACGAGCCAAGTGCCCAAGCGCATGCCGGCAGGCCGTGTCTCAAGCGCCTCTTCAAGCGCTGTTTGCGACAAGCTGCCTTGCTCAAGCAATATCTGGCCAATTACGCGCCTAGCGCGCGAGACTTCACCCAGTGACGGGAAGTCATGTGTGGTTTTGTCCCAGGCAACTCGTCGCGGATTACCTTTGGCAATAACTTGTTTGAGAGCTCGCCAATTGGCAAAAAAGTTGATGAAGTTACCCAATATCATTCGGGGCAAGGCCAACATCCCCTGGAATAACCCGTAGTACTGCGTCACAAAAATCATGCGCTGCAACAGTCGGTTACTCATAAGAAACACATTGACCCAAAGCAGAGCAATCAGCAGCGTGCTGTCTTGAAAAATCGACATGAAACGATAGGCATCTGGCCATAACACCTCGTATAGCCACACGAAAATAAGCTGAAGCACAATCAGATTGGCGAAAAAGCTAAAGAAGTTGGTCATCAGACCCTTGCGATCGCGCCACAAGAAGTAATTAAGCAGAAAGCTGCCTGTCCAGCGGTGCGTCAGGTAGCCTTGAAACACGATGCCGATTATCCATCGCGACTTTTGTCGAATAGCGGCTTCAATCGTGTTCGGAAAGAACTCTCTGACACAAACAGTATTTGACTCACGATAACTTTGACCGATTCGACTCGTTTTTTTCCATTCTTTCTTCGACATATTAAAGGCAGGAAATCGCACGAAGATTTCAGTCAAACCATGCTTTTTAAGTCGAAAGCCAATGTCATAGTCTTCAGTCAAACTCTGTGTGTCGAACGCGATGCCATCGCCTTCGATGCGCAACACATTGATGGCGCGACGACTAAAACAAGTGCCCACACCTGCACTGGGTACTTGCCCAACCAATGCCTCTCGAACCGGAACATCCTTTGCATGCAACTCCGTGAACTCGTCAATGTAGTGCATGCCAACCAAGTCATACCAACGGCGCTCAAACGGGTAGACAGGAATTTGGATAAGATCCTTGCGGTCGATCAAATGGTTGTAAAGCCTGAGCTCCATGGGTGAAACCACATCCTCGGCGTCATGCAAAATGAACCCCTCGAACTTGATGTTGGCCTTGCGCTCAAATTGCTGAATCGCATCGACGACATTATTGAGGCAGTCCGCTTTGCTTGTCGGTCCCGGTCTGGCACAAACGACTTTATGAACATTTGGAAAATTGGCGCACACTTCGTCGACGTCACGCTGCGTATCCGGATCATTGGGATACGTCCCGACAAAGATGTGATAGTTCTCGTAATCCAGCGTGCGAGCTGCATTATCAGCCATCGAGCCAATCACACCGGTCTCTTGCCAAGCCGGGATCATGATTGCAAGTGGCTTCTCTTGGGCTGCGAGCAAATTAGATTGGTTGGCCCGGTTGTGACGCCGATAAATCGTCAAACTTCGCCAGATGCGGCGGATCCAGTACACAATATCAATGAGCAGGTCGTCGACGCCACTGATCGTGATGAACAGTGCAACGACCACCACGACGTACTTCATCGCAAACAAATAGTTGGCTAGGTAATCAACGAACATTCAAAGTGGTTATAAAGAGTAGCGACTCGCCGATTCAAAATAGAAATCGACCTAAAGGTCTAGATAAGTAAAACCAGGTGGAGCTAGCCAATGCACTATTGTATTACGACCAACCATTTGCACATTCCTCAATGCGATAATTCAGATATCTTTGAGGGGATCGAAATCAAGGACATGCCCCGAAAAAATTCTTTATGACAATCCCGGCCAAAAATGGATGACGTAAAAACCAGGGCCAAGCATACCTTGACCCTAAAGATTGCGATCAAGTATTTAAAAATAAACACTGACTCTGCCTAAATTGACGCAGATCAAATCAAAAACAGTTGCTTTCTTGCAATGGTCTCTTAATTAGCGAGCCGCCTGCTCCGGTTTACGTGACAACTCGGCATTGTTTTATCGGCTGCAGACATCCCATGATTTGACGAGCCACGCAGTCGGGATCGATGATCAAGACGACTCTGAATCAATTTAAGCTCTTCTAACGTTTCGGTCGATGAGGCTATTTTTTAGGCGTGTGCTGCCAAACCAGTTATTGAAGTCTTCATTTGTTCCGAAAACGATTCTCCAGTACCAGAAGCCGTTGTTCTGAAGCACCGCACCAAAGGGCCCAAGCCGATGCGCTCGAGACTGGGGTCGCACCAAGCCTCTTGAGCCATGCTCTGGCTGTACCGACCTAGCACCAAGCCAGTCGCCTGAGAATCGGGCCCTAGCGTCACGAACACATCAAACCGACAACGGTCAATTTGGCATAACTGACTAGCCGACAGTCTTCTTATTGCTTGCAAGGTGAGCGAGTGTGCTTGTTAACGTGCAAACCGATACAACACAAAAAGCAGACGCACTTTACACATCGGGCTGAGCTTGGAAGCTGGTGGCAACAATGCAGCACGGGCCGCTTAACGAGCGGGCTCGCGCCACACCACTGGTGCCAAGCTTAGTTGCGAATGCTCTGTACACACGAAGAGCTCGTTGTCTTCGATATTGACGTGAATGACCATACTTCGCTCAGTTTGCTCAGCCAAGGCCTCAAGCACTTGGCCAGGCAGACTGATCACGGTCAGGTTCTTAGCCCGCTGCAGTTCGTTGCTGCAAGAATCCCACCATAATTTGCTGCCTTGATCACTGTAGCAATATACGACGACTTGCTCAGAAAGACCGCACGCCTTCAAAATTCGGGTCGACGTCGGCAGACCAACCTCGATCCAAAGATCAATGGCTCCCGTTAAGTCTTTGCGCCAAATGTCAGGCTCGTCGGCTTGACTAATGCCCCGTGTAAAAGTCAGGTGCTCATCGGCGTGCAACGCAAAAGCAATTAATCGCGCGAACATGCGCTGAGCAGTCTCAGACGGATGGCGCGCAACCCTTAAGGCGTGGCTCTCATAATAATGACGGCCGACATCAGCCACATGCAGTTCGATTTTGTAGATTGTTGCGCCTAACGCCATGGATTCGCTTTGGTCGGTGGGGCAATTCACATCGCCGCAAAAGCTGCATAGTACTGCGAGTTCATGTAGAACACCGTCGCAAAGTGACCCGCGCACCCGGCCAGCGCAGTCGAGGCTATCGCCTGCACGGATCTCAAGACTGTGGTGATTGGGTATAGCGCGTTCGATCGAGGCTACGCCTTCGTGACGGCCAAAGGTTGCGAAACTGACACTAACCGCTAGTCGAAATTGGTATCAAGTCTGAACGACAGTGATCGGTGTTTTACGTCAACGATGGCCGGATCAAGGCCAATAACTCGACAGGTATTGTTGTTAGCACCCTTGGCTTTATTAGGTGGTTGTGATGGCAGCGAACTGTCAAGCGCAGGCCGACGGCGCCCTTTACATGAGCAGTGCGGGCGTAAACAAAGCGCAAACGGGCGCGCTGGCACAATGTAAAGCGCTGTGACTACCAATTGATTTACTAAAATTAAATTAATCTAACCTGCCCGGTAGACACTGCAAAGCAATGCACTGCCTGATTAAATTGAGCCGACGGCGCGCAACGGCCCATTAAATATCACATGATCATAGTATTTTTAACAGGCCGCCAGGTGCGCGCTCACCCAGAGGCTAAGTAAATTGATAGGCCGGTGTGTCCTTATTAATAACCGATTTAACAGGCTGCCGACTAAACGGTTTGGTCGCTGCCGTCGAAAATCCTAGTGTCGGGTCATTCGACAATCGAGGTTAATCGGTCAGATTTCCATGTAATTTAAATAAAACTAACGTTATCTCGGAACTCATTGAAAAATTTATTGTCCGACCCGTTCTTTGGATAAAGGATATTCAGAAAATTTTATTATTTCCTATGCATTTTTACGGCAGAATAGGACTAGGCTAAATTTCAAAATTGGAAACTGCCGTGTCAAGCTCAAAATTCACTCTATCACCTGGAGTGATCCCCCTCGCCGGGGTAACCCTGTCCGATGTTCTAGAAGAGATACCTACGCCGCTGGCCTTTGTCTCAACGGACACTGAGTTCAAGGTGCTTTTTATCAATCGCGCGTTCACCAGAACTTTTGGTTACACGGACGAAGATGTCAAACATGTTTCTGACTGGACAAGCTTGGTCTACCCTGATGCCGATATCGGCCAGTCCAAATTTACCGCTTGGCAAATTGATGTGGAAACATCGCGACAAAATGACACCCCCATACCCGACCGTGAGTCACATGTGCGATGCAAGGACAGCACGTACCGAGATGTGATTGTTCAGACCACTCTTCTGAACACCATGTTGCTTGTCACCTTTACCGACATCTCTGAGCACAAACGCATCTCCAATGAGCTTTTAGAAAAAGAAAAACAATTTCGTCGCTTTGTAGAAAACGCCAACGACATCATATTCACATTAAATCTAGACGGCCACTTTACCTATACATCACCCAACACCAGACACTCTTTGGGCTGGGAGCCCGAGGAGATTATCGGCTGGCATTTTGAGCAGCTGGTGCACAGCGCGGAAATGCGCGCGTGCTTGAACGCATTTGAATCGGCGCTAAAGGGCAACGAATTTATCAGCATCGAGTACCGTGCCCGAAGGAAAGATGGTTCGTGGTGTTGGCAAGCTTCTAACATCGAACCCATCCGAGATGACTTCGGACAAATCATAGCGGTTATGGGTATCGGGCGTGACGTCACTGAACGTAAGCAAGACCAAGAGAAGTTAATGATTAGCGAAGCGCGTTACCGTCTGCTCTCCGATAACGCGCGTGATGTCATCTGGACACTCGCGAGCGATGGCTCAGTGACCTATGTCAGCCCCTCGGTTGAGCAGACTCGTGGATATACGCCGCAAGAAGCCATGCAGCAGACCATCGATCAGGTGTTGACGCCTGAGTCTGTAGCCTTAAACAGGGCCTACCTGGCTGCCATGAGAGCTGATCTGGCAGCGGGGCGCAAACCTAAGCCGTTTCGCGGGCATATGGAGTATCGATGCAAGGATGGCTCAACCTACTGGTGCGACGTGATCGCAACACCGATATTGGCCGAGGACGGATCCCTGCTGGAGTTAATCGGCGTCAGCCGCGACATCACTGATCACAAGAACCAAGAGACACACCTAAAACGCAACAAGGAAGCCGCTGACGCCTTGAACCTTGAGTTAGAGACGGCTAACAAAAAACTAAACTATATTGCCACCACGGATCCTTTAACGGGCTTGTGGAACCGACGGCACTTTGAACAGGCAGTAGAGCGTGAAATGGCCCTTGCCAATCGCCATGGTACGCCTTTGTCTGCGCTGACCTTTGATATCGATCATTTCAAAAAAGTCAATGACACCCATGGTCACTTAGCCGGCGACAGCGTTCTCGTAGCGCTTAGCGAGCTAACCCTTGAGCACACCCGCGCCACCGACATCTCATGCCGCTGGGGCGGCGAAGAGTTCATGGTTGTATTGCGCAACACGGATTTGCAGGCCGCCGTTTTAGTTGCTGAAAAGTTGCGTTTGGCCTTCGCTTGCCATGAAATTCCTCTTATTGGCAAGGTCACTGCCAGCTTTGGCGTAACAATCTACCAAGCGAACGAATCGCTGCAGAGCTGGTTTGGGCGCACCGATCGCGCCATGTATGAAGCCAAGCACGCTGGCCGAAACAGGGTTCATACCGGTTAGGGCTGCTGGCCTGATCTTCGATTCCAACATGCGCTAAACCAGCGACTTCAATGTAGCGCGATCACAATCGTTACCCGCACTCATATCACGCGACGATAGAGCTTACCAATCAATGAGTCAATAAGGCCGAGATCCAATGAACGGCCTTTTACCTGGTCTTGCGCATCCAGCATTGACGCGCGGCTTTCATGACCGAGCTAAACAAAATCGATCTTGCATTTAGTGAGATTTAGGTAAACACTGGTAACAGGCAATCCGTCATCCTGCGATCGATGGATTGATAAAAATTCCACTGGTTCGCACACTGGCTATGTTTCTGACTTGTAAGAGCGTCATGTTTGCTTGGGCCGCGCCTGCCAGAGCACTTGATGGTCTAGAAGCCCTTGGATATTCATGAAAAAACTAAATGGCTTTTCACGGTTTTTTACCAGACTAACCAAAATTCCAAGCTGCCCCATACGCTTGGTTCTATTGTCTCTGATTGCTCTGCCTCTGATTGCCTTATTGATATCACTGAGCGTCGATACCTATCGACGCTACCTTACAGACTCCGCTAATGCTTATCAGCTCTCAAATACTGTTTTGGCTAGGACAGTTGCACAAACAGATTTATTTCTTGATAACGGCAAATTTGTTCTGGAGCAGCTGTCTAAAAGGCCCAATGTCCGCTCGCTAGACCCGGATCACTGCGACCCGCTGCTCGCTGAGGTCAGTGCGCTGCAGCTGGCCTATTCCACCCTCATCACCCTCGATGCCCAAGGGCACCTCGTCTGCAGCGCACACCCCGTGGGGCTAGACCAGCCAACCAAACCTGATTTAGCAGATTTCTTCGATACCGTTTCGCAGACACAGCAGTTCACCGTCGGTAGACCCCACATCGGCTTTGTTACTGACCGCTGGATCTCAGTGCTTGCCTACCCGATTTTCGACGATGCGGGACGCTTTAATGGCGCCATCGCCGCAGGCGCGGACTTGGTGCACTACGAGGACATCATTGCTGACACGACCTTCTTTGAGGACATGTCGATCGGATTATTGACAACCGAAGGGGTCAATATTGCCAGGTCTGGCAGCTCCGATAACCAGGTTGGCATGGTGATCGACTCCCCGGCGTTTCGCTTGATGCAACGTCAGCGTCAAGGCGTCGCGCTCGCTGAGAACCAGTATGGCCAACGCCGGTTGTACACATTTACCCCCATCAGAAACACCGATTGGATCGCCTTTGCCTCGGTTGATGAAGCCGCCATCATTGGACCGATCCTAAAAAGCGCTATTACGAGACTTTTATGGTTGTTGGGCTTGATGATTCCCCTGGCTGGCATCATCATCTGGTTAGCACGACGCATAGCCAGCAGCATTGAGCATATATCAACGACGATGGAACACATAGCGCACGGCTCATTGAGTCAGCGCGCGACCCCGCAAGGGCCAACTGAACTGCGCAACATCGCAACCAAACTGAACGCGATGCTCGATGCCAGAGACCGTATGGACTTGCGCCAGCAAGAAGACACCGCCCGAATCAAGTACCTTGCCTTTACCGACACCTTGACCGGCTTGCCCAACAAAGCCGCAGCACTAGAACTCTTTAACGCCACTTTAGCGGCCGCGCAAAAGCATAATTCAAATGTTGCTGCGCTCTATATCGACGTCAATAAGCTCAATCAGACAAATGAAACTTATGGCCATTCGATCGGCGACTCTTTGATTATGGAAGTCGGTATCCGGCTAAAGGCTGCCATGCAGCCAGGCATGACTGCCGCGCGACTCATGGGCGATAAGTTTATGGTCGTCATTGCACATCTTCCAACGCCAGAGGCTGTTGCCGCCTACGCCGACGCGGTCCTGTCAAAAATCGCTAAGCCCTATCGGATTCAAGGGCTGCATTTGAGTGTTACCTTCTCAATCGGCATTGTCATGTATCCAGAAGATGGCACGGATAGTGATATTTTGCTGCGCCGAGCTGATACCGCTTTATCGGCAGCAAAACTTGCCGGCCCAAATCGAACTCGCGCCTATGAGACTGGCATGAATTCGGACGTGATCCGGTTTACCGACACAAGAAATGCGCTGCAATTGGCGCTCGAACGACAAGAGTTTGAAATGTACTATCAGCCACAAATCGACTTGCAGTCGGGTAAGGTCGTGGGCGCCGAGGCATTGCTGCGCTGGAACCGACCAGATCACGGGATTGTTGCACCTGGGCGCTTCATTGATGTGGCCGAAGACAGTGGGCTTATTATCGAAATCGGCAAGTGGGTCTTAAACGACGTATGTCTTCAGGCTCGAACTTGGCGCAATCACGGCTTAGATGGACTTACGTTTTCGGTCAATATATCAGCCGTGCAGTTTCGCCAAGGACTAGTCGCGGCCCACGTCCACGATGCTCTAGCCAATAGTGGCTTGCAGCCTGAAAACCTTGAGCTTGAACTAACCGAGTCGATCTTCTTGCAAACTGATGTCCCGGTGCTCTCTATCTTGGCTGATTGGAAGGCACGGGGCATCAAACTCACCATCGATGACTTTGGAACTGGTTACTCAAGTCTGCAATATTTAAAGCGGCTACGAATCGATAAGCTTAAACTTGACCAATCATTTATAAAAAACCTCACTGACCAAAGCGAGGACTATGCAATCGTTCAAGCGATCATACACATGGCTCAAGCGTTAAAGCTAAAGACCGTTGCCGAAGGCGTCGAAGATGAGCCAACGCTCGACCAACTCAAGCTGCTCGGGTGCGACCAGGCTCAAGGCTACTGGTTCGCACGCCCCATGCCGGCTTCTCAATTCTTCCAATGGGTCAACAGCCAAGCGCGTCGATGATGATCGCGCCGGTCATGGATCTGTCTGACGGCTCGGGCATGCGCAAATGCATACTCACGCAACAACCGCTTGCAGTGATTTGGCGCCACGCACCAGTCTGCCTGGCAGGCACCCGGTGAACTGACCGTCCTTATAGGTCATCACGCCCGAGACGATGGTTGCCTTAATGCCCTGAGCTTTCTGAGCAAGGCGGCGGCCAGCGGCTGGCAGATCGTGAACAATCTCTGGACGATAAAGGCGCAGGCGATCGAAGTCGATGACGTTGACATCAGCTTTATAGCCAGGCTTCAGTAACCCGCGATCATTGAGTCCCACCGTTTGCGCAGTGTCGTGCGTTTGCCATTTCACGAGAGTCTGAAGCGCAATCCTTTGGCCACGCGATCGATCTCGGGCCCAGTGGGTCAGCAAGTAAACCGGGAAACTGGCGTCGCAGATGAAGTTGTAATGAGCCCCGCCGTCACTTAAACCAGGTACCGAATCGCGATCCAGCAGCATCTCACGCAAAACTTCCATGTCTTGATCGGCATAGTTGTAAAGCGGTCTGTAGAGCAGTGCCTGTCCGTTGTCTGTCATCAAGTAATCGTAGACAAAATCAGCTGGATCACGGCCAGCTTTACGTGCCATCGCAGCGATACTGTCCTCGGGACGAGGCTCATAGTTTGGCGGATTGGTCAGGGGATACAGATTATCGAAGTTAGCGACCCGACGCTTATAAAGCTCATCGTCATGCTGTTGCTCGAGTATCGCCTTGCGAGTATCAGGATCCGACATCCTTTGCAGCTTATCTGTCAGGCAAAGGTGGTTAATCGCTTCATAAGCAGGCAGCCCGGAAAACGGGCAAAGCGTTAAGTCCAAGCTAAAAATCAAGGCAACAGGACGAGCGCCTACCTGGGCTCGCATCAGCACACCTGCATCATTGGCCGCATGCATGTGCTCCATGACGCGTCGCCAACGGTCTGGCAAATGCTCGTGTTGTAACAACGTCAAAGACAGTGGCCGGCCCGATTTTTCCGCGATGCGTCTAAGCATGGCAAATTCAGCATCAACATCATCAAAGTCAGTCACCAGTTGCAACACGCCCTGGTTTTGGTCACCCAACGCTTGGGCAATGGTCATAAGCTCATCTTCGGCAGCGCCCAAAGAAGGGGTATGCTTGCCGTCACTGCTTTTGTGCATGATGGTGCGCGAAGTCGTAAAGCCAAGCGCGCCCGCTCGCACCGCCTCCTGGGCTAGCCTGGCCATTTGCGCCTTCTCACTATCGGTTGCTGGCTCACGATCTGCCCCGCGCTGACCCATCACATGGATGCGCAGCGGCGCATGCCCAATCTGGGCTGCGATATCGATGTCATAGTGCCTTTTGTCTAATGCATCGAGATACTCCGGAAAGCTGCTCCAGTTCCATGGCAAACCCTCCTGCAAGACGGCGCCTGGAATATCCTCGATGCCTTCCATGAGCTTCATCAGTAGCTCGCGCGACTCACTTTTGCACGGCGCTAATCCAATGCCGCAGTTACCCATCACTACCGTAGTCACACCGAGCTCAGATGAAGACCCGACCTGATGACTCCAAGTGACCTGTCCGTCATAATGAGTGTGAATGTCAACAAAGCCTGGTGTGACGATCATGCCCTTGGCATCTATCTCCTCATCGGCCTTACCCGTGACCTTACCAACCTGCTCGATCACACCGTTGCTAATCTTGATGTCTCCAATGACAGGCTTATCCCCGCTGCCATCGATGATTAAGCCATTGCGAATAATCATGGTTGAATCCCTGCTCATTTCGCTGTCTCCGAGAACCGAACCGTCGTTTACCTAAAGTCTGTCAATAGCATCTTTGCGCCATTCGTGGCCAAGTGGCCAAGTGGCCAACGCAGTGACAACGGACTTCGACCCGTAAAGTAGAACCATGTGATGTCTGATTTACCGACCCCGTCGTTGGTCATCCGTCATTTTTTCGCCGAACAAAACCTAGTAAGAACTGACTGACTCCACTGAGGAACCACGCCATCGGATCAATATAGCAAACTGGCGGGTTAATCAGTTAATCAATGATCGACTAAATGAAATCCTTGCAGATGACGCCACAGGATTAGGCAAACGACCTTCATCCCAAGCAAGTCTTG
Source organism: Burkholderiaceae bacterium (assembly GCA_007116135.1). Taxonomy (GTDB): domain Bacteria; phylum Pseudomonadota; class Gammaproteobacteria; order Burkholderiales; family Burkholderiaceae_B; genus Algicoccus. Next base: position 24,781 of record SKIZ01000140.1, read on the forward strand.
GGGCTCGTCCTTGTCATCGGAGCTTGGTTGGACCCAGCGCGAAATGATCGTCGCATACATAATGCTGACCTATCGCTAAACGGTGCCTTAGAATTGAATCGTGAAAGCGACTTCACTGACACGCGAGTGATTCGTCATTTTCGTAAAAGATTCACGCTGTTGACCGACATTGGTTGACGCAACAAAATGCAGTCCCCCTTATCTTGGCAGGCGCTTTACGGCTCGTTTGTTTCAACCCTTTACGGCAGAGAATCAATTCAGACATGTACATCGTCAACGTGATCGGCTGCGGCAAGGTCGGTAAAACACTCGCAAAACTCATTGATCAGACCGGTGCAGGCAAGATACAGGATCTGTATTCCCGCTCGTCTCAAAGCGCCCAAAAAGCGTCCGAGTTCATCGGCTCAGGACATGTCGTTGATGACCTAGCGGCCATGCGCACAGCCGATATCTGGCTAATTGCCGTGCCCGATAGCCAGATATCGATTATCAGCGACGCCTTAGCTCGGGTTTCAAATGAAGTTCGAGCCCCTGGCCTGGACATGCCTGTGGCAATTCATTGCAGCGGTTTCGAATCCTCGGCATTGCTAGAATCAATGCGGGCAAAAGGATTTGCCATTGGCAGCGTCCATCCGGCCATGAGCTTCGCTGACCCGCAATCGAGCGTGGCCATGTTCAAGGGCACGCCTTGTGCCATCGAGAGTGATGCGCGCAGCACGCAATTGCTAGACAAATGGGTCCGTCAGCTTGGTGCGAGCCCATTTGAATTGAAGGCCAGCAACAAAGGTCTCTATCATGCTGCTGCGGTATTTAGCGCCAATCTAAATGTGGTCCTGCAAGCCGTGGCCATCGAAGCATGGCAGGCCTGCGGTGTGCATCCGGATCTGATCAGCAAGCTTCATGCTGCGCTGCTGAGCACAACGACTCAGAACCTGTTGCAAATGGACCCCGCCCGCGCACTGACCGGGCCTGCGGCCCGTGGCGATACGCGTGTCGTTGAACTGCAATATGACATCGTCAAGCAATGGCACCCCGAAGCCGCTCAAGCCTACGAAGTGCTAAGCAGGCTGGCATCAAGACTGGCCTCGTCCGGGCAAACCCGAGTCAAAACGACCGACTCGCATTAAAACGAAACCCTAAAACGCCTAGGTCTGATTTACACCGACCACGAACCAAACAACACCCCACATCCTTTGACGGCGACAAACAAGTAGATTGCTCAATCATGCAGTGCAAGATTAAAACTGGAATCGATCGCCTGCCCCAAACCGATGAATAGCCCTGTCGCTAGTGCCTCGATCGATCTGGCCATCGATGAGCGTAGAAATCTAAGTGCAGGCCCTGTAGCTTGAGCCAAATGGCATGACCTTAATTTCTGGAACGCTTATTTCTGGCAATGGTGCACGCGACTTCAATGACGATAAGTGGCAGCTAGTCCCGTATCGCTCGGCATGCGCTGCGACGGCAGCACGTGCACTTGGCCACCCATTGCTTCGACCAACTCACCTAGATCATCAAGCAAGTCATCGACCTGCGGATTTTTCAGCTGCGCATGCGTGATCACGCCACTGCTGGTCTCGAGATTTCCAGGAATCTGACGCTGCGCTTCAATGAGCAATCTGCTGACGCGCCCTTGAGCAGCCGCCTGAGCGACTTCTGTAAGGCTGTCACTGCCCAACCCCCTTGATCGCGCCAACCCAAACTCCTCTACCCACTGAGCTTGTTGCGCTAGGTACTGCGGCTCAATCGTCTGCCACGCCTTTTGGCATAACTGCTCGAGGCTCATTGCGTCGGGACTGCCGTCAATGCTCGCTGCCAGTAGCTGCGAATTATGGCTGATCTTATGAAAGAGGTGGTGATGCTCTGGCAGCGCCGCCAGAATCAAAGGCAGACCGCTTGGCTTGGAGTAGTGCTCAATCACAGCGCGATCGACGACCCGAAAAAAGCGCTCAGCGTCTTTATCGATCTCATCTTTCTTGCCACCATGACCATGATGCATCGGTGTGCTCGCACCACCAACACCGCCATAGGAGCCCACAGCATGATGGGCTTGACTGAGTTGATCACCTAGCGCTTGATCGACCGTTTGCGGCACGCCAGACACAAGCTCAATCTCGCTTAACGTATCGCGATCACCCTCAAACAATCGGACGGTCTGGCGACTTAAACCGAGCACCTGATAACGGCTGTCGGATTGCAAAACTCGGCGCAGCGGTTTAGTGTGAAAGCTATCGGCCACGACGGCCAATTCGCCAACTGGCCGCGCCAGCATAAACACACGAAATAGGTTCGGCCCACCAAGCACCGCAAGCCCATCCAAAGTGTGATTCCAGAAATCCGGGGCATCGGCAAGCGCTCGAAATGGCGCCAGTAGCGTGCGCGTTTCTTCGGCGCTGTACTGCTTCTTTAATGAGAGCTCTAAAGTCTCGAGACCTTGCTCAAAACGCAGTAAATCTTGCTGATTGTCCGGATGGGCGCGGTGCGTTGGTTGGTATAGCGACAAGCATGGCGCGGATGTAAATGCAGTCAGTTCGGCCAAGGATTGTCGAGTTAGGCGTTGATGCATAGTTCCTCCGGTTTTGGGGTGTACATATAGTCAGCCTCCTTTGAGCCTGATTGCAATTACAAACAGCCAGTGCACTGAGAAAGACTGAATTGAGAATCGCGGCGAACCGAGTGAAGCAGATTGCCAGGACTGCGCCGGTGCGCGCCTTTACGATTACATCTTAGAGATATGCTTCGAACGTGCAAAAGGATTAAAGCTTAATCGGGCAGCACCGACCACATCGATCGACCCCGTATGAGACATTCGAACACAATAAGTAACGCATGGGCACGAGTGCAAATCCATTGCTTCTGATACGAGCATACACGGAACTTGCTGGCATGTCTGTTGACCATGGCACATTGGCGTCTATAGAGATCGAAAAACAAAGCACGCTCACATGCTCTGTGAAGCAACACGGATCAAGGTCACTACAGCAAGCTGACTTGACCATCACGCACCCTGCATAGCCTTTGTTACTTTTGTGCGCCCCTGATCAGAGCGCAACTACTACAACACAGCCGATCTTGTTGATGTACAGTATTTGCGTGCTCTTAGTCAGCTCGCAAGACTAGCCCATCAATCATTAGGAAAACAACATGACAGAAGATCCTCGCTGCTGTGGAAGCGGCACATGCATTATTGATGCGACCGGCCGTTGCTGGTGTGGACAACAATGGGACGGAGACAAGATGCGCTTTGTCGCGCAAACGTCAAGCAGCGATGACAATGAAGCCACACCACCAGAGGGCTCTGAGGCATCGACTCAAACAGACCCCAACGC
>SKIZ01000057.1 GCA_007116135.1 Burkholderiaceae bacterium
ATCTTTTGTAGGCGCATCGAAATCACCGCGGGTCGGCCGATCAAGATCGGACAAGCGATCTTCTCATCGATCGCTGTTTGCGCGGCTCGCAAAACGCGCTCGTCTTCGCCATCGGCGTAAAGTACTCGCTTTGGATCTTGTTTGGCTTGGTGAAACACCGGACGCATGATTTGGCCTGAGTGGTAGACCTGTGCCAACAATCGTTGTTTGTAGGCATCCATGTCCTCAATCGGGCGCAAGGCCACGCCGGAGTCAGCCGCCGCCTGCGCCACAGCCGGGGCGATGGTGACAATCAAGCGCGGATCAAATGGTTTGGGGATGATGTAGTCGGGTCCGAAATTGAGGTCCTGGCCTTGATAAGCCTGGGCAACCTCATCGGTTTGCTCGGCTCGTGCAAGCTCGGCAATGGCCTTGACGCAGGCAAGCTTCATTTCCTCGGTGATGCGGGTGGCACCGCAGTCAAGCGCGCCTCTGAAAATGAACGGAAAGCACAGCACGTTATTGACTTGATTGGGGTAGTCCGAGCGGCCCGTGGCAATAATGCAATCGGCGCGCGCGCCCCGGGCTATCTCGGGACGTATTTCAGGGTCAGGGTTTGCAAGGGCCAGTATTAAGGGCTGGCTTGCCATTGATTTAACCATCTCAGCGGTCATGACATCTTTGGTCGAGCAACCGAGAAAGACATCGGCATCGAGGCAGGCGTCAGCCAAGGTGCGCTTGTCGGTCTTGCGTGCATAACGCTTTTTGTTGGCCTCCATGTCGGCCTCTCGGCCTTCGTAAATCACGCCTCGAGAATCGCAAACAATGATGTTCTGCTTTTGAATGCCAAGGTGCACCAACAAATCAAGGCAGGCGATTGCTGCGGCGCCCGCGCCTGAGCACACCAGCTTGACGCTGGCCATGGGTTTATCTACCAGGGTTAGACCGTTAAGAATGGCTGCCGAGGAGATGATGGCTGTGCCGTGTTGGTCATCGTGGAAAACCGGGATCTTTAGCCGCTCGCGAAGCGCTTGCTCGATGTAGAAGCATTCCGGCGCTTTAATGTCTTCAAGGTTGATCCCCCCAAGGGTGGGTTCAAGCGCGGCGATGATTTCAACCAGCTTGGCAGGATCGGTCTCGTTGAGTTCAATATCGAAAACGTCGATATTGGCGAATTTCTTAAATAAACAACCTTTACCTTCCATCACCGGTTTGGCGGCAAGCGGACCAATGTTGCCTAAACCCAACACCGCAGTGCCGTTGGTGATGACGCCCACGAGGTTGGCGCGCGATGTGTAGCGCGCCGCCGCATCATCGCCTCCAGCATCGATGGCCATGCAGGCTGCGGCCACGCCCGGGGAGTAGGCTAGTGACAGGTCGAATTGGTTTGAAAGGGGTTTGGTTGGGGTGACTGAAATCTTTCCGGGGCGCGGCTGGGCGTGGTAATCGAGGGCTAACTGGTTTAGGTCATTTTTCATCTGTTGGTTCATCCGTAAGGCAATTCGGGTGTTGGTAGTGAGGCTTTGGGCGTGCGTCAATGATTGGCCATCCTGTGTAGAGCTTAATGGTTTAGCCCGCCGTTTTGTTGGATCCATTCGGGGTTTCGATGACGCGGCGCAGCATCGTTCGGACGCCTTTTTTAAAAAACAATCAGTATTTACGCGCCTTTAAGGGTTGCTTGCGTTAAACTTTGCACAATGGCTATCTAGGCTATACGTTGCCTTTCGCCCCGCTATCCGCAGACCGGTTAGGCCGAGTAAGCGGAAGGTTCCCTGCATCGTTTCGGGTGAAGCACCCGGTTAGGTGAAGCGTCAAATGTCATCGCAAATTGAAGCGTTACAAAACTCATACCTCTTTGGCGGCAATGCGCCGTACGTCGAGGAACTCTACGAGTCTTACCTGAGCAACCCCCAATCTGTCCCGGATAACTGGCGAGCCTATTTCGATCAGTTGCAAAACGCGCCTGCAACGGACGGTCAGACCCAGACACGCGACTTAGCGCATGCGCCCATTGTGGAGTCGTTTGCGCAGCGTGCACGTTCAAGCCACCAGGCCGGCAGTTCGCAAAGCGTCGATCTGACGGTCGCCTCAAAGCAGTTGCACGTGCAATCCTTGATCGCAGCCTACCGCTCGCTTGGCTCGCGCTGGGCCGATCTTGATCCGTTAAAGCAGCACGACAGAGACGACATACCGGAATTGGATCCGGCGTTCTATGGTCTGACTGATGTTGACATGGAGCAGGAGTTCTCGGCCACCAACACGTATTTCACATCCGACAGCACGATGACACTGCGCCAGATCATTCAGGCGCTTAAAGACACGTACTGTCGCTCAATTGGTGCTGAGTTCATGCACTGCTCGGACCCGGTGGTCAAACGCTGGATTCAGGAGCGCCTGGAGTCTGTGCGTGGTGCAGCCATACTCTCAAACGATGCCAAGCGTAACGTCTTGCAGCAGTTGACCGAGGCCGAAGGGCTTGAGCGGTTTTTGCATACCAAGTATGTCGGGCAAAAGCGCTTTTCGCTTGAAGGCGGTGAGAGTTTTATTGCCAGCATGGATGAGTTGGTCAATCACGCCGGAGAGTCCGGCGTCCATGAGATTGTCGTTGGCATGGCGCACCGTGGCCGCTTGAACGTTTTGGTCAACATCATGGGCAAGATGCCTGGTGACTTGTTTGCTGAGTTTGAAGGCAAGCATGCTGAAGGGCTCACCGATGGTGATGTGAAGTACCACAACGGCTTCTCTAGCGACTTGTCGACCCGCGGTGGGCCGGTGCACCTGTCGCTTGCCTTTAACCCATCACATCTGGAAATTGTGAATCCTGTGGTCGAGGGCAGTGTTCGCGCGCGCCAGGAGCGCCGTGGCGATGCCCAAGGCAAGCAGGTGCTTGGCGTATTGGTGCACGGTGATGCAGCCTTCGCCGGCCAAGGCGTGGTGATGGAGACGCTCAATTTAGCCTTAACGCGCGGTTACGGCACTGGCGGCACTGTGCATCTGGTCATCAATAACCAGATTGGCTTTACCACTTCGGATCCACGCGACTCGCGCTCGACCCTGTATTGCACCGATGTGGTCAAGATGATCGAAGCACCTGTGTTTCACGTCAATGGTGATGATCCGGAGGCCGTGGTCTTTGCGACCCGCCTGGCGCTTGACTTCAGGATGCAGTTTGGTCGCGACGTGGTCGTTGATATTGTCTGCTTTCGCAAGCTCGGCCACAACGAGCAAGACACCCCGTCGCTGACGCAACCGCTGATGTACAAGCGCATTGGTCAGCACCCCGGTACGCGCAAGCTTTACGGCGACAAGCTGACCGCGCAAGGCGTCTTGGCCGAGGGCCAGGCCGACGAAATGGTCAAAGCATATCGCCAGTACATGGAAGACGGTCAGCGCACCATTGAGCCCGTGCTCACCGATTACAAGAGCAAATATGCCATTGACTGGTCCGGTTACATGGGGGCAAAGTGGACTGATCAAGCTGACACCGCGGTGCCGTTAGCTGAGCTCAAGCGTATTGGTGAGAAGATCACTACGCTACCCGAAGGCTTTACCCCACATCCCCTTGTCAACAAGTTGCTAAACGATCGCCGTGCCATGGCGCGCGGCGATTTGAATCTGGACTGGGGGATGGGTGAGCACCTGGCGTTTGCGACTTTGGTTGCCTCAGGCTACGCGGTTCGGATTACTGGTCAAGACTCGGGTCGAGGCACCTTTACTCACCGTCACTCGGTGTTGCACGATCAAAATCGAGGCCGTTGGGACGATGGTACGCACGTGCCGCTACAAAACGTCGTTGAGGGTCAGGCGCCATTTACCGTCATTGATTCGGTGCTCTCGGAAGAGGCGGTTTTGGCCTTTGAGTATGGCTACTCCTGTGCTGATCCGAACACGTTGACCATTTGGGAGGCGCAGTTCGGCGACTTTGTCAATGGCGCGCAGGTCGTGATTGATCAGTTCATCATGTCTGGTGAAGCGAAATGGGGCCGTCAGTCAGGGTTGACCTTGATGTTGCCGCATGGCTATGAGGGGCAAGGGCCAGAGCACTCCTCAGCGCGCATTGAGCGCTTCTTGCAGCTGTGTGCCGACAATAATGCGCAAGTCGTTCAACCGACGACCGCGGCGCAGATTTTTCATCTGTTGCGCCGGCAAATGATTCGTCAGTTTCGAAAGCCTTTGGTGATCATGACGCCCAAATCGCTGCTGCGCAATAAAAGCGCTGGCTCACCTTTAAAGGATTTGGCTACCTCGCGCTTTAAGCCGGTGATCGGTGAAGTTGACAGCGCTATTAATGCCGCGGCGGTCAAACGAGTATTGGTTTGTTCGGGCAAGGTCTACTACGACCTGGTTCAAGCGCGTGAGGAACGCAAAGCCAATCATGTCGCCATTATTCGGGTCGAGCAGCTTTACCCCTTTGCACACAAGATGTTTGAGACCGAATTGCGCAAATACAGCAAGGCCACCGAAGTGGTCTGGGTTCAGGATGAGCCGCAAAACCAGGGTCCCTGGTTTTACGTGGAGCATCACCTGTATGAAAACATGGTCAAAGGCCAAAAACTTGCTTATGCCGGACGCGCCGCATCGGCTTCGCCGGCGGTGGGTTATTTAGCCAAGCACATTGAGCAGCAAAAGGCGCTGGTTGAGCAGGCCTTTGGGCGCATCAAGTCCTTTGCGTTGACCAAGTGATACCAGGCTCATCGATTAAGTCTGGCGTGATTCGATTTTTATTTGACGGAAATTACAAATGTCTATAACTGAGGTAGTGGTCCCACAACTTTCGGAGTCGGTTTCAGAGGCGACCCTTTTGACCTGGAAAAAGCAGCCAGGCCAAGCCGTACAAGCCGATGAAATCTTAATTGAAGTCGAAACCGATAAGGTGGTGCTTGAAGTACCCGCACCGGCTTCGGGTGTGCTGACTGAAATTGTCAAAGCCGACGGCAGTACGGTTGCCTCAGGTGAGTTGCTTGCCAAGATTGATACGGCAGCGACTGCCGCGGCCGAACCTGCTGCAGCGCCCGCGGCCGAACCTGCTGCTGCGCCTGCTGCAGCGTCAGCAGCCCCAGCGCAGCCTGCGGCTGCAGCTCCCGCTGCCTCGGGTTCGTCGGGTGTGGCATCACCGGCAGCTAACAAGATCTTGTCGGAAAAAGGTTTGTCGGCCGATAGCGTGGCCGGTACGGGCCGTGATGGGCGCGTGACCAAGGCCGATGCCATGGCTGCGTCGGCTGCGTCACCCAAGTCGGTTGCACCGGCCATGCCCATGGGTGCGGCACTCGATGGTCGAGCTGAGCAGCGCGTGCCGATGAGCCGCTTGCGTGCTCGCGTGGCCGAGCGCTTGCTGCAATCGCAGCAGGAAAACGCGATCTTGACGACCTTCAATGAGGTCAATATGAAGGCGGTGATTGATTTGCGCAATCGCTATAAGGACAAGTTTGAAAAGGAGCATGGTGTCAAGCTTGGCTTTATGTCCTTCTTTGTCAAGGCCGCCGTGGCCGCCTTAAAGCGTTATCCCGTGGTCAATGCGTCGGTCGATGGCAAGGATATCGTCTATCACGGTTACTTTGATATTGGTATTGCTGTCGGTAGCCCGCGAGGCCTGGTCGTACCGATTCTTCGCAACGCTGACCAGTTAAACATTGCCGAGATTGAGAAGACCATTGCTGACTTTGGCAAGCGCGCGGCAGACGGCAAGCTCGGTATCGAAGAGATGACGGGCGGAACGTTCTCTATATCTAACGGTGGCGTGTTTGGGTCGATGCTCTCGACACCCATTATCAATCCACCGCAGTCGGCCATCCTGGGTGTGCATGCGACCAAGGAGCGCGCAGTCGTTGAAGACGGGCAGATCGTGATTCGCCCGATGAACTATTTAGCGCTATCGTATGACCATCGGATCATTGATGGTCGCGAAGCGGTTCTGGCGCTCGTGGCGATGAAGGAAGCGCTTGAAGATCCACAAAGATTATTGCTTGATATTTAAACGGAAGATCAATGTCTAAACAGTTTGATGTAGTGGTAATAGGTGCGGGGCCAGGCGGATACATTGCGGCGATCCGTGCCGCGCAACTCGGAATGAAAGTGGCTTGTATTGATGCTTGGCAAAACGGCAAGGGCGGGCCTGCGCCGGGGGGCACTTGCACCAACGTCGGATGTATTCCGTCAAAGGCGTTATTGCAGTCATCAGAGCACTTTGACCAGCTTAACCATCACTTTGGCGATCATGGTATCTCTGCCAAGGGCGTGAGCCTCGATCTGACCAAAATGCTGGGTCGTAAAAATGACGTTGTTAAGCAAAACAACGATGGCATCTTGTATCTCTTTAAGAAAAACAAGGTCGAGTTTTTTCATGGCAAGGGCTCGTTTGTCGGCAAGAACGAGGCCGGCTACCAGATTAAAGTCAGCGGCACGACGGCCGCTGAGTTAAGCGCCAAACATGTGGTCTTGGCCACGGGATCCTCGGCGCGCGAGTTGCCCGGATTGCCGTTTGATGAGAAGCAGGTGCTCTCTAACGATGGCGCCTTAAATATCGCCGATGTGCCCAAGCGGCTTGGTGTTATTGGCGCTGGCGTGATTGGCCTTGAGATGGGTAGTGTGTGGCGCAGGCTCGGTTCGGATGTCACCGTGCTTGAAGCGATGCCGCAGTTTTTACCGGCAGTCGATGAGACCATCGCCAAAGAAGCTGCCAAGGTGTTCGATAAGCAGGGCCTGAAAATCAATATGGGTGCCAAGATTGGTGAGATTACCAAGACGGCACGCAATGTGACAATCGCCTGGACTGACGCACAAGGCAAGGCGCAAAAGCTTGTGGTCGACAAACTGATTGTCTCCATTGGCCGTGTACCTTACACCGGTGGGATGGATCTCGAGAAAGTTGGAGTCAAGCTCGATGAGCGTGGGTTTGTGGTGGTTGACGAGGACTGCAAAACAAACCTGCCCAATGTTTGGGCCGTCGGAGACGTGGTTCGCGGCCCGATGCTCGCGCACAAGGCCGAAGAAGAGGGTGTCGCGGTTGCCGAGCGTATTGCCGGGCAACACGGGCATGTGAACTTCAATACGATTCCGTGGGTCATCTACACCGCGCCGGAGATCGCCTGGGTCGGCCGGACCGAGCAAGAGCTCAAGGCTGCTGGCGTGAAGTATTCGGCGGGCTCGTTTCCATTTTTGGCCAATGGGCGCGCTCGCGCACTCGGCGATACCACAGGCATGGTCAAAATTTTGGCAGACGCCCAAACCGATGAGGTGCTCGGTGTGCATATCATCGGGCCAGTGGCTTCAGAGTTGATTTCTGAAGCCGTCACTATTATGGAGTTCCGTGGTGCGGCTGAAGACATTGCTCGTATTTGTCACGCGCATCCGACCCTCTCAGAGGCAATGAAGGAAGCGGCACTGGCCGTTCACAAGCGCACGCTGAACTTCTGATCGGGTTGGCCGATGGACACAAGCGTGCGCCACCGGTCAAACTCTGCTTTTTAATCAAAGGTTGGGCACTACCCGAAAGGTTGGTGCCCGTTTAATTTGTATGTCGATAAACGTCACCGAGTACTTCAACCGTGCCTTGCAAGAGCGTGGCTACCACGCTGATACCGCTCAGGTCGTGGCTATTGAGCGCTTGCAGCTCTTTTTTGATGATTGGGTGCGGTTTCGTGCGCAACGCTCAAACGCGCTAAAGAAACTACTGAAACGCCCATCAGTGCCGCGAGGCGTGTACCTTTGGGGCGGGGTGGGCCGCGGCAAGAGCTTCTTGATGGACGCCTTTTACGCGACCGTCCCAGTGGTACGTAAAACCCGCTTGCACTTTCATGAATTCATGCGCTCGGTGCATCGCGAACTCGAAGAGGTCAAAGGGCAGCAGGATCCACTTGATGAGGTCGCCAAGCGGATTGCTAAACGCTATCGCTTGATCTGCTTTGATGAATTTCACGTCTCCGATGTCGCGGACGCGATGATCCTGCACCGTCTTTTGCTTGGGTTGTTTGAGCGTGGCACGACGTTTGTGATGACATCGAACTACGAGCCCAAGACGCTGTACCCCGATGGTTTGCATCGAGATCGCATTTTGCCGGCGATTGATCTCATTTATCAACGCATGGACGTTTTGAATGTTGACAGTGGCATTGACTATCGACGTCGCACGCTTGAGCAGGTTCAAAGCTATTACACGCCCCTAAACGATGAAGCCCAACAAGCCTTGCAGTCAACCTTTGACGCCTTGGCTGATACCGCGCCACAAGACCCCGTGTTGAACATTGAGCACCGTGAGATCCGTGCGATTGCGCGAGCAGGCTCAGTGGTTTGGTTTGATTTCTCGACCCTGTGTGGTGGGCCACGCTCGCAAAACGACTATCTCGAGCTCGCGAGCCGGTTTCATGCCGTGATCCTGTCAGACGTGCCGCAAATGGGTCCACGCCAGGCTTCCGAGGCACGTCGCTTTACTTGGCTAATCGATGTGTTTTATGACCACAAGGTTAAATTGATCATGTCAGCGGCATGCGAGCCGGAGCAGTTATACACTGTGGGTCCCATGGCCAATGAGTTTCATCGAACCGTCTCGCGCATCCTTGAGATGCAGTCGCGCGAATATCTGGAATCCGAGCGCCGAACCACTGTGACCTTGTAACCCTACGACTATGAAAACCCGTGTCCTGACAGGTATTACGACCTCTGGTACGCCGCATTTGGGCAACTACGTCGGTGCCATTCGACCCGCCATCCGCAGCACGCAGCAACCCGATGTCGATGCTTTTTTCTTTCTGGCCGACTATCACGCGCTGATCAAGTGCGAGGACCCGGCACGCATTGCTCAATCCCGCCTGCAAATTGCGGCGACTTGGCTGGCAGCGGGCCTCGATCCCGAGACCGTGCATTTTTATCGGCAGTCCGACATTGCTGAGATTCCCGAGCTGTCTTGGTTGCTGACTTGCGTAACTGCCAAAGGTTTGATGAACCGGGCACACGCCTATAAGGCTTCCGTGGATGCCAACCGCGAGCAAGGCGTTGAGGATGACGATGGGGTCACCATGGGGCTTTACTCCTATCCGATCCTGATGGCCGCCGATATCCTGATGTTCAATGCCCATGAGGTGCCGGTTGGACGCGATCAGGTTCAGCA